>JAWXUR010000007.1:0-38730 GCA_044426265.1 Clostridia bacterium
AGAGTTACTCCGTCTATGTACTCCATGACGATATAAACTGTGGAGTTTTCAGCAAAGAAATCGTTTACTGAAACTACGCCTGGCTTATTCATAAATTTCGCTAGTGTTTTAGCTTCATCTAAAAAGCGCTGTTTGCCCTTTTGAAAGTATTCGGATTTTTCGCCAGTGTACGAATGAACTGTTGTGTTGTTTTCTCTAGTTACTAAGCCGTTTGGATAGTATTCTTTTATGGCTACTTTTATTTCTAATTTTAAATCAAACCCTAAATAAGTTATTCCGAAGCCACCTTCTCCAAGGACTTCGCCAACTAAATACTTACCATATAAAATTCTCCCCATTGGTAAATGATTATATTTGGGTTGATAAGTTTGCTTATTAAAGTCGCAATTAGTGCAACTTTCGCCATCAAAAGTTTCGTGCATGCAATTCACACAAAGATTTTCTATATTCAATGTTTTCTCTCCACCTTAAAGCATTAAAACTATATATTTTTAGATATTATTATACTAATTTCACTAATAACACTGTGCATTTTCCAAAAAATACACATATTTATTTCTTTTTTAAAACAAATTACAAGTTAAATCAACATAAAATATCTAAATTCTTAATAATTATAACATAATATTTTTAACGTGTCAACCGCTAAAAATTAAAGGTGCATAATAATAAATTAACAGTAATTTTGTCTTGATTTCTATGCTTTATTGCAAAAAAAATTACTTACTTGATGACCGTAATCACTAAGTAAATATGAATAAAAGTTAAAAACCTCAAATAAAAAAGACAAGTGTACACAAAAGTGAAACTAAGTGATTGGTTAATCTAAAAATTCATTTTTATAATAGGACATTAAAGAAAAAAGCAATCTTTGTTATTGTTTAATCGTGTTTTTTATTGTATCTAAACATTTATTTATTAATATTTATGTGTTAAAATAACAAGAGTTAAATAACATATCGAGCAAAGTTTTTAAGTTTATTGAAAAGAAAATGTTAGGTGAACAAAATGAAAATTGAAAATAAAAGCAAAAAGGAAATCTTAGACTTAAGCAAAGAAGTTATACTCAGTTTTTATAATAGAAATATCGAAGAAAAAAAGCATTATTTAGCAGATGATTTTTTATGGATTGGTGCATTTGATTTCCAATTCGCAACCAATAAAGATCAGTTTTTAGATATCATTTCTTCTGAATTAAATTCACAACCATTCAAAATGATTGATGAAGAATTTTCGTTACTTTCTAAAACTCGATCTTCTTATATCGTCTATGCCAAATTCAAATTAATTAGCATATCAGATGATAAAATTGTTATTCGCACTCACACTAGGCTCACTATTTTATGGAAATATATTCATGGAGAGCTCAAGCTCATTCATGTGCATGGCTCTAACGCTCAAGATATTCCGCTTACGCTTAATGATGAAGGTCATGATTTAGCTGCTGACAAAAGTTTCGTTGATTATCTCACTTCTCTTAGTTCAATGGATAATGCGAATAAAGTTGCTTTTAAGAGCATCGATGGAAAATATCGTTATTATGCAAAAGATGAAATCATTTATCTCGAAGCGAAGCTTCAAAAAACTATTTTGCACACGAGAAAAGAAACCATTGAAATTCAAGGTTTACTTCGTGAAAACGCTGCTAAACTTCCTGATAATTTTTTTAGAATTCATAAAACCTACTGTGTAAATTCTTATCTAGTAACTTCACTACAAAGGTATATTGTTACTTTAAACCAAGATATTGCACTGCCAATTGGTAAAGAGAAATATATTCCATTTAGAGAATTTTGCGAAAGCAACAACAAAAAGTCAACGGATTGATTGATTGTTGGCGTACATTTTTTTGCGGTTAACCGCAAAAAAATTGTACCACCCCCAAATGCAAAAAAATAAAAACAAATCACGATATAAAGGTTATTAATTCCTTTATATCGTGATTTTTGTTTTTTCAGCAACCGCAATTTCCACCGCAACCACAGCCGTCGCCTGAGCCGCAACTGCCATTGCCATATTTTGTGCAAGTGTTGTTTTCAGTTGTGCCCCATTTGATATTATCGGCATATTCTTGAAGTCTTTCTTGCCTTATCGTTTCTAGGTCTTGCCTATCATAGACAATCTTCATGCCATCATAAGGCTTAGTGCCGCAAGCGAAAACTTTTTCGCCTTCAACTTCAATCAAACAAGCGCCACAGCCGCCAAATTTTCCTTTGTTTCTAAAACATGGAGCGATGATGTTTATGCCGTGTTTTTGTGCGATTTCGACTATGTTGTCATTTTCATTTTCAACATTCATTTCTTGATTATCAAATATAATTTTCATCTTAAAATCCTCCTTTGTTAAAATTAGTATTGGATTTTAAGTTGAAAATAAACATTGAAATTGATTTTTTAAACCTCCATCAAAGAGCCCATAAATATTGGTAAGTTTAATTCATTATCAACAATCATGAATAAAAATGGTCGGTCTAAATAAATTTCGTAGATTTCTTCTGGCGGAGCTGTAGCTGTAGCTGCGTCCAATATAACCGCAGTCACTGCACCAGCTTGAGTGCCTTGTTCGCCAACTGTGATTGTTGTTTTGTGAATGACTTGGCTGATAAATATATTATCATTCTCATCGCTTAACAATGATAATTCACTAAAGTTAGCGTTTACAGAGTTAAAGGCATCGCTCATTCCTAAATTCGCAAAAACATCAGATAATTCAGTGCTATAATCAAAGCTAAACTTTGGAATTTTAACCTCAATGTTTTGATAATTGTCTTCGCTGAGCTGTGCCAAAACTTCGTTTGAATCTAAGCTTTCAATAAATTCTTGCATTGAGAGATTTTCATCAGGCAAAAGCGCCACAAAGCTGTATTTGCTTTCATCATAATTTTTGACAAAACCAATGGCATTTTCAAGCTCAATCAGCTTGTATTCATCGCTGCACATAAACTCGACATCTTGAACTATTCCGGTTTCGGTTGTAAATTCGCCATCTCTCAATGAATATTCATCATACATACTATTCCACTGTGCATCGAATGACAGAGCGTTAATCAAATACATGATTGTGGTGTCGTCAATCTCGCTGATAACATCATTAATCATGCCGTCAGTTTCGTCATTGACCCAGTTGTTGATGTCTTTGATTGTACTAGCGTCAAATGACGCTTCGTAAAGGCTGGCTTCGTAGTAATTCTTAACAGTTTGCAAAAATTCCTCGCTACACTCCACTTCGTTCTCCTTAAGCCAAATCGAGTTGGCGAGGTTAATTTTGTACGTTTCACCGTTTGGCAGATTGGTCATATACGAATATAAATAATCGTTTAGACTTTGTATATCGCTGCCAAAAACTTCTTGCATTTGGCTTAAGGTTTCGCCGTTAGCTGCGTTTGCCGTCATGCCAAGAGCAGAGATGATTGACAGCGGTGAAATTAAAATGTTTTCTTCTAGGTTAGAGTTTTCAAGTATGTCAAAAGAAAAGCTCATGATTTCATCTGTTTTGTTTTGTTCATCTTCGACTATTTCAATCGGTGAAATGTCATCTCTTGTGATGTTTAGCATTAAATTTGTTGCACTGCTTGCATAAAGATCATATTCAGTGATTACGGCGAAACTGATATTTCTATTAACGCAAGTATAAGCGGCAAAAATGCCCAAGCAAATTGCTAACACTAAACAAAGGCTAACTATAGTTTTCTTCGTCAATTTCATAAATTTCTCCCTCCAAAATAAAGTAATTTTCGTGTGTAAACTCCACTAAATCACCCACTTTTACACTCGAATTAACTGCGAAATTCACTATCACTTCGTCGCCAACATCAAAAAATAGTTCGTCATACATTTCAAGGCTCAAATCGGTTTGAGTGATTCGAATTATCGCTGTGTTATCCTCAAAAACTTCCACAACTTCGCCTAGGTATTCAAATAGTAACACGTCTTGTGTGCTGCCAGACGATGCACCATCAGTGGCGTTTCCAGCAGTTGCAGCAGTGGTGTCAAGTGCTGGTGCATCATCACTTTGAGATGTTTGGGTCAGCGCATTAAGTGCGAAGCACGATAGTACGACAAAGCACGCAGCGATTGGCAAGGTGAGCTTTAAGATGTTAGGCTTTTTCTTGAAATTTTGCACTTCTTCAAGATATTTTTCATCAATTTCACCTAAGGCATTCATGATAATATTCATACGTGTATCCCCTCACTTTCTAGCAGTTTTTTGAGCTTTTCACGGCTTCTAAATAAGGAGGTTTTCACCTTGCTTTGCGAAAATTTCGTGATTTTCGAGATTTCCTCAATGCTTTGGCAATACCAATATCGCCTTAAAAATATCACTCTTTGCTCTTGTTTTAAAGTGTCGAGAAATTTTTGTAAGACAGTTGTTAGGTGATTTTCGTCGAGGTCGGTGTCGATGTTTGTGGTGATGCAATTGAGCAGCTCGTCAGATAATGTCACAAGCTCACCACTTCGTTTTTGTGCGTTTTTATAATCGAGTTTGCCAAAACAAATGAAGCGGCAAATTTTACTGAGGTACGCATAAAAATATGTAGGTCTTTGAGGTGGGATAGTGTCCCACGCTTTTAAATAGGTGTCGTTTACGCTTTCTTCGCTGTCTTGCGTGTTGTGCAAAATCCCATGGGCAAAATGGCGAAGTTTTGAGCCGTACGCCGCATCAGTTAGTGAAATTGCGAGTTCGTCACGGCTAAAATATAAGTCAATAATTGCTAAATCCTGCATTTTTTCATCCTCCTTCACTTATATAGAGGGAATTTTTTGTGTTTGGTTACACTTTTTTCGTTTATATTTTTAATTATATCATTAATTAATTTATAAGTCTATAAAAAAATAATAACTACCGCATTTTAATTTAAAGTTTTAAATTCGATTTAAATATTATGCTTAATTAGAATTTTTAAGAATATAAATAAGCAAAATACAAATAATTGGAGTATACTCATCTACTCGAAAAATTATCAATATAAACTATTTACTTTAATATTGAAATATGCTATGATATTTTTAGTAAATCAAGTTTGTTAAAACATATGAAAAGAGGAAAATAAAATGGGAAAAAATGATAGTGTTATGGACGCCATTGCTGAAGCTGTTGCCGCTTGTGTTGCAACTTCGATAGTTGAAAAAAAGGAAAATAAATTTGATGACTTTGATTGGAGAGAATGGTGCAATTATGGTGAAAAATACGGCATATATGCAAAAGATTATCCAAATGAAAAAAGCTTTGACGTTGATTTTCGCCATGCTGTTCTTAAAGAACGATCACAGATTATACGTGAAGAAAAGAAGCTGAAGAAGGAACTACTAAAAGAGCAAAAAGCCAAAGAAAAATTAGAGAAGAAACAGCAAAAAGCCGCTAATAAAAATCCTCGTATTTAAAATTCAGCTAACTTTTTAAAATTTAATTGATTTTTAAATCCCGATATGATATAATATCAAAAAGGTTATGTTTCTGTTTTTCATAGCCTTGCTGTAGAAATACAGTTCATGTGATATGTTTTTTAACATATCTAGTCCTTTTGAAAACTGCTATGCTCTAATTTTGGGTGTAGCAGTTTTCTTTTATGTTATAAGTTTAACATATTTTCAATTGCATTGGGGCGTACCTTTTCGGCTTTGCCGAAAATTGTACTAAAGAACTAAAACAGTTACAAATAGCTTTTTTCATATTTTTTTGTGAAAATAGTGGATTTTTTGAAAATACATGTTATAATGAAAATATATAGCCAATCAAAAAAACAGCTTATATTCTTGGAGGTAAATATGACAGATAAAAAGAAACTACAATTACTTGCTGAAATATATCCAACAATTGCTAAGGCGTCAACCGAAATTATCAACTTGCAATCTATGATTAACTTACCTAAGGGCACAGAGCATTTCATCACCGATGTGCATGGTGAATATGATGCTTTTTCTCATGTACTTAAAAATGGTTCAGGAGCTGTTGCTAAAAAGGTTGAGGAAGTTTTTGGACATACTTTGTCTAATGCGGATAAGCGTACACTTGCAACGCTCATTTATTATCCAAAAGATAAAATCGATTTAATTAAAAAAACAGAAGTTGACATGAATTCTTGGTATAAAATCACACTTTATAGACTTATCGAAATTTGCAAACGTGTCACTTCGAAATACACTCGCTCAAAAGTTAGAAAGGCCTTGCCAGAGGATTTTCGCCATGTGGTTGAAGAGCTTATCACCGAAAAACATGAGGTGCTTGACAAAGAAGCTTATTACGAAGAAATCGTTAACACTATCATAAGAATTGGACGAGCTCAGGTTTTTATCATTGCTCTTTGCGAATTTATTCAAAGAATTGTTATTCATCATCTGCATATTTTAGGCGATATTTACGATCGTGGTGCTGGTGCTCCTGCGATTATGGATAAACTTTTAGGCTATCACTCTGTCGATATTCAATGGGGTAATCATGATATCATTTGGATGGGCGCTGCTGCTGGGCATACTGCGAGCATTTGCAACACCGTTAGAATTTGCTTAAGATATGGCAATTTGGAAACACTTGAGCAAGGCTACGGAATTAACTTACTCCCTCTTGCAACTTTTGCACTTAATACATATGCTGACGACCCATGCAGTAGATTTAATATCACAAGAAAATATGAAGATACTGACGCAGAAATTGAGCTGCATCAAAAAATCCATAAAGCTATCACTATAATTCAGCTTAAACTTGAGGGTCAAATAATTAAAAATAACAAAGATTTTGACATGGACGATAGAAACTTACTTGACAAAATCAACTATGAAGAAGGCACTGTAATGGTTGACGGCGTGAAATATGATATGCTTGACACCAACTTCCCTACTATCGACCCTCAAAATCCATATGAATTAAGCGAAGAAGAAGCTAACATTGTTGATAGGCTAAAATCTGCTTTTAAACGCAGCAAAAAGCTTCAAGCTCATGTAAACTTCTTATTCAACAACGGCGCAATGTATAAAATTTATAATAACAACTTGCTATTTCATGGCTGTGTACCGCTCAACGAAGATGGAAGTTTGACCGAAGTTAGCGTTTATGGTCAAAAGTACAAGGGCAAAAAGATTTATGATATGCTAGACAGCTATGCTAGAAAAGCGTTCTTTGCAATTGATCAAACTGAGAAAGACAAGGGTAAAGATATACTTTGGTGGATTTGGTGTCACAAAAACTCGCCACTTTTTGGCAAAAATAAAATGGCTACTTTTGAAAGACATTTTATTGCTGATAAGTCAACACATAAAGAGCATAAAAATCCTTATTATTCAATGTTAGAAAACGAAACTGTTATCGATTCAATTTTAAATGAGTTTGGCTTATGTGAAAACAATTCTCACATTGTTAACGGTCATGTGCCAGTTTTGCAAAGTCAAGGCGAAAGCCCTGTTAAATGCGGCGGCAAAGTTTTGGTTATTGACGGAGGATTTTCAAAGGCTTATCAAGCGGTAACCGGCATTGCTGGCTACACTTTGGTCTTTAACTCTTATGGACTTCAACTCGTTGCTCATGAAGCTTTTATCAACAGAGAAACAGCTATTAAAAATGAGTTTGACATAGTTTCTCACACTGTAATGATTAAAAGCATGCCTAAACGATTGTTGGTTGGAGATACTGACGAGGGAATTAAAATCAAGGAAAGAATTAGCGAATTAGAGGAACTTTTAAGTGCTTATAGAAGTGGTTTGATAGTTTCTAATTGACGTTCAAACAAAAAATGTCTTTTGGCTGTACAGCGCTCCGCTTTCACTACAAGATAATTAAGGCAAAAAATAAGACGATGTAAAACAGTTTTTCTGTGATACATCGTCTTTTAATTACTTGATTTTTTATTAGTGTGAAGTAACCTTATTTACTTTTGTTACTAAACCAACTAAAATAAAGATGATACCTATGGCTGCTAACATTTGAGCCAGATAAACTGTTGAACCAGTTTTTGGGATTTCTTCATCTTGGTTATCGTCTTTTTGCTCGGTGGTTGATGGAATTGTTGTTTGTGTGGTTGTTGTTTGCTCTTGCGTTTGTTCTGTGGTTTGCTCTGTTGTAGTTTGCTGTGTTGTTTGCTCTTGCGGGGTATCTTCGATATATGTGTTAATGATTTCGAATGTGAAATAATCTCGATCGTAGCTCACTTCAAAATCGGTTAATGTCGTTTTTTCATAAACAGCCCACACCTGATGTATATCTATATTTTCCCAAGTGTACGACCATGAATTTTCTTCGCTCAAAGTTACAGTGTCAACCACTTCTCCATTGCAATAAAGCTCAACTTCGATTGAATTTGGAATTACTGTTTCATTATTAATATTTTCCCAAGTTTTATTTACTGTTATTGTTGCAGGATTATTTAAACTAACCACGGAAATTTTCGGTATGATTGTGAATTCATAGACCCATTTATCTAAATCATCATCAAATTGACCAACAAAAATTAAAAGTGGTTCTGAGTAGTATGCGTAAAGACCATCGTCTTCGTATTCGGCAGTGATATAATATAAGCCGAGATCTAAATCATCTAAGTTATAGTTGCCAGCATCGTCAGTTACAAATTCATAATCAGGTGTTATCATTTTGTAATCAACATGATGTTCAATTTCATTTTTAAGGTTTATCCAATAAGACATTACTTCAAGCTGATAAAAATCCATCTCGATATCTGCAAATTCCTGTGTCATAGCATAAGTGCCATCGTCTAAGAGCTCTGCAACTTGATACACTCTAACATCAACATCATCTAAAGGATTGTCATTGTGGGTGTAATTAAATTGAATCTCACCATTAAGCAAATTGTCTAAGGCAAAAACGCTTGATGAAAATGTTGCAGCTAACACTAGAGCCACTATTATTATGCTGATAATTTTTTTATAAAGTTTCAATTAATCACCCCTTTGTAACTATTTTTCAGTTAATTCGTTTTTTCTTTGTTTTCTTTTGTTTTTTATATAGCCTACTAAGCCACAATAAATAAGTATTAAAATTAACAAGCCTAACACAGGGAAAGTGTAATCAGGTAGTATTTCCCAAATGCTTACGCTTTCTTCTTTTTCGCCTGCTTGAACGTCAGCTTCTTCATCTGCTTCAATCACTGCGATTTGCTCGCCCTGAACTAAAAGGCGGTGTGAGTTAACTCCGTAAGGTGTACAGGTGACTAAAGTCACCACGTCTTTTCCCTCAATCACTTGCAAAGAATCAATTTCAGATGGCTCAACAACTTCAATGTTAAACACTTGATAAACGAAAGTTTTGTTTAAGATTTCAACTTCGAATGTGTCGCCAACTTCCATGTCGGTGAGATAAGTTAAAAGTTCGGCGGACGGTAGTCCTGTATGCCCTGTTAAAACTGTGTTATTTCCAAGTTCGCCTGTTGGAAGATATGAGCCCTCGAGGTGACCTATTCCTTTTTGAAGCACGGCTGATGATGTGCCGTGATAAATTGGCAAGTAAACGTCAATTTTATCAATTATTAAGTATCCCATCATGCCGTCATTCACGTTTAGAAGCTCTTGATATTGCTCATCTTGAGAAGAGCCAGCGATGAATGTGCCTATGCCTGAAGTTAGGCTTGAATTAAATTCATTAGCCCGCTGATGCTCATGATCCGATAAACGTGAAACTCTGCGCCAGCTAAAAGTGTGCCATATTGATTTTGCTTATATAAAACAATGTCTGTTGTTTCCTCGGTTATCTTGTCGTTATAAATCTTGCTATCAACAATGTCGGCAGCACCGTCCTTTGCGGTTGTTGTGACTCGACCAACATCACTGACTGAAATAACCCAGTACCCCTCGCCGAGGTTGTGATCTTGTGGTGCTTGAGTTTCAATCAAGATGTAATCCTTGCCTTTTTCGAGGTCTTCAATGTTTATTTCACCACTGGTATTGGTTGTTATTTCGGCGTAATAGCCGCCCTCAACCGCTTGTGTGCTCTCTGGTGAAGCTACTTCGTAAACTTCAAAAACTGCACCTGATAATAGCTGCTCATATTCATTAACCTTGATTAAGCTATAATCAACTGGCAAGTCTTGGTTTCTGATGTTATCATAAGTTAGTTTTTCAACTTCGACTAGCTCTGTGAGTTCATTGCCCTCAGCGTCAACAGCTAGTTTATAAATCCGCTGAGTTACGAAAAAGTCTTCGTCTTGCTCCGTTACTTCGATTATAACTAGATATTCGCTTAAATCGTAGTCAATGTTATCTGTTGTGCTTGGAATGACTTCGGTTAGGGTGAAGTTGAATGTGCCTGCTTGGTTGAAAACGATTGTTTGGAATTTTGCAATTCCTGTTTCGTCTGTTGTGGCTGTTAGTGGGAAGCCTATGTTTAATAGTCCATCATAGTTTTCGCCCTCAATTTGGTTTAATTCAAAACTGAAAGAATTTTCAGTTAAATCGCCATTGGTAAACGTTTTTTCAACCTCGATTGCGGTGAATATTCCACCTTCGGCTGCGCCCTCATATGGCCACATATGCATTTCCATGTTGCCTGAGTGAATGTCGGCTGCGATGATTGTGCCGTTGATGTTGCCGCCTTCCCAGTGTATTCCATCTGAATATTCTTTATAGTTCCAAACTTCTGCTTGAGGAGCTAAGATGTGCCCCGCAATGTTTGAGCCTGAACCTAAAAATACAAGTCTGTTATATCCTGATTCGCTATCTGTGACAACGTTTGGTAAGTTCCATATGATTTTGTTACCAACTTCTCCGTACTCACCATTTTCACCTGAAAAAACTGTGATTTGTTCGCCGTCAATTAAAACTATTGGGAATTGCGAATGCAGTACGCCGTCAATATAAGTTGGGTTGATGGTGTCGTCTATAATGTTGATTGTTGTGGCTTCGAGAGCTGAGTTTGAATAGTAGTCGTAATCATCTGGAAGCAAGATGTTAACTGTTGTTAATTGGCTTGCATCTGTGATTGTCCACGATTCACCAGCTGTGATTGTTAAAGTTGTTATTGCCTCTGTGACAACGTTAATTTCAACTTCTTCTTCGATGCTGCCATCTTCGACTAGATCATAACTCGCTTGAATCATGAGCTCTTGAAGAGTGTCAAAATCGATGAAGTTATCTGATTGATAAGTGAGTGCTTGTCCGTGATCATTTGGTGAAACGAACTGTGAGCCGTCAATTTCAAGAATTATATAATCGACTAAATCGTTGTGCACGAATCTTTCTTGAACGTAGATTTCATAACTTGAATCTGTTAGCTCTGTGCTTCTAGTGTAAAACAGTGGCACTTCAAATTCTGAATAGTACAGTCTATCATAACCATAGCCAAGTTGAAGTGAAGATACAGTTGAATCACCTGATGTTGAACTTAGAGTTCCAACGTATGACGATATGCCCTTTGAATAATCTGATGCAACTAAGTCGGTTGTGGTGGTTGTGCTTTCTTCATCACCAAAGGCTGATTCATCAGTTCTGTACGCCCCAGCTTGCGCTATGATTGGACCTACAATGTGAGTTGCTTCGATATCGTCAAACGAGATAGCGTTATAGTTACTTAAGAGGTAAAGCAAGGTGTATTCTCCGCCAAGAGAAGTGAAGGTGTCTTCGGTTTCACGCTTAACATCTGACTCGTAACTCTCAAATTCAAACTCTGTTGTTTGATTTGACACTAAAGTTGCTGGGTTTTCATTTAAACTGCTGAAAAGCTCTGTTATATCTTCGCTAAACATTTGAACTTCTGCGATAGCTGAAACGTAATTGTTCCAAGTGTCGCTCTCATCTCTTGTGATTTGAATGTCGCTGATTGTGATGACTGTGCCAGCAGCAACTGATTCAAGCTCGAGGTACAACTCGCTTCGCTCGTCTACATCATCATATTTGTAGTCGAATTTAGTTAGGTGTGTTTCGCTAGTTCCGTCAGCGTAGGTGTAAGTTACTGAATAAATCTCACTTGAGTTTATGATGACAAAGTCGCCGTTTTCAGTGTATCTTGATATGTAAGCATTAACTTCGTATGTTTTGCCATCTTCATTATCGTCTGGCACTGTGATTTGTACGTTTGCATATTGATTTCCGCCAACTGCTTCGCCATATTCACTGGTGAACTCGAAAACTTCAGTTGTGTCAGCTGAGAGTGTTCTGCTTGTTTCACCAACGGCTGTAATGATTTCAGTTGGGTCTGAGCTTGTTAGCTCAACTGCTGTGTGGGTTTCAACGTAATTGTTCCAAGTGTCTGTTTCATCTCTTGCGATTTGAACATCGTTAACAGTGATGATTGTGCCTGCTGGAATATCTTCGAGATCTAAATAAATTTCAGCACGCTCATCATCTTCGTCATATTGTACGTTGAAAGTTTCTGAAATTGTTTCGCTTGTGCCGTCTAAGTAAATGTAAGTTACTGCGTAAGTTTCGGCACTATTTATGCTTATGAAGTCGCCCCATTGAGAATATCTAACAAAGTGAAGATGCATATTGTAGGTCTTGCCCTCAATTTCATCGTTTGGAATGTTAACTGTCACATTTGCGTACTGATTGCCAACAACTGTTGTTTGTGTTGTGCTTTCTTCAGTTGTACTTTCTGTGGCTTCTTCTGTGGTTTCTTCAGTTGTACTTTCTGTGGCTTCTTCTGTGGTTTCTTCTGTAGATTCCTCTGTGGTTTCTTCTGTAGATTCCTCTGTGGTTTCTTCTGTATATTCTTCTGTGGTTACTTCTGTGGTTTCTTCTTCTGTTGTACTTTCGGTTGTGGTTTCATCTGGTGTTTGAGTTATGCTTGATTCAAACTCAAAAATTGCCACTGCACTATTTGCGAGTAGTATTTCAGAATCACCAGTTAAGGTTATTGCCTCATCAACGTTTGAACTCGTTAGCTCAACTCCGACAGTTGAAGAAATATAATCGTCCCACTCACCTGTTGATTTGGAGGTTGGGATTTCTTGAATTGTGATTTTTGTTCCTGGGGCAAGATTTGTTAAGTCTAAATATAATTCGCTTTGCCCTCGTATACTATTATATTGTGTGTTAAAAGTTGTTGAAACTGTTTGAGAAGTTCCATCTGGATATTCATAACTCACATTATAAGTTTCTGAGGCGCTTATCGAAGCGTTTCCCCATTCGTTTTGTCTTGTTAAATAAAAACTCATTGAATAAGTTGAGTCAGCTTCGTTCGGAATTGTTATTTGTACGCTTGCGTTTTGAGTTGTTTCTTCGATTTCGCCGCCTGAACCAGTGCCGCCTGTACTTTCAAACTCAAAAGTTGTTATTTCGCTTGAGTTGATAGTTTTAAGTCCGCCTGATAAAGATGTTATCTCTTCGGTGATGTCGCTGCTTGTGAGAATAACATCGCCGTCAGTGCCAGCGTAGTTTTTCCAAGTATCTGTTTCTTCATCTCTCACGATTTGCACATCGTTAACTGTGACTTTGCAAGCCGCTGGAATTGAGGTTAAATCTGCAAATAATTTTGAAAGACCTAAGTCACTATCATATACCGCAGTGAATATTGTTGAAACAATTGAACTTGTGCCGTCAGCGTATTCATAAGTTACATCTAAAACTTGATTATCGGCTACTGTGCCATATCCGCCCCAACTTGAAATTTGAGCGAAATATATGTTTGCGTTATAGGTTGTGTAACTCGAGCTTTCTCCAGGAGTTGTGAAAGATATTGAGCCATATTCATTTCCTGCCGCTCCTGCTATTGTGAAAGTTAAAGTGAACAAAGATGCGAATGCAATTATTAATGATAATAAAATGCAAATACTTGATTTAAATTTTTTTCTAAGCAATATCATAACTCCTTTCTCTTTTTGGTGAATTTGTTTTTTGTGTTTTTAATTCTTTCAAGCTACAAACACAGTTTAACACACTGCTCGTGCAAAGTTTCAGTTATTAACGAGTTATTAACGTGCAAAAAGCGAGTAATTTGACATTTATTTTCAAATTACTCGCTTTTTTTATTAAATTTTATTAAATACGCCACTTATTAACCCAACAAATCAACAATATTTGATAAATGTTGTTTAATAATTATTGAACAGACGTTGCTTAGTGTATATCATATTAACATTCATCTGGTTTGATTCAAATATTTGATCTTAGTTTCTATTATATTAATGCTTTCTTCTGCCCACGCATATTGCATCATGTAATATCCATTATATTCACGAATGTGCGTTCTTTGTTCTTGCATTATACTATAATAGTCGCAATCAGCAAAACCATTTTTAAAATAATTCATATTGATATTGATAGCATTTCTGTTGAAATTGACCAAACAAGATAAATTCAACTCTTCAAGTTTTTCTTTTAGTGCTGCAACTGCCTTTCTAACATAAGAGGAAGTCGATTTGGTGTACGGCTTATCCTCCCACAAATTGGTGAAAATTTCTGTTGCTGTGACAGATGCGCCTTTATTATCAATTAAAAATGCAAATAGTTCTTTTGATTTAGTCGTTTTGAAAACAATTGGCAAACCGTCAATGTATAAATCGAAACGACCAAACGTTCTGATTTCAACTCTGCCTTGCAAGTTTTCATTTGTGAAATCTTCTGGCTCAACAACCTTAAATAATTTTGTTAAAAACACAAAAACTTCATCAAGTTCTGCAACTGTGTATGGTTTAACAAGATATGCTCTAGCACCGCTTCGATAAGCTTCAAGAGCATAATTATCATGACCTGTTATGAAAACAGCTTCCATGTCTTTGTTTTGCTCTTTAAGTATGCTTACTAATTCGATACCATTCATCTCGCCTAAATCAATATCTAAAAATGCAACATCGATTGGATTGCTCTTTGCGTGTTGTATCGCTTCATTAGCAGTATCGAAATATTGCACACTGCTTATACAGTCAAAATCTCTTGTGTCATAGTGAAAATTTGTGCGTGCACTTTTTTCATCATCTACGTAAATTATCCTCGTAAATACCACTCCTTAACTTTCTATGATATTATATTATACTAGGGTATTATGAATAAGTTGTAAATACACTCGCAAAAAGCACGCTTTTTGCACGCTTACGCAAGTTTTTTGCCTATTTTTCGCCAAAATTTCTCAAAAAAAAAAAAAAAAAAAAAAAAAAAAAAAAAAAAAAAAAAAAAAAAAAAAAAAAAAAAAAAAAAATGCATAAAAGAGTGAATCAAAATGAATTTAGACTAAATAAAACGTATAAAATCAAAAAAAATAAAACTCTAAAAAATAAAAACAATATGTAAATATTTCTATTTTTGAATTAAAAAGGCTTGATTTTTGTTTCAAAAAAGTTTATAGTTATAATGGAAACTGTTAACAAAACAAACGTTTTTTAATAGTTATTTTTTTGAAAAAATCTAATTTAATTTATACGATTCTGGAGGGTTCATATGAAAAAAATTAATGATTTAATAGAAAAACTTCACGTAAGAAAATCAGTTAAGTTGATTGCAATTTTCATAATGATTGCTATTGCTGTTATCTCTATTTTTGGTGAACACACTGATATTTATCAGTTTAAAGATAGTGATAATCTATTTATAAACGCTTTCACTCAGGTGATTGGTGATGAAGAAATTTACTTAGACGACATGTCAAATTTTCAAGATGTTGAACCTGGTGAAACTTTAGTGCTCACTAATATAGTACCAGAAATAAATTCTGAAAAAGTTTTGTTCTTTTACACTAAAGATGTTGAAGTTTGGGTTTATGCTGATGGTGAGTTAATTTATAGCTTTGAGATGCAAGAAAATTTTGAATTTCTTGAAACACCTGGCAACAAATGGAACGGCATTGAAATTTCTCAAGACATGATTGGACAAACAATCACCATTGAACTTAAATCAAACTTTGAAGATAAGTTTGATAGCGTTATTCCAAGTATTTATTTAATTGATGATGGTGAAGCTCTTAACGTTGTTTTAACTAACGAGGGACTTAGACTTATTCTATCTTTTGTTTTATTTGCAATGACATTTTATATTTATGCTAATGCTTTCATTTGGAAAAGAAAATCTCTTAAAAAGTACTTTATTTGTTTAGCTCGCTTTTATTTATGCACAGCACTATGGCTGCTATCAACATTTAGCGCTTTTAATCATATTTTCCATTCGCCGATCTTCTCGTATCTAGTTTCGATGTTTATGGTTCTTTTGATTCCAGCGGTCGCATTTGATTATATCAAATACGTGTACAAGAAAAAAATAATCGCCATTAAATTTATTGAGATGCTTGCTTGGGGAAATGTTGTTTTGCAACTGGTTTTGCAATTCGTGTTTAATATTTCCTTATTAACCTTGTTGCCTTTGAGTTATTTGGTTTATGGAGGCGGCTCTATTTTCTGCATTATCTTGATTGTTCAGCATATTTACGCTAATAGACGCAAATCAAATTATTCACTTATATCCCTGCTCATAATATTAGTTGGTGTTGTTTGCGAAATTGCGGTTCTTTGTTTATTCCCAGAGCGTACAGACTTAATTGGTGCTTGCTCAATTTGTGCTTTGATGATATATTTAATTGTTAATCATTTTAATATATTAAAGATGGAATCGAATATCGATATGGAAAGAGTTGAACTTGAAGAAAACTATCATAAATTGCAAAGCACAAGTTTGATGCAACAAATCAAATCGCATTTCTTCTTTAACACATTAAACACAATAAGCTCACTTTGCAAATATGATGCGAAAGAAGCTGACCGAGCAATCTCAGTTTTTGCACAATATATGCGCTCTCATATGAAACTTGTTAGCTCACAAGAAAACATAGATTTTGAAGAAGAACTCGAAATCGTACAAGCTTCATTAGAAATTGAGAGAATGAGATTCCCTGATAATTTTTCTTATCAAATTGATCTTGAATATATTAACTTTAAAGTGCCACCTTTAACTATTCAGCCTATTGTTGAAAACTCAATGATTCATGGACTTAGAAGAGCTGGCAAAGTTGGTGAAATCGATATTTCAACTAAAGATTGCGGTGATCATATCGAAATTATTATTTCTGATAATGGTGTTGGATTTGATACTAATTCTTTGATTGAGCATGATAGTGTCGGTTTAACAAATCTTGAAAAAAGGCTTAAACTTATGATTGGTGGCGAGATGCGAATTGAAAGTGAATTTGATGTTGGCACAAAAACCACTTTGATTATTCCTAAAGAAAGTAAAAAACCTCAAAAAACTCAAAAATAGCTAAATTAAGACCGACTAACCTGATGGTATGTCGGTCTTATATTTTTTATATGAAAATTGCAGTTAAGCTAGCTTTATAATTACGCATTAAAATACTCTTTAAAATATTGCACAACTTTAGCGTAGCTTTCTCTATTTTCAGTTAAGTTTCCAAATTGACATTCAAATGATAATAAATCATCATAGTCGCAAGATTTAATGATTTTCATCATTGGCTCAATTTCGCAAATATCTTCAAATTGTGGCATGGCTCTGCCGATAAGTCGAGCAAAATGAACATGACCTATTGCGTCTTGGTTTTGCTTAATTATTGACTTATCTTCATTACTAACTTCAAAATGAAAGGTGTCTAAAATGCTTTTGACATTCTTGCATTTTCTTGATAATTCAACGCTTTCACTGAATAAGGTTAAGATGTTTGAGTCTTGTTTATTCAAATGCTCAACTATTAATGTTATTCCATATTCTTTCAAGATGCTTGCGCTGAGTTTAACAGATGCTTCGAGTTCTGCGTTAGCTTTATCAACTGGATAGCCATTAGGGCGATTTCTTGCGCCACCGCTGCCCATAACAACTTTTCTAAGACCCATTTGTTTCGCTCTTGCGCCTGTTTTGTGGCAAAAGTCAATGATTTTTTGCTCATCTTTTTCTTCACCAGTGAGTTTAAGTTCTGCTGGTGCGAAAAGGTTTGCTGAAAGCACTGTGATTTGATTGTCTTTGATATATTTTAACGCTTTTTGAAATTCTTCTTCTGTGAATTTTTCGATTGTGTGGTAGCCGATTTCGAAATAGTCAAAACCTAAGGTTTTTGCCACGTCAAATTCTTTGATAAACACTTCCCCATCTTCAACTGTGAAGCCTCTGCACATTCCTATTTTCATTTTATTTCTCCTGTGTTATGATAATTTATTGGTTTAATTATAGGCTTTTAAGGCTTAAAAATATATAGTATTATTAACTAAAGTTTCTCTCGTTTTTTTAGTGACTTTATCTTACTTTTAATTAATTTCATCAAAAAAAATCACCACTCAAAAATATTTTTAAGCAGTGATTAAATTCATTATTATTTTTCTATATTCTAACAGTTATATAAGTGGTTTTTTAAACATCAACAAATTCTTCGTTAATTTGTACGCCGAAAGCATCAGCGATTGCAACTAAGTTTTCATCTGTGATTGTTTGCAAAATTTTTCCGCCACTTGAACTCATTGCTAAGTTGTAAATCTCGGCAGCTTTTTCGATTGTGTGCATTAAGCCGAAAGTTAAATCGAAGTCGTTGCCTGAGCAGAAAAGTCCGTGCTGTGCCCAAACGGCGCTGTCGAAACTTTTCATCACTTCGCTTGTGGCAATTGCAATGTCAGTTGAACCTGGAACCATCCAAGGTACGACACCAACACCGAGTGGGAACACAACAACACATTCTGTTGCGCTTTGCCATAATGCTCTTGTGAAATCTCTTGCGGTGATTGGAAGAGTGTATGTCATAGCGATTAAATTGCCTGGGTGAGCGTGATAAATGACACGGCAAGCGCCATCTGTTTGCTCAACTCTCACGGCGTGATTCATGAAATGGCTTGGAAATTCGCTTGTTGGTACAGCGCCATTTTCAAGACCCCAAACTATTCTCCATGAATCGCCTTTTTCGTTGATTTGAACTATACCGATGTTTTCACTTGGCGCTAAAATCACGTTTCTAAAATATTTTCCGCTGCCAGTTGTGATGAAAAACTCATTAGCTAAAAGCTCACTTTGTACGCCCATGTTAACCCACTCACTGTCATATGAGAAATAATCTTTGCAAAGCTCAACTTCTTCTTTTTTCATGCGATAAGTTAAGTTGCCGCCGTTTCTTTCGTGCCAGCCTTGTTCCCAGCCATCATTACACATACGGATAAATTCTGTTACAATTTTTACATCTAAAATACTCATTATAATTAACCTCTTTTTAATAAAACTTCTTTTTCATATTTTTGAACTTGTGTATACCAACTGCCATCAGCAATTACATTTTCACGCTTGCAATATTCTTGCCAAATGTCGCCAAATGGTAAGGTTTTATATTCTTCACTAAGCACCATTATTTGAGTGAAATCGCCCTCATTTTCAAGCTGTTTCATCTTCTCATATGGAAGTGTTAAAGCGTACAAAAGAGCTTTTTGAGCGTTTCTTGTGCCAACAACCCACGCTGCAATGCGGTTGATTGAAGCATCGAAAAAGTCAAGACCGATGAGCACTTTATCAACTGCATCGTTTCTAACAATTTCTTTCATGATTTCTTTGATCTCATCTTCAAAAAGTACAACGTGATCTGAATCCCAACGAACTGCTCGAGTTACGTGAAGTGGGATTTTATCAAAGTAGCAAAGAAGAGCTGGAATTTTGTCGCTCACAACTTCTGTTGGGTGATAGTGTCCATTGTCGAGCAGGTTGTACACGCCATCATTTTGAGCAGCATATGACATATAAAATTCGTTGCTACCGACTGTGTAACTCTCAACACCAATGCCGAAAACTTTGCTTTCAACGCAGTCAATAACATTAGGGCATTTCACAGCGAAAATTTCATCGAGTGACTTTTTAAGTCTAAGTCTTGGTGAAAATCTATCAGCTGGAACGTCTTTATAACCATCTGGAATCCACACATTGTCAAGTACATCGTCACCGAGATTTTCTGCGATTTCTTGAGCTATTTTGCGGCTTGCAATGCAATGATTAACCCAAAATGTGCGTATTTCTTCGTTTGGTGAAGATAAGGTTAAGCCGTTTAGTACATTAGGGTGAGAAAAGCAAGTTGGATTGAAGTCAATTCCAAGGTTGTTTTCTTTTGCAAACTCCACCCATGGGGCGAAGTGTTTATATTCGATTTTGTCACGGTCTACCCACTCACCATCTTCAAAAATAGCGTAGCAAGCGTGAAGGCTAATTCTTTTTTTGCCTGGAATAAACGAAACCGCCTTTAAAAAGTCTGCTTTTAACTCCTCAAAGTTTCTTGCTTTGCCTGGATAATTCCCTGTTGCTTGAATGCCTCCGCTTGTGCCGCCGTCTTTTTGGTCAAATCCTGTTACGTCATCACCTTGCCAGCAGTGAATTGCGATTGCTTTTTCGCTTGCAATTTTCATTGCTTTTTCAACGTCAACTCCGTGTGCTTCATAAATAGCCTTGCTTTCTTCAAATCTAGTCATTAATTAATCTCCTTTACTTCAAATGAATTTAAAATTTCTGCTCTAATTTGCTTAATGTTTTCATATCTTTTATCTGCAAGAAATTGCACCATGCAATTTCCTAAAGCCGTTGCTTCAACTGGACCTGCGTACACTTTGAGCCCAGTTTCTTTTGCGCAAAGTTGACTTAAATAATCATCTTTGCAGCCACCGCCCACTATGTGAATGCAAGTGTAGGTTTTGCCTGTGAGCTTGCTCAAGTTTTCAATTGCGCTGGCGTACTTTTTCGCAAGCGAAAAGTACACACACTGCATAAGCTCCCCTATTGAACTTGGAACTTTTTGATTAGTGATTTCGCATTGCTTTTTAACCGCATCAATCATGCTTGGTGGTGATAAAAACGCTTCATTGTCAACGTCAACAACACTTTGAAAATCGGTGCACTGTTGAGCCATGTCGCAAAGCCGAGCGAACGAATATTGAGTTGTTGATTTTTCTCTTTGCTCTTTGTTGTCTATGTAATTTACACCGTTAAGCTCTCGGCGAATGCTTTGAATCATCCAAAGACCCATGATATTTTTTAGGTATCTATATTTATAATTATATCCACCCTCATTGGTGAAATTGTTTTGCATGCTTTCTTTAGTGGTGATTGGTTTGTCTAGTTCTACACCGAGCAAACTCCATGTGCCACTTGAAATGTAAACCGCTGTGTCAGTTGTCGCTGGTACGGCTAAAAAAGCTGAGCCAGTGTCATGAGTTGCAGGCAAAACCACTTTGCAGTTAAAGCCAACATTTTTTTGCACAGCTTCGCTCAAATCGCCTAGTTCGTATCCTGCCATTTTTATGTCGGCAAAAATGCTTTTGTTTAAGCCAAGACGCTCAATAAGCTCAAAATCCCATGTATTAGTTTGAGCATTTATTAGCGCAGTGCTGGTTGCGTTGGTGTATTCTTGAATCATTTTGCCAGTTAATAAGAAGTTGAAATAATCGGGAATCATGAGCATTTTATGTGCTTTTTTAAGCTGCTCTGGAGCTTCGTTTTGAAGCGCTAACAGCTGATAAACTGTGTTAAATGGTTGGTACTGTATGCCAATTTTGCTGTAATGCTCTTCAAATGGTAGACTTTGTTCAAGCTGATTTTTTATGTCTTTAGTTCTTTCATCTCTGTACGCCACGCTATCGCTGACCTTGTTTCCTTGTTTATCAACCAAAACGAAATCGACCGCCCAAGTGTCAATGCCGATTGAATGAGGAATTTTGCCAATTTTTTTGCACTCTTTTAAACCATTAATTATGCAATCAAAAAGATAGTCGATATCCCAGCAATCATGATTATTTTTTCTAATTTGCTTATTGTCAAAACGATAAATTTCTTCAAGCACAATTTTTCCATCAACTATGCTAGACAAAATATGTCGACCGCTTGATGCACCAATATCAACTGCTAAATAATATTTCAAGATACTACCCTCTTTCATCTTTTTTTATAATTATATAACTTTTATGACAAAATAAAAAGGACGTTGCTTGCAAAAGCACCGTCCTCACTTGCACTATTTTTGATGTTTGTTTCTGTATTCTTGTGGAGTTAAGCCATAATGTTTTTGAAATTCTCGATAAAAATAACTTGAATTTTCATAGCCTATTGTTGAAATGATTTCTGTTATAGTCAGCTTGGTTGTGCTTAGCAATTGCTGAGCAACGCTGAATCGCCTTTGCATCACGAGCTGTCTAAAGTTAATGTTTAATTCGGCTTTTAAAATTCGGCTTGCTTTATATAATGGGATACCAATTTGATCGGCAAAGTCCTGAAGACAAGCGTCAGCGTAATTTGTGTTGATATATTGAAGTGCTTGAAAAGCTATGGCTTGCGAGTGGTCTGTGTTAGCAATTGAGCTTTGACTGTGTTCGATTAACAGCATTAATAATAGAGCCATTGTAAGCTCGTCTTTATTTTGCGACTGCGCTTCTTGGCAAAGACTATAAACTAAATTTTCAACTAAGTTTTGAATTGGTAGCACATCTCCAACTTTAAACAGCAAATATTCATCGCTAAGACCAGTTTCGCTTAAATATTCGAGCATAAAATCTGCGATTGGATTTCTCATTAGCTTAGAGTCGAAAGCCTTGTGAAAAAAGGCTGCTTTAAAAAATGTTGGTCTAATAAGAAAGTTTATGCCTATATCCTCTTTTGCAGCTGGCAAGATTTCATGCAATGAATTTCTGCCTAAAAAAAGGAGTTCGCCTTGATTTACTGTGACTTTTTTATCACCGATAATATGAGTTATCGAGCCTTGGCAAACGTACATAATTTCAATAAAATCGTGTTTATGGCGTGGAAAATGAATGAATCTTGTGTGGGTTCTGATATCAATTAAAGTGTCATCTTCGAGAAGTGATTTTGCAACGAAGATTTTATCGTTTTTATTTGTGTATCTTGAGATGTCAACTTTATTATCGTTTAATATTTCCTGTTCTTCTTTGGTTATTACTGAGAGTTTTTCAAGTAAGGCTCTATTCATTTTATCACCACCGATTTTCAATTTAAATTCAAGTGTTTTTCTTTACAATTATAACACGAAAAACAAACAAAATCAACATATTTCTCATTTGTCTTTTTTTGCTGTCAAATATTGTTTAAGATATAAAATTTGGTGAAACACTCAATTCACTTGTATTTTCATTTAATATGTGATAAAATATTCTTATCCAATTTTTGGATACCTCCTTTGATTTTTATTGAGTGGTCGGCAAACCTGCTCTTATTATATCATGGGAGGTTTTTTATGCATTCTTGAAACTCAAAAAGACGATGTAAATCAGTTTTTCACTGGCTTTACATCGTCTTTTAATTGGTTATCGTTAATTGATTTGATATTTAATAATGATAAATACCGCAAGCACAAGTTTTATTAATTCCGAATATTTTCCAGAAGAAAAGTGCTATCTTATAGAAAAATTCTGAAATTCCACCTTTGTGGCAAATACAACTACAATTTTCAGTTAGGCTTGTTCCACAATCATCACATAAGCCGTCTTTGTTGCTGTCAGTGTGAGTTGTGTATTCAGCCGTTTCGCTTGCTGCAATAAGGTTGAAATTAGCCGCCGCTGCGTGGTTGTTGCCACTGCCTTTAGGGTTGCTTACAAGCTTTAACACTTGTGCATCTTCAGGCACTGCAACTCTAAGTGTCACGTATTCGCTGTACCACCCGAGGGTGTCTGTTGATTGCACGAGAACATCGTCAATATACACATCTAGTTGCACTTTGCCGTATGAACCATACGAGGTGTTGAGTCTAACTGAATCTTTGATGCCATAATCAAATTCGATAAATTGCACGTCACCGAGCTGTGTTAAATCGAGCTGAGCTGAACTTGATTCTGAAAGCAGTACGCTAAAATCGTGATATGTTTCGCCACTTCCGTTATAAAGTCCGACTTGCGAAGTGCTAATGTTTCCTGAAATGAAAGCTGAACTATCTGCAAATGCAGTTATGCTTTTGACAACGTCAACAGTGAAATTATCAGTGATTGAAAAGCCTTCAATAGTCAAACTCATGCTCACATTATATGAGCCTTGAAGAAGGTTTGAACCATCGCCAGTTTCACTAAAGCCAACATAGCATTTATCGATATTCGAAGTTACTCCAACTGGTGTAACAGTGAAAATGATGTCATCTGCTGTTGCGACAGTGTCAAAAATGCTGCCAATAAGGCTGATGTTTTCTTTCAAGTCGTAAGCTTCGTTTTGTACTAACACGATATTATCTTTATTTGTTTCAATCCAAACTGATGGATATGTAAGCTTGTCTTTTGGATATGCATTATATGTAAGCTCAAAATATTCTGGCATTCTTGAAAACCATGCTCTGTAATATGTTGTTTCGCCGTAAGTTTCGAGTGGCGCTGCTAAAAGTCTTCCCCATAGCACGTCTGTTAAATACCAAAGACCAGTGGTTGGTTCGTATTGGTACGACCACGCATGAGATTCGCTTAAACTTGCAACATTTCCTGTTGCATACACGCTTTTCATACCCACTCTTTGAGCGAGATAACAAATACCTCTGGAGTTGCCGTTGCACTTGCCAACTCCTGAAACCATTGCGCTATATAGCGTGGCGCCATCAGAATATTTTATCCAGCTAGAATATGCCCATGCTGCTGTATTAAACGCTTGAGGGATAGTCATGTCGTCTTCAACGAGTCCAAGGAATTGCTGAGCGTTTTGCTCCATTGTCACGAGATATTCGTCATACGTATTAACATAAACTTCACGCACCCAAATTGTCACGTACTCAACGAGCGCTCCAACTTTCACATTTTCATTTGTGAAGCCATAAGACCAGTCTGGAATTAAAAAGGCTCTGGGTTCGCTGTCTTGAATAATTCCTGAAAGCTGTGAAATTTCATCGTACGAAACATAAATTCCATGCTCAAAAAGGTTGAGCTTGACTTGATACACGCTAGTGCTGTATTTAGTGGTTAAAGGGAAAGCTGTTTCGTCAAAATCGAGAACAGTGTCAAGAATTAAATCAAAAACTTTTTGACCTTGAGTGTCTAAGGTGTTTCGTCCGTGATAAAGATAATTTGCCCAAGGTTGTTTAAGTTCTTCAACAGTTAATTCACGAGCGTAATCATCAGTCAAAACTTCAATTTCAACTGTGCGAGAATAAGAATCTCCGCTTTTTCCAGTTGTTGTGTATGTCACATCATAAGTGCCGTCAACGTCTTGAGTGTAATTTGTGGTGAAGCTTACTTGTTCACTTAAATCTTCGCCGTCCACGTCAAAAGATGTCACGTATTGCAAAAGAGAATTTTGCGTTATTTGGTCATGATCGTTAAATTCGATATCGTAAACTTCGAGTGTTGGGTGATTGCTGGCTTTGATGAACACAGGCTCACCAATAACCACAAGATCACCGCTAGTGCTAGTGTCGCTGTTTACAATGTTAATTTGCACAACTTCAAAATCAGCAATGTCAACGTCAATAAATTCAAAAGCTGTGTCGCTGTTGATTTCGTTCGTTACATAAACTGTTTCGCCGTCTAAGATTATTTCGATTTTAAAGCTTGTGTTTGTGTTGTTTTCTTCTCTTGTACTCTTGGCTGCGCCAACGTAAAATTGAAGTTTTGTGTAGCCTTGCTCTTGAATGTCGTTATATGAGAGTTTGGAATAGCTTGGAATGTAAAACCCATGAGCAAACTCGACTTCTTCGCCTAAATCATTTTTAAGTGATAAAGCATCACCATTTGCATCTTGATCTTGCAAAATGTCAGTTGTGTAGCCTGCTGCGTTTGAAATTGTTAGCTTCACGCTTACGAGTTCATCGCTAGCCGAAACGCACAACATAGATGTTGCTATAAATAAAACAGTGAAGATTGCCATTGTGATTTTTCTGATTATTTTTTTATTCATAGTGTCTTTCCTTTTCATTTATATATTTTTTTCAGCATAACATAGTCAATTGTTGATTTGTTAAATAATATATTAACTCAGATTTGCGTAAAAAAGATTAATTAAAAATATATAAATTTACAAAAATATTAACAAAACAATACCTATAATAACGATTTATATTTTCAAAACAGCTTGACAAATACCCCTATAGGGTATATTATTATAACATGGAGGTAGTTATATGAAAACAGAAATTTATGATATTAAAGGAATGCACTGTGCTGCTTGTTCAAGTGCAATCGAAAGAGTTACTAGAAAAATAAGCGGTGTTGAGTCAAGCGAAGTCAATTTGCCTATGAATAGGCTAAACATTACATATGATGAAACACTTGTTAATGAAGAAATGGTTTGTGCAAAAATCAAAAAGGCTGGATTTTCTGCGAGTTTAAAATCTGAGGATAAGCAAGAAATTATGTCACAAGAAATAACAGATAATTCAAAATCAGAAAAAGTTGTGCTTATAACTTCAATTGCACTCTCAGCAATTTTACTTTATGTTTCAATGGGTCAAATGCTTTTTTCAAACTTGCCTATGCCTGAAATTTTTTCAATGAACACTCACCCTACTAATTTTGCGATTTTGCAAATGTTTATCACTATGATAGTAATCTTCATGCAAAGGAAGTTTTATATCAGCGGTTTTAACTCACTGATGCATTTAAATCCAAATATGGATACTTTGGTTGCTATCAGCTCGTCGGTTTCATTTACATATAGTTTTGTTATGACATTGCTAATTGATAGTAACGCTCAGGCTGTTCACAGCTTATATTATGAATCAGCGGCAATTGTTTTGGCTTTGGTTAGCGTTGGTAAGTACCTAGAAGGAAGAAACAAAGAAAAAACAAAGTCAGCAATTGAAAAACTTATTAAACTCACACCATCAAATGCAATTTTGGTTGATGAAAATGGTCAATGGGAAGTTCCAACTCAAATGCTCAAAGTTGGCGACACTGTATTAGTTCAAGCTGGTCAAAGCGTACCAGTTGACGGCATTGTTATAAAAGGCAGTGGCAGTGTAAACGAATCAATGCTCACTGGTGAGAGTATGCCGGTGTCAAAACAAGAAAACAGTGAAGTTATTGGTGGTAGCGTATCTGTTAATGGCACGCTTTTTGTTAAGGTGACAAAAATTGGTGAAGATACAGCCTTAGCTAAAATCGTGAAATTTGTTGAAGATGCTCAAGGCAAAAAAGCTCCAATTTCAAAAATTGCCGACAAGGTGGCAGGTGTATTTGTACCAATTGTTATCGCAATAGCTACTATATGCGCTATTATCTGGCTTATCTTGGGTCAAGAGTTCTCTTTTGCTTTGAAGATTTTCACTTCAATTTTAGTTATCGCTTGCCCTTGCTCAATGGGTCTTGCAACACCAACTTCAATCATTGTTGGAACAGGTCTTGGCGCAAATCATGGCATACTTATCAGAAATGGTGAGGCACTTGAAAACACACATAAAATTGACGTTGTTATCTTTGATAAAACCGGAACTATCACTTGTGGTGCTCCAACTGTAACTGATGTTTTTTGCGATGCAATGAAACAAGAGGAGTTTTTAAGCCTTGTGATTAGTGCTGAAAAACTTTCTAACCACCCACTTGCAAAAGCAATTTGCGAGCAAGAAAGCAAGTTGAATTTAACTGCTCCAAAATTTGATGGTGATTTCGAAAACCTTGATGGAATGGGAATAATTGCCGATAACTTGGCAGTTGGCAATAAAAAGCTCATGGATAAACTCAATGTTGTTGTACCTATGGATTTAAGTGAATTAAGTGACGAGGGCAAGACCGTAGTATTTGTTGCTATGGAAAATAAGTTTGTTGGATACATCGCTATTGCTGATGATGTCAAGAGTACGGCTAAGCAAACCATCAAAAAGTTAAAATCAATGCACATTAAAACGATCATGTTAACTGGCGACAATGAAAAAACCGCCAATGCAATTGCAAAAAAAGTTGATGTTGATGAAGTTATTTCAGAAGTTTTGCCAACTCAAAAGGCTGATGTTGTTATGAAATATCAAAGTCAAAATAAAACTGTTATGATGGTTGGTGATGGAATAAATGATGCTCCTGCTTTAGTGCAAGCCGACATTGGCTGCGCTGTTGGAAGCGGCAGCGACATTGCCATTGATTCCGCTCAAATTATTTTGATGAAAGATGATTTGTTAGATGTTGCTAAAGCTATTAGATTGAGTCAATGCACCATCAAAAACATCAAAGAAAATCTATTTTGGGCATTTTGCTATAACTGTTTATGTATTCCTAT
Organism: Clostridia bacterium; assembly: GCA_044426265.1. Taxonomy (GTDB): domain Bacteria; phylum Bacillota; class Clostridia; order Oscillospirales; family Acutalibacteraceae; genus UBA6857. The sequence continues at coordinate 28,006 of JAWXUR010000007.1, forward strand.
TGCTGCTGGTGTTCTCTATTTGCCTTTTGGAATACTTCTTTCTCCAATGATTGGCGGACTGGCAATGAGTTTAAGTTCTCTCTTTGTTGTTGGAAATGCTCTTAGATTAAAAAGAGCTAAAATTGAAAATTAGGTAGGTGCTTTAAATGGATAAAATAAAGCATCGTCAATCAGACGAAGTAAATAAATTAAACAACCGATTAAAACGTATTGAGGGGCAAGTTAGAGGCGTGCAACGAATGCTAAGTGAAGACGCTTATTGCACAGATATTTTGACACAAGTTTCAGCAATTCAATCTGCGCTCAATGCGTTTAATCAAGAACTTTTGGAAAATCATATCAAAACGTGCGTGGTTCACGACATCAAAAATGGTGATGATGAGGTCATAACAGACCTCGTTAAAACAATAAAAAAATTAATGAAATGAGGATTTATCATGGCAATTTTAAAAGTAGACGATATGCACTGTGAAATGTGTGTAAAGAGAATTTCTAACGCTTTAACCGAGGCTAACATTAAATTTCAAGTGTCTCTTGAAAACAAAACTGTTGAAGTTGAAGACAGCAAAATTGCACTTGCAATTGATGAGCTTGATGATTTAGGCTTTGATGCTGTTGAAGTTTAAGAGATAATTTCAAATTAAAAAAAAGGATTGTTACGAATTAATCTTCGTTACAATCCTTTTTGTTTTTTATATAAAATGCGTACAGCAAATAAGCCACCCACATATAATCACTTTAAACGGCGATTTTATGTGGGTGGCTTTTTAGAATAAATGTTTTTAATTTAAACTGTTATCACAAATGGTTTGTCGTTAATTTGCACCATTTCCAGTTCAATTCCATACATTTTTGAAATTACTTCTGATACTATTACATCGGCAGTTTCACCTTTTGCAATGATTTTGCCATTTGGTGAAATTGCCACAACTTCATCGCTATAAGCTATTGCTTGGTTGATATCGTGAAGCACCATGATGATGGTAATTCCGCATTTTTGATTTAATTTGCGAACTAATCTTAAGATTTGAAGTTGATAACGTACATCGAGATAGGTTGTTGGCTCATCTAGGAGCAAGATTTTTGTGTCTTGAGCCAGAGCCATTGCAATCCATACACGCTGCTTTTGACCGCCTGAAAGGCTTTGCACTTGATTATCTTTAAAGCGTGTTGTACCAGTGATTTTCATCGCCTGCTCAACTTTTTTATCGTCTAAATCTTTTTCTTCCTTGCTCATGTTAAACCTTTGATAAGGTGTGCGTCCATATCTAACTAATTGCTCAACAGTTATATCTTCTGGTGATGTGTTATATTGATGGACAATAGCAACTTTTGTGGCAAATTGTTTTAAAGATATGTCATCTAAATTGTGCTTACCTAAATAAACAGCTCCATGATTTGCAGTGAGATTTTTGCTAATGACTTGCAATAATGTTGATTTACCGCAACCATTACTGCCCATTAAAGTTGTGATTTTTCCTTTTGAAATTTCAAAGTTGAGATTTCTTAGTACTAAGTTTTTATCATAAGCAAAGCTTAAATCTTGGACTTTGAAAATTTTATCATTTGCCATAAATTTTACTGCTCCTTCTAAGTAAGAATATGAACACTGGACCACCAACAACGCTCATGATAACTGCTGCGTTAATTTCGTATGGCGAGGCAATTGTTCTGCCCACAGTGTCGGCAAGCAAGAAGATGAAAGCACCTAATACTGCCGAAAAAGGTAGGAGGTATTTATTTGTGCTGCCAACAAAAAGTCTTGCAATGTGTGGTACAAGCAGACCTAAAAAGCTAACTATTCCAACAATTGCTGTTGCACTTGAAGCCAAAATAACTGCTATCAAACTTATGATAATTCGAAGGTGATCGATGTTTATGCCAAGGCTTCTAACAGTTTTATCTTCAAGCTGAATTAAATCGCATTTTTTTGCCAAGCAAACAGCAACTATCAAAGTTGGAATAACATACCATGCAAGCATTGACACGTCGCTCCAAGTTTTAAGAGTGATGTTTCCCTCAACAATGCTTGCAACGCCTGATAAGTCGCTGCCGCTCATTGTGTTGATTGAACTTGAAAGACCTGTGAAAAGCGCTTGAACAGCAATACCAACTAGCAAAATTCTAATTGGTGATAGACCTTGTTTGCTTGCCAAAGTATACACTAAAGCAAAGGCAAAAATGCCGCCTAAAATCGCCACTGCTGGAGCGATAAAATAAAATTGAGGGAAAAGCACTGTTGCAATGATTGCAAAAAATCCAGCACCACTCGAAACACCTATAATTCCTGGGTCAGCAAGAGGGTTTTTGAGTACAGCTTGAAGAAGTGCACCTGATGTTGCAAGTGCAGCTCCAGCGAGCATTGAGATTATAATTCTTGGAAAACGCAAATCTTTAATTGCATTAACGTCACTGCTTTGACCATCAAAAATGCCTTTTATCAATTCAAAAAAGCCAACTTTAATGCTGCCAAGGTTAATTGAAACCATGAAAAGAATAACAAGCAAAATTGCAAGTAAAATAAAACTCATCGGTTTTGCCCATGTTTTATTGCTTAATTTCATTATTTCTCCTAACTATCATAAAAGACGCCATCTAAAAATTCTAAGCCAAGAGCATAATCGAAATCAGCGCTCATGCCAAAATAATCATATGGTAAATCATAAACTTGACCTTCTTGAACTGCTCTAAAGTGACTCCAAATTTCGTTGGTTTCAAATTCTTCGTGGAACATCTCCATAACATCTTCTGGAAGTGCGTGAGCTGTTAAAAGAATAACATCTGGGTCTTTAAGAAGCATATCTTCTGTGCTAACTGTTAAAAACTCATCGCCTGTGCCAGCGTACACGTTAACACCACCTGCGAGTTCAACAAGACTGCCTGCATATGAATTTTCAGTTGCCACAACATATGAGCCAGGTAAGCCCATCAATAAAAGAACTGTTGGAGCTTCCCCATCAACACTTCTAGCTTTATATTCTTCATAATAAGCTTCAAATTCTGCAACTAAAACATCAGCTTGTTCTTGCATATCAAGAATTTCACCGAGTTGAACGATTGATTTGAACATACCTTGCACACTTCTTAAATTCATGAAAACATAATCAAGGTTAACATTTTCATATTGAGGTTGCAAGTCTGAAATCAAGGTATCTGGGCTTAAAATAAGCTCTGTTTCAAGTTGAACAACTAACTCCATATCTGGTGACATTGAATAGCCAATTTTAGGTAAATCAGCATAGACTTCTGGAGTTTCCACAAGGTCTGAATCTGGGACACCGACTAAGTCGATGCCCATAGCTTCACAAATTGCAACAATAGCTGTGCTTGATGCAATAATTTTTATATCTTCATCTAAATTCAAAGATGATGCGCTTGCGCTTTCACTGTTTGAATCATCACTGCCTGAGCTCATCGCAAATGCGGCTATGCAGCCAACAAGCAAAACAAAGCAAAGTGAAAGAGCGATTGCAATTTTAGCTGTATTATTTATCTTCATTTTCTGTGTCACTCCATACATCTGTAAATTCTTGATTGTCAAGATCGTCAAGGTCATCAAAATCGTCAAAATCATCAAAACTTGAATCTTCTTTTGAATCTTCATCTGAATCATCTTCGAAGTTTAAAGTTTCAGTTTTGGTTGTTGTTTTAAAACCGCCTTCAAAAGCTTTTTTGATGAGCATATAAATCACAATTAAAACAGTTCCTGAAAGCACGTTGCCGCAAAAAATGTAAGCGAGCAAGATGAGCCAAACACTATCATCAATGATGAGGCTTTCGCTTGTTTCGTCAGTACTTGATGAAGATTCTTCATCGCTTGAAGTTTCATCAGAGCTAAAAGTTATATCATAACTTGTTATAACATCATCAGCACTTGCGATTAATGAATCAAAGTCACTTGAAGATGATGAAGTTGAAGATGACGTTGTTGTGTCTGTTGAAGAGTCTGTTGTAGTGTCTGTTAGGCTTGAAGATGCATCAGATTCAATGAAGTCCATGTAAAACACAACGCTTCTTCCCATTGGTACAACAAAAGCACTTGCTCTGACAATGGCATCTGCTGCTGGAATTTCAATTTTGAAAGTTTCAATATCGTCACCTGTTGAAACTATTTCATGAGAAACAGTTTCCCAGTCTGAATCATCTCTTTCTTGCACTTGAAATTCAACATTTGAAATGCTATTCATTAAATTGAATGCAAAAGTTACATAGTATTTTCCATCAACTTCTTCAAGCATTGCCACTGTTGGAGCAACGCTTGAAACCATGGATTGACCGAGAGCTGAGCTACTTTCGCCGCCTGAGTCTTCAATAATTCCTGTGATTGGGTGGCGGTAATATCCGTTAGCCACGACCTCAGTTAAATTGTCTTCTGTGGCACTGGCAAAAATTACTGCTGTGTTTATTGACATTATCATAACCATAAAAATGGCTGTTATAACTTTTAAATATTTAGTGTTTCTCATTTTTTCCTCCTATAATATACATAAGCAAAATATCCACCAAGTGCGGCAACAGCTAAGATTGTGAGTGTTATCACATAACCGAGCGCCTTTGATTGAGCGTAAAGAGTTTTGATAGTGCTTTCGCTTGAATTTGAGCTCAATGCATCTTGTACGTCTTCACTTTCAGCAGAATCATCACTTGAACTATCGCTTGATGAGTTTTCATTTACTGTTGGGTCTTCGTCGCCTGTTGTACCCTCGATGAAGTCAGTGAGGAAAACAAAGAAGCTTTGAGTTGAGTTCATGATAACGTTAACATAGCCTGTGCAGGTAAGTTCGCCATCAGTTGTGTTATATAAAGCCTCTACAGGAAGAGTTACTGTTATTGGGTTACAATCATAATCACCAGCTTCTTCGATAAATCCAGCTGCATATGAGAAGTAACGTGTGTAAACTGCACTTTCATCAAGTACACCTTCATAATCAACTCCGTCATAAGTGAATATGATATCTAATAGTGGTGTACCATAATCAAGATAGCTTGGGATTGGGTTGATTAAGTAAAGAGTGATAGTCACCATGTCACCATCAACACTAATGTCAACTTTTTCATGGAACAATGGGCTACACATACTCATATCATCAATAGATGCTACTTTTCTCATTTCAACTGAAGCTGTGAAGTTTCCGTCTTCAGTGAGAATGTCTTGTGCATTGTCACTGCCAGTTACTGTTGAAGAATCAGTTGAATCCGAAGAGCTATTTGAACTTGATGAAGAACTTGAAGAACCTGAAGAACTTGAAGATCCTGAAGAGCTTACGCCCTCAACGTCTAAGATAACATAGAATTGTTCTCTGCTCATCATAACTGCATCAACATAAGGTGAGCAAATCAAGCCACCATTAGCTGCATCAAGTATCGCTTCTTTTGGAAGTGTTACTGTTATTTTTGAAGTTGAATATTCGCCATCAGTTGAAATGAAAGCTCCATCACCATCAAAATATTTATCACCGCCACCTGATGTTATCGTAGCATCATATGTACTGCCATTATATTCAAACCAAACGTCAGACACTGGTGTGCCATAACTTGAGAAGTTTGGAATTGGGTCGATAACATAAAGAGTGAGTGTTGCATTATCGCCACTGACTACGATATCAGCGGAGTTATAGAAGAGTTTGTCGCACATACTATAATCTGTTATGTCAACATATTTCATCATGCTAACATCCGCTGTGTACGTGCCATCAGAAAGACTAGTTACTGAAGAACTAGAGCCACTTGAACTCGAACCAGAAGAACTAGACGAGCTTGTTGTTGAGCTTGAACCAGAAGAACTAGATGAACTTGTTGTTGAGCTCGAACTTGAAGTTGTTGTTGAACTTGCACTTGAAGTTGTTGCCGAACTTGAAGCTGTTGTGGTAGTTGTTGTTGATGAAGAACTATTATCATCATCTTCTTCCACACCCTCAACATCTAAGATAACATAGAATTGTTCTCTGCTCATCATAACTGCATCAACATAAGGTGAGCAAATCAAGCCACCATTAGCTGCATCAAGTATTGCTTGTTTTGGAAGTGTTACTTTGATTTTTGATGTTGAATATTCGCCATCAGTTGAAATGAAAGCACCGTCAGCATCAAAATATTTATCGCCACCACCAGATGTTATCGTAGCATCATATGTACTGCCATTATATTCAAACCAAACGTCAGACACTGGTGTGCCATAACTTGAGAAGTTTGGAATTGGATCGATAACATAAAGTGTAAGTGTAGCATTATCACCATCAATAACTATATCAGATGTATTATAGAAAAGCTTATCGCACATGCTGTAATCTGTTATATCATAGTATTTCATCATATTGGTGTCAGCTGTGTATCTGCCATCTGTTAAACCAGTTGATGAACTTTCTGAGGTTGTTGTTTGAGTTGTTGTTGCTTTTTGAGTTGTGGTTGTTGCGTTGGTTGTTGTGGTTGCTTTGGTTGTTGTTGTGGTTGCATTTGTTGTTGTCGTTGTGCTTGGTGATGTTGTGCTTGGTGATGTTGTGGTTGTATCATCATCATCTGTGTCTACATCATCAAGTTCTAACATAACAAAGAACTCTTGACGACTCATCATAACTGCATCAACATAAGCGCTACACACTAAGTCGCCGTCAGCGCTGTCAAGTACGGCTTGTTTTGGAACGATAACTTCAACAGTTGCAGTTGGATATTCTCCTGCATCGGAGATAAATCCGCCGTCAGCGTCAAAGTATCTATCTTCCCCACCAGTTGTGACAGTTGCACTATAAATCATATCTTCATATTCAAACCAAACGTCTGATATTGGTGTTCCATAACTAGAGAAGTTTGGAATTGGATCAATAACATAAAGTGTTATTGTTGCAAAATCGCCACTAATAACAACATCAGCAGAACTAGAGAATAGCTTGTCGCACATGCTGTAATCTGTAATATCGTAATATTTCATCATGCTAACACCAGCTGTGTATGTGCCATTTTGTAAACCAGTTGAAGGTTCGGTTGTTGGCTGTGTGGTTGTTTCACTAGTTGTTGATTCGGTTGTTGTAGTCGTTGTTGTAGTCGTTGTTGGCTCTGTTGTTGTCGTTGTAGTTGTTGGCTCTGTAGTTGTTGACTCTGTTGTTGTCGTTGCCGCAGTACTCGATGGTTCTGTTGTTGTTGGCTCTGTTGTTGTACTGCTTGTTGTTTGGGTTGTGTCTTCTTGTTTAGTTGTCGTTTGACTTGTTTGCTCTTCGGTGGTTGGTTCATCTTCTGTTTCAACTTCAATAAATTCAAAATTAAAGTTAACAGTACCACTATAGCTACCAACTTCAGCTTTTTTAACATCTTGAGATTCAATCAAAATATTTGAAACGATAGTTTGATTTTCAGTAACTTTGATATCATCAAGATTATTAACAAAAGGCAAGACTTCATTATCATCATCGATATGAATTAATTCGCCTGATTTATCAGATGAAATCTTCACACTAGATTTAGTTGAGCTATCAATACTCGCCTCAGATTCATAAAAATTAACTGAAATGCTATATTCAATTACGTTGTCTTTTTCGCTGCTCAAAACACCCGCATCCATTGACGATGGAATGATGACGCTATAAGTGCCAGATGAAACCTTGCTAACAACTGCTGTCATTGGCGTTTCAATGGTTTGCTTATCTATTATTTCACTTACAGTTGTATCTATTGCATAAATAGTCATCGGCATGCTGATTATTTGAACTAAAACGAGAAACATAGCAATAATTATTTTTTTCACTTTGTTTTTCATGGATACTCCTTTTCTTTTACAGGGGGTGGTATATATTTTATTTTTATAAGAAAAATGATTTGATGATTCTACATACAAATCGCCATGCCCTTAGTTAAAATTGCATGGCGATTTTTAAATAATTTTAAGGGTTTGAAACGTTAATTATGCACGAGTTGCAGTGATTTCAAATACAACTGAACCAGTGTAAACACCAGCAGCTGCTACAGCTACGTCGTCAGCATAAAAACCAATTACACCATAATATTTGTTAAATTCATCTTGAAGGTCTTGCATTAAATTAACAAAAGCAAGTTCGTCACCAGCTTCGTTAGTTAAAACACCCTCTTCAGGAGTACTAACAACAACAGTTACGTCATCATCACCTTCAGTGATATCAACGAAGATGTCATATCCAATAGCTGTATCTTCAGTTGTACTAAGATATTCATCAGCAATGATGTTTTCTGGAATAGTTACTGTGTATGTTGAAGGATTTGGAACATATTCAACTTCAGCGCAAATTTGAACTTCTTGTGAGTATGTTTCAACATTAGCATCAGCATCTGTGTCAGCATCTTCATCTGTGTTTTCTAACCAGTTAATATCTAACCAGAAAGATTGTTGGCTATTCATTACAAGGTTAACAAAAGCTGAGATTTCAATGTTTGAAGCTAAAGCAGCAGTTGGAATAACGAATTCCATTGTGTCACATGCATAGTATGTATCTGTTGTGATACCGAAGAAAGAAGCATCTTGTGTGAAAAGTTTTACAGCTGCATCTGCATCTGTATTACCAATGCTTGTTAATTCACCAGTGTAATCAACACCATCAACAGTGATAGAAGCGTTTGATAAGATACCTGTGTCTAAACCGCCCCATGATGGAGTTGGGTTACAAACATAAAGGTGAAGAGTTGCCCACTCACCATCAATTGTAACGTCAGCTTCAGCAGCGAAAACGCCATTACACATACTTGTGTTTGTTGGTGTGTAGTAGTTCCAAGCTACTACTAAATCTGCTGTGTATGTGCCATCTTGTGTTGGGATAAAATCACCTGTTGCAAATGCTGAAACAGCACCCATGCTCATTACCATTACCACTGCTAAAACGAGTGATAAAACTTTTTGAATTTTTTTCATTGAAAAAATTCCTCCTATAAAAATATATTATTACACAATCTCAAATTGCATTTTCCCAAGTTCAAGATTGATATAACCAAATTGGTTTGACTACTGCGCTATAAGAACGCAGCTAACGTTTGCGCCATTTTTCGGTGTGTAGTCTTCATCCATGCTATATGTACTATATACGATAGTCATGTCGTACTCACCTTTTTCAATTGCTCGATTTAATTCGATTTCATAAAGATGTTGACCTGGTGAGAAAAGTTTAGAAGCGTAAATTTCTTCGCCTGTTTCAGTGAGAACTAAAGTTATTTGAAAATAAACACTATTTGACTCAGGATTATAAAAATCCACGTCTGCGCTAATTTCTCCAGCGGTGATATAAATGTCTGTGTATCCTGGAATTTCAATGCTTCCAGTTGCCATTGTCACCTCAGTTTTATCTTGAATATCTTCAAATTCAGGATCAAATACCGTTGTTGTTGTATCTTCTTTTGATGTTATGAAGTACACACTTGCACAAGCTACACATAAAGTTAAAATTAAAATTATTGCAATTATCTGTTTTTTGTTTTTCACGTTTGATTACTCCTTGTATATGGTTTTTTATTGTGTTACTATTAAATTCATTTTGTTAGTTTCAACTAACTCAAGACGTAAAAAAAATAAATCTTGAGTTAGTGTCTACTAAAAACAAAAACAAAAATTTAATAAGTTGATAACTAGTAAATTACGAAGTGCGACCAGCAAACTTATGTAAGTTTTCATTGCAATTAAAACGAATTGACCAGTTAGTATTAGTTAACTTCAAGAGTATAACCTCAACGAACTCATTTGTCAATACATTTTTTACCAATTCACAAAAACTTAAGTTAAGCTCCTCAACGGAAACACAAGAAGAACAACTTTGTTAGTTATGACTAACTACACGTCAAAAAAAAGACATTTTTCTTTATTAATGTTGTGTATTTCCAAAAATACACAACCATCTGTTCTCTATTTTCCAAAAATCATTTCGTTTTTTATTTAGTTAGTTTTAACTAACTTGCTTACCTAGTATATCACTGGGATTTAGTTTTGTCAATACTTTTTTTAAAAATATAAAAATAATTATATCGTTTTAATTGTTTTTCGTTTTACGCAATTAAACCTCCACTACAAACGCCTAACATCAAACAAACTTCTTTTTGCTTTATTGCAAGGTTTATTTTTTGACCTAAAAAAAACCATCTCGAAGTGTACGAGATGGTTTTATGATATGTGGATAAATTCACGCACGAAGTCAATTCAAGCTTTCAAGCACCTGTATAAGAGTTTTTTCAAAAGCATCATCTTGCGCTTTCACACGCTTTGATGGGCCTTTCAATCTGCCACCTGAATTGCGAATTTTTTTCGCCGTATGCCTTGCCATTAGCATTGAATCTATGTTGTAACTTGTATACTGAACACCATTTTGATTTAATGCTATTGCGTTTTTTGCAAGACACATTGCAGCAAGTCCATAATCTTGAGTGATTACAATATCGCCTTTTTCAAGCATATTAACAAGAGCAAAATCTACACTGTCTGCACCTTTTGAAAACACCAAAGTTTGAACACCTTCGATGTTATACTCGTGTGAGGTGTCGCATAAGATTAAGGTTTTAATATTGTGTTTTTTTGCTATGTTTATTGTGAGTTTCACCACTGGGCAGCCGTCTGCATCTATATAAATTTTCGCCACTTTTTATCTCCTATATATTGTATTTGGATTGGCTAGCCAGAGAATAACAATCCGAACCAGCCTAAAATCAATAATTTTCATCACCTAACTTCGTTATCCTCATCACCAATCGTGCGATTGCTTTCTTCGTCTGCCTTGTTATGCAATA
>JAWXUR010000084.1:0-7992 GCA_044426265.1 Clostridia bacterium
AAGTGGAGGAATTGCTTGCTGTTTTACGTTTTTGATTATTTTTATGCCGATTTTAATAAAATAGCTAAAAGCCATTCTAGAATTTTTTCGAGAATGGCTTTTTATACAGGCTGAAGGGAAGTGCAGTTTTTGCACTTCCCTTTTTATGTTTATCCTATTACATCGAAAATCAATTCGCATCTAGTTGTCTTGTCTTGCGAAAATTCAAAAGCAGATATAAATAACTCTTTTGCTTCTTCGATAACCTCTTTTTTGTTGGTGTGAAGTACAGCTAACACTTCCCCATTTTCAACAAAGTCGCCCGTTTTTTTGAGCAGTTCAATGCCAGCGGTGTAATCAATCACATCATCTTTATTCACCCTGCCAGCGCCTAAAATCACACTTGACGAGCCTATTTTTTCAGCGTCCATGCTTTTAATATAGCCGCTTGATTCAGCTTTGACTTCGCAAATTATGCTTGCTTTTTCGAAAAGGTCGGTGTTTTCGATTAGTTTTGTGTCGCCATGCTGAGCCTGAACCATTTGAAAAAATTTCTTGTAGGCTGAGCCGTTACCGAGTACCTCGCAAACTTTTTCGTTTGCTTGCTGGATTGAAATGTTAAGAGATAGCGCTGCAATATTTGCAGCTAAGGCTTTACTCACTTGCATTAAATCAGAATTGTCAGGATTTTTGAGCAGCTGTACGGCTTCAATGACTTCGAGGGTGTTGCCTATGTTTTTGCCTAGTGGAGTGTCCATATCTGTGATGAGCGCTCGCACTTTTCGCCCTGCTGATGTGCCAATTTCAACCATTTTTTGCGAAAGTTCAGTTGCATCTTCAAGGGTTTTCATGAATGCACCACTGCCCACTTTCACATCAAGCACAATGCACTGTGAGCCGGCTGCAAGCTTTTTACTCATTATGCTTGAAGCTATTAGCTCTTGATTTGCAACAGTTGCTGTCGCATCTCTTAGTGCGTAAATTTTCTTATCTGCTGGGGCGAGATTACCAGTTTGACCAACAACGCAAATGCCAATTTTTCGTACGTTTTCGAAAAATTCTTCAACGCTAAGCGCCACGTCAAAACCAGTTATCGATTCGAGTTTATCCACAGTTCCGCCAGTGTGTCCAAGACCTCTGCCAGACATTTTTGCAACTTTGATGCCAAGAGCTGCCACGATTGGAGCTACAATGAGCGTTGTTTTATCGCCAACTCCGCCAGTGCTGTGTTTATCTGCGGTGATGCCGTCAATCGAGCTTAAATCGATTGTGTCGCCTGAATTTGCCATTTCTTTTGTGAGGGTGAACATCTCATTTTTGCTCATGCCATTGAGATAAATCGCCATGAGAAGTGCCGATGCGTGATAACTTTTGATTTCGCCTTTTGTGTATCCTTGCACGAAAAAGGCTATTTCTTCATTTGTTAGTTCTTTTTTATCTCGTTTGTTTGAGATTATATCGTAAATTCTCATGGTGTATCCTCCTTTAAATTTTGCTCAAGCTTTCAAAATCGTCTTTTAGATTGCTATATACTGACTTATAAACTTCAAAATAAGGTGCATATTTTTCACTGTTTTCTTTGATTGGTGCTTGCTCGCCTTTTTTTGCGATCAATGTTTCGCAAGCTGTTGGAATGTCTGTGAAAATTCCGCAAGCAACTGATGCCAAAATCGCAACACCGAGTGCTGGGCCTTCTTCATTTTGGTTAGTGATAACGTTTGCGCCATACATATCAGCCATCATTTGTCGCCAAATTGGGCTTTTTCCACCGCCACCACAAGCATACATTTGCTCTGGGAAAACTCCCATTTCATTGATAACTTCTAAGCAGTGTTTTTGGGCGAACATAACACCTTCCATGATTGCACGAGCCATGTGATATTTAGTGTGAATTGCACTTAACCCGAAAAATACACCTCTTGCTTTTTCGTTGAGGATTGGACTTCTCTCCCCCATTAGATAAGGCAAAAAGATGAGTCTATCGCTGCCGATTTGAATTTTATCGACACCTTTATCTATTAAGATATAGCTATCTGTGTCGAGAAGTTTTGCAACTTCTTCTTCTTCGCTTGTGCAAAAATTATCTCTAAACCATTTGAGTGCAAGACCAGCTGAAAGTGTGCAGCTCATCACAGTGTATGCGTTTGGTACAGCGCTGCAAAATGTGTGAACTCTGCCGAGTTTATCGATTTGAGGTTTGTCACTGTGGGCAAAAACGACTCCTGATGTGCCGATTGTTGTGAAAGCTTTGCCCTCACTAACAACGCCAGTGCCGATTGCTGCCGCAGCGTTGTCACCAGCGCCATAGCATACGATCGTGCTTTGAGCAAGACCTGTGATTTTGCTTGCCTCTTCGCTGATTGAGCCGGCTACGTCTGCTGATTCTGCCATTGGTGGGAACATTTTTTTGTCTAAATCAAGTATTGTCAAGATTTCATCTGACCAATCACGATTTTTGAGATCAAATAGGTTTGTGCCTGATGCATCTGAAACTTCTGCGCCAAATTTGCCAGTTAGTTTATATCTCAAATAATCTTTTGGTAAAAGTATTGTTTCGCATTTTGCGTAATTTTCTGGTTCGTTTTCTCTCACCCAAAGGATTTTGCCAGCTGTGAAACCAGTGAGAGCTGGGTTAGCTGTGATATCAATGAGTTTTTCTTTACCCACTTTTTCAGTGATTTCTTGGCACTGTTTTGTGGTTCTTCCGTCACACCAAAGGATAGCGTTACGGATAACTTCGCCGTTTTTGTCAAGCATAACTAAGCCATGCATTTGACCTGAAATGCCGACACCTTTAATGTTGCTTGGGTTGACTTGGCTTTTTGCAAGCACGTCTTTAATTGTTGCGATTGTTGCGCTGTACCATGCGTTTGGATCTTGTTCTGCCCAGCCGTTTTGTGGTTGAATTAGATCATATTCAACTGTGCTGCTTGCTGCTTTTTCTCCGTTTTCGCTGAATAAAACTGTTTTTAGACCTGATGTGCCGAGGTCTATTCCTAGAATGTAATTCATGTTTTCTCCTTATTATTTATGAAAATATCCGTAGGTGCGTGGCTTGCTTGTCTTTAGTTTGTGGAAACTTTCGGACAAGGGCAAGCCTTGTCCCTACGGATTTGGCGTTGTTTTTTTGTTTGCGGTGATTTGCTGGCGACCACAGGTCGCCCCTACGATTGTAATTTTATCTATTACAATGGTTAATATTCGAGAGGGGGTCGTACCTTTTTGGCGAAGCCAAAAATTGTACCGCAAAAATCAAATGCTCGAGGCACTCGACTATTTGAACATTACGTTGTTTACGATACTTTCGAGGTTTTCTTGTCTGCCTGAGCCTGGAAGAGTTGGTGCTCCGAGGTTTTCTGCGTATGCTGCGAGCTCTTCGAGAGTTGTTTCGCCAGCAATGATTTTTGCACCGATTCCGCTGTTGTAGCTTGCGTATCTATCAGCAACAAAGCCGTCAATTCTGCCATCTTCAATGATTGCAGCTGCTTTGATTAAGCCGAGAGCGAAGCTATCCATGCCGAGGATATACGCATAAAACATATCTTCAAATGTGTATGATGCACGGCGAGTTTTTGAGTCAAAATTGAGTCCGCCATTTGTTAAACCACCAGCTTTGATGATTTCATACATGCACATTGTTGTGTCATAAATGTTTGATGGGAATTGGTCTGTGTCCCAACCGAGGAGCATATCGCCTTGGTTTGCATCAACTGAGCCGAGCATGCCATTGATTGCACTAACTCTTAAATCATGTTGGAATGTGTGACCTGCGAGTGTTGCGTGGTTTGCTTCAATGTTCATTTTGAAGTCTTTGTCTAAGCCGTATGCTTTAACGAAACCGATTGCTGTTGCAGCATCGAAATCATATTGATGTTTCATTGGCTCTTTTGGTTTTGGCTCGATGAAGAAGTCACCAGTGAAGCCGATTTTTCTGCCATATGTAACTGCCATTTTCATGAGTCTTGCAATGTTATCTTGCTCGAGTTTCATGTCAGTGTTAAGAAGTGTTTCATAACCTTCACGACCGCCCCAGAAAACGTAACCTTTACCGCCGAGTTTAACTGTGATGTCGAGTGCTTTTTTAACTTGAGCTGCAGCAGCTGCAAAAACGTCAGCAGAGTTACTAGAACCTGCGCCATTCATGAAACGAGCGTTTGAAAACATATTTGCTGTACCCCAAAGGCATTTGATTCCAGTTTCTTGCATTTTAACTTTGATGTAATCTGAAATTTCATCAAGTCTTGCGTTAGTTTCAGCGATTGTTGCGCCTTCTGGAACGATATCAACATCGTGGAAACAGAAATATTCCATGCCGAGTTTGCTCATGAATTCGAAACCAGCATCAACTTTAGCTTTTGCGTGCTCCATTGTGCCTTTAACTGCGCCAAAAGATTTGTCAGCAGTGTCGCCACCGAACATATCTGTACCGCAAGCACAAAGATTATGCCACCATGCCATTGCAAATGGGAGATGTTCTTTCATTTTTTTGCCCATGATAACTTTTTCAGCATCATAATATTTAAATGCGAGTGGGTTTGTTGAGTTTGCGCCCTCAAATTTGATTTGTGATACACTTGGGAAAAATTCTTTCATTGTTGTTTTCTCCTTTGAATTTTAAATATATGATTAACATGTCAATTGGTTTGACTTGCTTTCTCCTGTTTTGTTAAAAGACGTTGCGGATTGTTCACGTATATTCTTGCGATTGTGCCGCATTCGGTGCAGATTTCGTGATACACCGCTTCGCTTTTCATTCCTCGACAAATATTCGCATAGCCGCTTTGTTTGGCTGTTATGAAATTGTGTGAGCCACAATATTGGCATTTTTGATTGTTCATTATATTTACTCCTCTGCCCCACTTGGCAGATACCAAAAAGCTTCACATTTATATGAATATCTACGTGCACCTTTTGGCATTTCAGTTATTGCTTTATATGCATTATAATAATCTCCAAAACCCAAACCAATACAAAAAGCACTAAAAGTCATAAGAAATATTAAATTAGGAAATATCATGCTTATTATATATGGAATGAATCCGAAAATAATATTTGGCAATAATGACATGAAAATAAATCTTTGTTTACTCATTGTTTCAGCACCCACCAAAAAAAGCATTCCTTGTTTTCTATTAGCATATATATACACATCTTCTTTAAAGCAAATTGCGTGAAGTAATTCGTGAGGAATTAAAGTCATTATTGATGCATACACACCCAAGATTATCGGAAATATTTGAATATGATTCCAATAACGAACTAAACCCAAACCACCTAAAATAGCAATGATAAATACACAACCTAAGTTTGATAGTATACTTAATTTTTTATTATTTTTTGATTCTTTTAATGCTACTGCGTTTGGTTTATGCTCTCCATGTGGTAACGAATCTGGGTTGTTATCATATGTTTTTTTATAGTGCAGTCTCATAGTTTACTCCTTTTTCCCTGATAATTAAGAAATTACAGTAAAATCACAACTGGAGCGAAGAGTTCCTCAACTATTCACAATCCGTTATTCATTTAATTAGCATTTTCCTTTATACGTTTAAGCACTTTATCAACGCTTGGCATAGCTGGAATTGCGCCGTACTTTTCTATGCACAAACTTGCTACTGCGTTGGCAAATCTTGTGTATTCTTCAAGTTTTTTTAATGTGAGATTTTCAAAGCCTAAGGTGCTTTCGTGGATACGATATAAAAAACCGCCCCAAAACGCATCGCCTGCGCCTGTGGTGTCTTTAACGCAAGTTGGTGTGAAACTTGGCACAAATGCCGTACCAGCTTCGCCCATAACAAATGCACCTTTGTCGCCTAAAGTGACAACAACAAGTCTAACACCTTGAGCGATTAAGTTTTCGCACGCTTTTTGCGGGTCTGTTTCGCCAGTTAAAAGCACTGTTTCTTCATCAGAAACTTTCATGATGTCCACGTATTTGATCACGCTTTTCATCTTTTGCTTGGCAATTTCTTCACTTTCCCATAGCGGTGCTCTATAGTTTGGATCGTACGAAATTAAACTGCCCATCTTTTTGGCTTTTTTAATTGCGTATAATGTTGCGCTTGCTGCTGGCTCGTGAGTGAGTGAAAGTGAACCGAAATGAAAAATCTTGCTTTTTTCGAGAATTTCTGATTTAACTTCGTCTTTAGTTAGCTTTGTGTCTGCACCTGGTTTTCTTGCAAAAGCGAAACTTCTTTCGCCATTTTCGCCAAGTGTAACAAAAGCTAAAGTTGTGAAGTATTTATCATCTATAATTAAGTTTGATGTTTTTATTCTTGATTTTTCTAAGGTTTGCTTTAAAAACAAGCCTTGCATATCGTTTCCAACTTTGCCAATAAATGCAGCTTTTGCACCGCATTTTGCGACTACGCTAAGCACATTTGCAGGTGCTCCGCCAGCGTTTTGTTCAAATAATTGCATGCCATTTTCGCTTATGCCTTTTGGTGTGTAGTCAATTAAAATCTCACCTAATGCTGTTACCATATGTATCACATAATATTCACAGCGAAGTTTGTACTCCCTCGCTGTGAATTACCTCTCTTGTTATTTAAGTCGTTAATTAATCAAAAAGTGGTGTTGAAAGGTATCTGTCGCCGCCGTCTGGAAGAATAACCACAATGTTTTTGCCTGTGTTCTCTTCTCTTTTTGCAAGCTCACTTGCTGCGTACAAGGCTGCGCCTGACGAGATGCCCACGAGTACGCCTTGAGTTTTGCCAAACATTATGCCATATTCAAAAGCGGTGTCGTTTTCGACTGTGATGATTTCGTCATAGATTTTTTGGTTTAAGATGCTTGGTGCAAAGCCTGCGCCAATACCTTGAATTTTGTGAGGTCCAGCTTTGCCAGTTGATAAAAATGGTGATGATGCTGGTTCAACTGCAACAACTTTGATGTTCGGATTTTTTTCTTTGAAGTACTCACCGATGCCGGTGATTGTGCCGCCAGTGCCGATTGCTGAAACGAAGATATCGATTTCTCCGTCCATGTCTGCGTAAATTTCTGGGGCGGTTGTGAGCTTGTGAGCCATTGCGTTAACAGGGTTATCGAATTGAGCTGGGATAAAGCTGTTTGGAGTTTGCTGCGCAAGTTCGTTTGCTTTTGCAATTGCTCCGCTCATGCCTTTTGCACCCTCGCTAAGCACAAGTTTTGCGCCATAAGCTGCGAGAAGTTTTCTTCTTTCAATAGACATTGTTTCAGGCATAACAAGGATAATATCATAACCCTTTGATGCTGCAATTGCAGCTAAACCGATTCCAGTGTTGCCTGAAGTTGGCTCAATGATTGTGCTACCCTTTTTAAGTTTGCCTGATTTTTCTGCTTCTTCGATCATGAATTTTGCTGGTCTATCTTTAATTGAACCTGCTGGATTCATGTATTCAAGTTTTGCAAAAACGTTAGCTTTAAGCTCTAATTTTTGTTGTAATTTTTCTAAGTGTAAAATAGGTGTTTTGCCGATGATTTGTTCAACACCAGTGTAAATATTTTTCATAATAAAATACTCCATTCGTTTTAATTATAGACTAAGCTATATTCACATTGTAACAAGTAAAACCATGAATGTCAACAAGTAATGATTAGTAAATTGAGCATTTTTTTCTTTTTATTTTCTTTGCAATTTCATTGTAATTTATAATCGATAGTTTTGCAATGATTATGTTATTATTAAAGCATGACAATCATGCGATTTTTCTTGATTTTTCTTTTTAAATGTGATATATTATGATTAGTTAAGAATGGAAAATTGCGGTGATGGAAAAAGTTCGCTATCGCTCACAATGAAAAATGAAGAATGAAGAATGAAAAATTGTGGTGGCGTGCGTTGCACGCATTATAAATGTAGGGGCGACCTCAATGCAAGCAACTTAAGCATTTGTTTATAGTTTTTTCGTGATGGCTAAATTGCTCTGTTTTGCCTTTGGCAAAATCAAGAAACCCCCGCCGAGGGTTTCCAAGTAGCCTATAAATCCTAAAACTCCACATACTTATCGGATATTTTTGTCTAACTCTGCGTTG
>JAWXUR010000008.1:0-38556 GCA_044426265.1 Clostridia bacterium
GAACAACAGTACCAATACATAATCTTTATATCTTGATGGTTCTACGCCACCTCTTAATTTATTACACGCTTCCCATAATATGGAATATAATTCTGATTTTTTCACGGCCATAACCTCTTTATCTCCATTCTATTTTAAATATCTCTAAATTTATTCAATAGCACTTTTTCCACTATTGACCCAACCATCCAACTCTGACTATTTAAATTTCCATTATTTGCCTATATTTTGTGCTGGAATGCCTTTTTCTTTTCTAATCCCATCTCTCACCGTTGCCGGCTTAACTCCTAAATGCTCAGCGTCCTCATCGATACGGACCATTTTTCATTTGCTAAATCAACCATAAATACACCTCTCTATTTTTGAGTATAAATTCATATATAGTATATCACAAACAACAGCAAATTACAATATGATTTATGGTGTTTGATGTAGTTTGGTTGAATATAATTATGTTTATTGCTATCGTTTATTAGTTTGAAATATTTTAACGATTAAGCAGAAAACAATCAACCTCAAACGATTACAGCAACCTCAAATGAAACCACAAATCATTTGAGATTGCTATTTTTATAAGTATCATATAAAATAATTTCATACTAATTAAATCAAAAAAGAACTCCCAAAGGTTTCATTAAAATCCTGAAAGTTCTTGATTTACTACGTTTATAAGGGTTCTGTTGATAAATACTAAAAGTGGTAAATTATATCATATCCGTCGTTATTTAATTATGATTCTTATTATTTTTGCTTGTTTAAAATCATTTAAAACTTTTCTGTAATTAACATCTTCGTACATGAAACAAATTCACCTTCTTTAAATGGGATTTCCATATAGAACTCCTACCTTCCATCAATATCCATCTCATATCCAATTTGCCAAAATCCCATATCTATCAATTTCATTTGAGGATATAGAATATCACCGACAATCATTTGTTCTCGTGTTAACTCAAGCAAGCCTTTATTCAATTCATAAAAATCCACTAGTTTCATTATAGAATTAACATTATAATTTCCTGACGCAACTTTCTCGCTCTTTATTCCAGCAATAAAGTATCTATCGTACGCTGGAACACAACCTAAAGTACCCATTAACACTTTAGTGATAAGCACGTCCGATAATTTACTTTGTAAAGAATTACCTTTAATATCTCGTCTAATTACGTCATAATACTCTTGCAAAAACAAACTCAAATCTTTTAGTAAAATCTGATTTTTTTCTTCATTATACATATGACATTCAATACCAAATAAAGCATCATATTTTTCTTTCAAAATTTCTTCTACAACTGGCTTATGAACTTTATAATCTTTTTGCAATAAAAAAGATGAACCTCTATACATACCCCAACTTGCTAAGTAAAAAGCTAAATGTAAGCTTAATATATCAATATTGACATCTGTTTTATTTCTAGCTTGATAAAACTCTAAATAGCAATGCTCCCATGATTTATATCGTCCGTTAGAATCATATTGAAGTTGATTATAAAAAACCTTTGAGGAAGCACAAATTAACTCAGCTGTATTCATTTTTTTATTTCCAATCTTTATCACATCTATTTTTCTATGCTTATATTAACAATTAATTGCTTGGAATATTAATTCACTATATAAAAATATTATAAATCATTTCACAACTAATTACAATAGTTTCATTAAATAAAGGATTATCAGCATATTTAAAATTAATTTTAATATACGCTGTCTTTTAACGATTACCCTGAATTTTAACGATTACAAATCAAAACAAGTTATAAAATGCAAAAAAGCCACTCTAGTTTTTTACTAAAGTGGCTAAATTTAAGAATATTCGATTTTAAAAAAGCGATAAACCTAGTGTTTATAGGCTTTTTATGGCAAAAAAATAAGAACAGCAATTCTATCAAAATTACTGTTCTTATTTGGCAGGGATAGCAGGATTTGAACCTACGAATGTCGCAGTCAAAGTGCGATGCCTTACCGCTTGGCTATATCCCTATATTAAGTTGTGTTGCTTTGGACTTACCAAAAATTTGTGGGGTGGATAACCGGAATCGAACCGGCGACCTCTAGGACCACAATCTAGCGCTCTAACCGACTGAGCTATATCCACCATATGGCGCGCTTGAAGAGACTCGAACTCCTGACCCACTGCTTAGAAGGCAGTTGCTCTATCCACCTGAGCTACAAGCGCATATTAAATTGATGGAGCGGGTGATGGGAATCGAACCCACGCGACCAGCTTGGAAGGCTGGGATTCTACCGTTGAACTACACCCGCAAGTCCTATGCAACGTAGGTTATTATACACAATATTCGAGGTAAAGTCAACCCTTTTTCGAAAAAAAGTTTGATTTTTATGAAAAAAATTTAGGTTTTTTCACCTTTTTTCGTTTTATTCTTGTGTTTATATTTTTCTTTTTTGTAACTTTGGGTTTTGTTGTTGTTTTTGTTAATAAAAGTGTTCTAAATTTCTTATTTCGCAATATTTTTGTTTGACTTATATATCTTTTTTTCGTACAGTTCGCTTTGCTCACGCTTGAATTTGAAAGTTTGGTTGTTATTTTTTAAAAGCGATATCATTTTTATTTTTATTAATTCGAAATGATATCGCTTTATTTTAGTTTTAATCTTTGGATAACTAAATTATTTAGCACCGAACTATCCGTTTGCTCGGCGGACGCAGTTCGCCTGTACGGCTCAAAGACTTGAGAGTTTTAACTCTTCGCCATCAACTTCAACGGCAATCGCATCAACTTGTGCTCCCATTGCATCAATTATTATGTTTGCAACGCCGTCTTCAATCTCTTTGCGGATAATGTTTCGAAGCTCACGAGCTCCCCTAGTGCCCTTTTCAGCCTTTTTACTAAGGTATGTGAGCACTGCATCAGTCCACTTGAAGGTGATGTTTTTCTCTGCGAGTGAAGTTTCGAGTTCTTGGAGCATGATGTCTGAAATTTTTTCATAATCATCTGCACTGAGTGCGTTGAAAATTGCAATATCGTCAACACGACCCAAAAATTCTGGACGTAAAAACTCTGAAAGAGCTTTCATTGTCTTTTCTTTTGTGAGGTCTTTTTTATCTTTGCCAAAGCCAATACTCTCGGTTTTTCTCTCACTGCCAGCGTTTGAAGTCATGACCATGATTGTGTTTTCGAAGTTTACTGTTCTGCCTTGAGCGTCGGTTATTCTGCCTTCGTCGAGGATTTGCAGCAAGATGTTCATGATGTCTGGGTGAGCTTTTTCGATTTCATCTAAGAGAATAACTGAATATGGTTTGCGTCTAACCTTTTCGGTGAATTGACCAGCTTCATCGTAGCCAACATAACCTGGAGGTGAACCGATTAACTTTGCAACGCTGTGTTTTTCCATGTACTCTGTCATGTCGAGCCTGATTAAAGTTTCAGGAGAGTCAAAAAGTTCGTTTGCAATTTGCTTAACTAACTCCGTTTTACCAACGCCAGTAGGCCCAACGAAAATGAATGATGATGGACGTCTGCGTGGGCTGATTTGAATTCTGCTACGCTTAATTGCGGCAGAAATCGAGTGTATCGCCTCATCTTGACCGATGATTTTTCCTTTGAGAATGCTTTCTAAATCTGCTAAGCGTTTCATGTCACTTTCGATGATTTTGCTTGCAGGTATTCCTGTCCAAAGTTCAATAACCTTGGCTAAATCTTCCGCTGTTACGTGATTATCTTTTGCTTTTTCTTCAAGACCTTGCATTGAATTTTCGCATTTGATAATTTCTGATTTTACGTTTGCGACTGCTTCATAATCAGTTGATTCAATTTCTGAAAGTAACTCTTCTTCTTTTGCTTTTAATGTTTCGAGCTTAGTTGTGCTAATTTCGAAATCACTTATTGCTTTGTTGCGAAGATTTGCACAAGTGCACGCTTCATCTAAGATGTCAATTGCCTTGTCTGGCAAAAATCTATCGTTAATATAGCGCTCTGAAAGAATTACAGTTTGCTCCACGAGGTAATCAGAAATTTGAACTTTGTGGAAAGTTTCATAGTATTGCTTAATGCCTTTTAAGATTGTGATTGCATCTTGAATTGATGGTTCTTCAACCTTAACTGGTTGGAAACGTCTTTCAAGAGCTGAATCTTTTTCAATGTTTTGGCGGTACTCTTTAAAAGTTGTTGCACCGATAACTTGAATTTCACCACGAGAAAGTGCTGGTTTTAAGATATTCGCAACGCTCATTGAACCTTCTGAGTTGCCTGCACCAACGAGGTTATGCACTTCGTCAATGAAAAGAATGATGTTTCCATGCTCTTTAACTTCGGAAATAAGGCTTTTTATTCTTGTTTCAAATTGACCTCTAAATTGTGTTCCAGCAACTAAGGCTGTGAGATCTAAGAGATGAATTTGCTTATTTGCAAGTTTGGCTGGTACTTCACCTTTGGTGATTTTAAGTGCTAATCCCTCAGCGATTGCAGTTTTACCAACACCAGGTTCACCAATTAAGCAAGGGTTGTTTTTGCTGCGTCTGCAAAGAATTTGAACTGTTCTATCAATCTCTTTTTCTCTGCCGATAACATTGTCTATCTTGCCCTCAAGCGCTTTGTTTGTCAAATTTGTGCAATACAAATTGAGGTTTTTGAGTTTCTTTGCTTTTTGTTGCTTTTCAGCTGCTTTTTTATTTGTACGAGCGCCAAAAGGTGGAAATGGTGCTGATTTTTTGACTGGCTCTTTTTTGTCTGGTTCATTATTTTCAACAATTTCGTCTTCGCTTTTTGGAATCATCTCGCTGCCTGTTGGGCTGCCGAAAAGGCCTTGTAAAAAAGGCATTGTTGGGCTGCCACCAGCTTCAAAATCGTCATCTTCATCATTATCTGGAAATGCTGAACCAAATTGCTCTGAGATTGACTCAATATCATCATCAGTGATGCCCATTTGATCCATCATTTGTTTAATAGGCCCAATGTTCATCTCCATTGCGCAGTTGATACAAAGACCTTCTGGGATAGTTTTCCCATCAATTATTTTTGAAATGAATATAACGGCTGGTCTTTTTTTACATCTTGAACAAACCACGTTTTTCATTTAATCACTCCCTAATTGTTAAATTTAATAAAGTCGAAAGCACAGCATGATTGCAATTAATCAAACACACCATACTTTCGATCTCCATTATAAGCTATCAAAATGATAGCACTTACTTATTTTATTTGTTAATTTTTGCTTTGTTTGATTTTCTATTTTGGAAATACTCTTTAAATTGTCTGATAATTTCTGGCACATAGCTTAAAAATGCAACCACTGTCATAACTGCAGAAAGTGCAACTAAAATGCCTGTAAAAACATCACTCATAACGTAATCTGGAGCAAAAGCACCAACTTCAGGGCCAAAAGCCATGATGAGTGTCATAACGCTATAAAATACAACTGTTGCTACCTTGCCAAAAATTTCTGCTGCGCCTGGTCTAATTCCAAGTACAAGCATCAAAAGTCCACCAAGAATCATAACAAGTTCTTTAATGAGGAAAACTAAAAATACCCAACCGAAGATGTTCATGAGTGGCTCTGTTGATTGGCGGAAAAGTATGAAAAAGATAATGGCTACAGTGATTTGTGTGAGTTTATCTGCAACTGGATCTAAAATCTTACCAAGTGCACTGACTTGATTGAATTTACGTGCGATTTTTCCATCAAATAAATCTGTAAGACCTGATAAAAACAAAATGGTTACAGCTACAATCTTATCACCATTTAGGTATAAAATCGCAAAAACTGGAATGAGTGCAATTCTAATAACTGATAATAAGTTTGGAATTGTTAAACAGCCTTTAAATAAATCTTTTACGTTAAAATCTTCCATGATATATACTCCTCTATCCTTTTAATTTTACACTGCTGTGAATGATGTGACAAACTCTCTTATTGTGTTAATAATAATTGATTGATCTACTAAAGTGACAAATGAATCGTTTGCGATAAAACCTGCAACTAAAGCTAAAACCATGGCAAAAATTGCAACTAAAATGCACCCTCTAAGTGCACCAGCAACAGCACCAAGGCTCTTGTTTGCTTGTTTGATTATTGGAAGCTTTTTAATAATTTTGTCTGCAATTTTTGCTAAGATTTTAAATAAGATAATAAAAACAATAGCTAAAACAACAAAGCAAATGCCAGAAATAACAGCTGTCACGATTGGTGCGAGTGTTTCAATAACCCACAAGATAAACTCTTCTCCAGTGAGATTAGCATCTGCAACAGTTTGGCTAAGTGTTGCTGTATCAATGCCAGCAATCGTGCTCATTAAACCTGAAAAAGTGCTTGGAATAGATTCAATGCTTTCACTTAAAGACGCTGAATAATCGACACCTGAAACTCCTTCTAAGGCGTTTCTAACATAAGATTCCACACTCGAACTTGCATATTGATCATATAAACTTGGAGCTATCCGAGCCGAAGCGGCCTTAGCTGCAAAAAATGCCAATAATGACGACACAAGCTCAAACAAAGTTAAAAAGAAACCTTTTTTAATTCCCATAAAAATGCTAAATAATAATACTACAACTAAAACTATATCCAAAATGTACATTCAAATTCCTCCATAAATTAAAATTAGATTTTTTCTTTTGAAATTTATAATTATATTTAATAAATAATATACCATACTTTTGCCAAATAAACAACCTTATTTAACAAATTCATTATGTAGATAATTTATAATTGTTTTTGTGCAAAACTCCAACAGAATAATAGTAAACTCCTGAAGAGCTAGAAACCACCTCAAAAGCACTATCACTAATGCTGATTTGCGAATTAATTTCACCAGATGAATTAAAGATATAAAGCAGCGAAGACGTAAGCACATAAATGTATTTTGAATCTGCATAAATGTCTAGCGCTTTATACGGTATACTCATCATACAGTTTAAGATTAAATCATCGTTATATAAACTGATTTGTGTTTCATTTAATTCATCAATTGGTTGCGTTGCAACTATTATACCCATTTGGCTAATGTTATAATTCAAAAGCTCGCCTTGAATTGAAACTTGCGAGCTGATAACTATCTGATCGCTATCATTAATTTGAGCCAAAATTAACTCATCGCTTGTGACGATATTAAATGTATTTTTATCAATGAAATCAACACTTACAACATATGAACTAGATAATGAATAACTGCTAAGCTCGGTATCACTTTGCATATCAAAAAGATAAATCATTGAATTAAAGTAACCATCTTGCGAGCCAATTGTTAAAAATACGATTTTATCACTATCATATATGCTCACACCGACCACATAATCTTGGCTAAATCCAAAGTTTCGAACCAGCTCATTTTTCGAGTCGTACAAATAAAAAATGCTAGATTGTGTTTCGCTTTTTGTGACAAGCAAGGTGTTTTCATCGTCATCAACTTTAGCGAGCAAAAAAGTTTCATCATCTGCAATTTGCGATTCATAAACCACTTTATTTTCATTAAAAGTGATATATTCACCACCGACTTCGTCGTAAACAATGCCTAGATTTTCGCTTGTTACTAAAACTGGCGAAGAATAATTTAATTCTTCATAAAATAAAAATTCACCGTCTTCGTTTAAGCAAATAAGTGTTTTACTCGTTAGTATGCATACATTTGTACCTAGGATTTGCACGCTCACTAAATCTTTATCTGAAAACGACAAAGGAAAAGTGAAAACTGAGTTTTCATCAAGATAACTAAGACTAATTGAGTTAGTATCCATCACTGAGCCGCTATTTGCTTCTTCATCTGAAAAATATCCGTTTTCATCAATAAGCATAAAAACAATGAACATAGCAATCGCTATTAAAGTCAAACTTATTATAACTAAAATCAGCTTTGTTATCACTTCTTTTTTCTTTTTAATCGCCTTGTTTTTCATCGAGCAAACCCTCCTTGTCGTAAAAAACTTTGTTTAAATAAAGCCCATGAGAAGAGGCAGTTATGCCAGCTCGCTCACGCTTTTTTGATTTGATAATATCTTCGATTTCATCTGCATCAATCTTGCCTCTTGCAACATATAAAAGCGTACCGACCAAAATTCGCACCATGTTATATAAAAAGCCGTCACCTCTAACATGAAAAATTGCCATATCGCCCTCTTGTTCAAGCCAGCACGCATAAATCGTGCGTGTTTTGTCATTCACAGTTGAGCCGCTTGCACAAAAGGCAGAAAAGTCATGAGTGCCAACAAATTTCTTGCAAACTTCGTTTAAAGCTGCAACATCAAAGGCATATGGGTAGTGTAAGCTGTACGCAAAACAAAATGGATTTCTTGTTTTGCCGATGTGAATTTTATAAATATATTCCTTACCCACGCAGTCAAAACGAGCGTGAAAATCAAGGTTTTTTTCTTGTACATCGCTGACGCTTATATCCGCTGGAGCGAGTGCGTTGATTGCACTTTGAATTTTTTCCACATTCATGCTTGACGATGTGAAAAAGTTTAAACAAAACTCATTGGCGTGCACTCCTGTGTCTGTGCGGCTACAGCCATTGAGAGAGATTTTTTCGTTAAAAATTCTCTCGCAGACTTTTGTTAGCTCCTCTTGCACTGTGTTTGCGTTTTGCTGGATTTGCCAGCCGTGGTAGGCAGTGCCGTCATATGAAATTGTTAGTTTTATGTTTCTCATGCACTTACCCCCTTGTTCGCTTTGCTCACAGTTATTAGTGATTAGTTTTGGTGGCGTACTTAGTACGCATCGTAATTTTGTAGGGAACGGTCTTGACCGTTCCAAAGCTTAGCAACAACCCAACATGGAATGGTCAAGACCATTCCCTACATTTTTGGCGAAACAAAAAACACTAATAACTATATGTGCCCCTTATTTTTTTACCCAGAACGTATTGAACCTATATTATTTGACCAAACAATGAATTGAGCACTATAACACCAGCGAGTGCTGCTATGAAAAATAATAGTGAAATAAAATCTTTTATACCGAGTTTCATTTGTTTCATTCTTGTTCTGCCGTCTGAGCCAGTGTAGCATCTGCAGCTCATTGCAAACGCTAATTCGTACGCACGTCTGAAAGCTGAGATGAAAAGCGGAATTAAAATTGGAATCATTGCTTTGATTCTTTCAATGAATTTGCCACTTTCAAAATCTGCACCTCTTGCCTTTTGTGCGTTGGTTATTCTTTCGATTTCTTCGATTAATGTTGGAATAAATCTAAGTGCTAAAGTCATCATCATGGCAAGTGTATGCACTTGAAGATGGAAAATTTTGAGCGGACTTAGAAGTTTTTCAATGCCATCTGTTAGCATTGTTGGAACTGTTGTGTACGTTAAAAGGGAGCTTGACATGATTAAACACACAATGCGCACTGCCATGAAAACGGCTGTTGCAACACCTTTGTGTGTGATGTCAAAGCTATAAATTGAAAAATACACTGTGCCGTCTTGTACGTAAAAAATATTTAATAAAGCTGTGAAAATAATGATTGGCAAAATCGGTTTCACACTTTTTAAAAACATTCTAACTGGCACTTTTGAAATTAAGATGCACGCAAACACAAAAACTAACATAAGCGCTAAGGCTGCAAAGTTTTTGCACACGAAAATGATTGCCACAAACAAAAATGTCAAGATGATTTTCATGCGTGGGTCGAGTTTATGCACTAGGCTGTCGCCCTTATAGTATTGCCCTATTGTGATATCACTTAACATTTTTATATCCTCCCTTTCAAAAGCTTCATAAGCTCTTGCTTTGCTGAATCTAAGGAGTAGATGTTAGTTTTGACATCGTAACCTTTTTCTTTGAGCGTTAAAAATAGCTTTGTTATTTGAGGGATATTAAGACCCATTTTGATAAGCTCATCTGAATGTTCAAACACGTTATCAACAGTGTCGTAAAAAGCGACTTCGGAATTATTCATCACTAGCACTTTTGATGCAATTTTTGAAATATCTTCCATGCTGTGTGATACAACTAAAACAGTGCTATCTGTCTTTTTTTGATAATCTTTGATTAAACCTAAAACTGTGTCACGTCCCTTTGGGTCAAGACCAGCACAAGGCTCGTCCAAAATCAAAATTTTAGGTCGCATTGCCATAACTCCAGCTATAGCAACACGTCTTTTTTCACCACCTGAAAGATCAAAAGGTGATTTCTCGAGGTAGGTTTCGTTGAGTCCAACGTAGTTTATGCACTCTTTCACCCTTTTATCAATCTCTTTTTCATCGAGTTTCATATTCTTAGGGCCAAAAGCGACATCTTTATAAACTGTTTCTTCAAACAGTTGGTATTCAGGATATTGAAAGCAAACGCCAACTTTAAAGCGTACATCACGCATGGATTTTTTATCTTTGCAAATATCTTCCCCATCAACGTACACCGCTCCGCTACTCGCCTTGAGGATTGCATTAAAATGCTGGATAAGCGTGCTCTTTCCACTTCCTGTGTGCCCAATTACGCCAACGAGTTCACCTTGCTCAATGCACAAGTTAACATCTTTAATGGCGGTGAGTTCATACGCAGTTTTTGGTGCGTAGACATATGTTAAGTTCTTAGTTTCTAATATGGTGTTACTCAATTTTTTTCCTCCAGGATTTTCACAAGCTCAGTTGCTAAAGTATCCATATCTAAAATATCTTTATCGAGTGTCACAAATTCATCACGCAGCATTGCGGTCAGTTCTGTTGCTTCTGGCACATCTAAACCAACTTTTTTGAGCGTGGAAATTTTCGTGAACACATTTTCAGGTTTTCCGTCAAGAATGATTTGCCCTTTATCCATCACGATAACTCGGTTTGCTTTAACCGCTTCGTCCATATAATGGGTGATGAAAATAACAGTTATTCCAAAGTCTTGATTTAACATTTTAACTGTTTTCATAACTTCGATTCTACCTCTAGGGTCAAGCATGGCTGTTGGCTCATCAAGCACGATGCAATCTGGTTGCATTGCAATGATTCCAGCGATTGCAACACGCTGTTTTTGCCCACCAGAAAGTTTATGTGGCTCACTGTGTCTAAAGTCATACATCTCAACATTTTTGAGAGCTTCGTCAACTCTTCGTCTTATTTCTTTTGGCTCAACTCCAAGATTTTCAGGGCCGAAAGCAACATCATCTTCAACAATGGTTGCAACGATTTGATTATCTGGATTTTGGAAAACCATGCCCACTTTTTGTCTTATTTGATAAAGTTTTTCTTCGTCTTGAGTGTCCATGTTTTCCACAAACACTTTTCCAACTTGTGGCACTTCAATCGCATTACAAAGTTTTGCAAGAGTTGATTTTCCACAACCATTGTGCCCAAGTACGGCAACGAAGTCACCTTTTTCAATTGTGAGATTGAAGTTTGTTAAGATGTTTTCCGCCTTAACTTCGTCAAACTCATTTTCATATTTAAAACTTACATTTTTAAATTCAATGAAGTTGCTCATTTTTTACCACCTTTTTGCTAGTGCTGCTTTCTAACCGAGTACAAAACAGCGACATTAAATTATGCTTATTATTTTTCCCAAATTGCGGTGTTACCACAAGGTAAAACCATGCCTGATGCAGTTACAGGCAAACCGATTTCACTGCTGCTCACGCTGCCGCCAAACTTTGATTTAACAGCCGCACCGAGTATGTACTCCATAACAGAAGCGCTAAGTCCAGTTGTGTATGAATTGATGAGCATCATGAGCGAATCATCATATAAAAGCTCGCTGCAAAGTTTCACAAAGTCATAAACATCATCTTCAAGCTTCCAAACTTCGCCGTTTGAGCCTCTTCCATAAGATGGCGGATCCATGATGATAATGTCATATTTATTGCCACGGCGGATTTCACGCTCAACAAATTTGATGCAATCGTCCACAATCCAGCGCACAGATTTACCGCTTAAGCCAGCAGTAACTGCATTTTCTTTTGCCCAAGCAACCATGCCTTTTGATGCATCAACGTGCACAACATGAGCATTTTCTGCAAGGCAAGCAAGCGTAGCGCCGCCGGTGTACGCAAAAAGATTGAGCACTTTAACTTCTCTGTCTGCTTTGCGAATAATTTCACGAGTGTAGTCCCAATTGACTGCTTGCTCTGGGAAAAGACCAGTGTGTTTAAAGCCCATTGTTTTAATGTTAAATTTCAAATCACCATAGTTGATGCTCCAAAAATCTGGCATGCTGCGTTTAACGTCCCAAGCACCACCGCCAGTTTTTGAGCGGTGATAATAGGCATTTGCCTTTTTCCAAAGTGGGTGGATTTTTGGGGTGTTCCATATAACTTGAGGGTCTGGGCGAACGAGTATAACATCTCCCCAACGCTCAAGTTTTTCGCCTGCTGAGCAGTCGATTAATTCATAATCTTTCCAAAGTTTCGTGTTTCTCATGTTGTTTCCTTTTCTGTGTTTATTTTTATTTATTCGTCAAGCATTTTTTTGCTGCTGTTTTTCATTTTCTTAAGTTGCTCACGCTCAACATCTGTTATACTCTTTTTAGGTGTTGGCATTTTTTCAGGCAACGTGCCGCCCGTTTTCTTAATGGCTTCACGCACAATCTTGCCAACTTCAAAATGGGCATCTGTTGCATCATCCGCACCAAAAACTATTTCATTTTTCAATTTCTCATCTGTTTGTGAAATTCTAAAAAGATTCGCAACTAATTCAGAACTAGACATAAAATCCAAAATCTTTTGACTCTCTTCTAATTCTTTTCTTTCGTGAATATCTGCTACTGTTTCTCCACCATATAAACCCATATAACCTGCGTTTTGAAATATTGCAAATTCTTCCGTTGAAATAACTCCTGCATTATGAGCGGTTTGCGCCAGCATTTGATTCCATTGTTTTATATCGCCACGAATAACTAAACGCTTATTATCTTCATCAAGTTTATTAAAATAGTCTGCAAGTTCTGCTCGCCTTGTTTGAATTGCAAAATATGTTTGCCCTAGAGCAATAACTTCTTTTCGTGGATCTGCATTTTGAACTATTAAATAACATGCATATCTAGTTAATTTGTAGTCTTTGATTTTTCTTTTAGCTTTATTTCCTTGATTAATAAATCCTTCTTTAAGAATAAATTGTTTATCAACATCAATTCCACTATTACGACAAGCAAGCATAGCTCTATCTAATACTCTCGTAAAATTTCTCCATTCTTTATATTGTAAAACCGCCGAAAGCTCTCTTGCATACCAATACTCTTCTTTAGCATCGTCAACTCGTTTGATATTTTCAAAATTTTCATATTCTTTAGCTGTTATTGTTGGCATTACAATTCTCCTTTTCAATCTATTTTTCTGCAACTATTTGTTGACCTCAACAAATAGTTAAAACCCTAGATAAATAGGGGGGGCTCAAGCGTTTTGAAACAGTCTTTTCTTCGAACTATTTGTTGACCTCAACAAATAGTTAAAACCCTAGATAAATAGGGACTTAAAAAGATTTCAAAACCATTTTCAATTATCAATTTGACCACGTGCGCAAATTGATTTTATATAAGCCTAACCGCAACAACTTCAGCGATTTCTTTTGCTAAAATATCAATTTGCTCTTGGCTTTCTCCCTCAAGCATAACTCTAACAAGTGGCTCTGTTCCTGAAATTCTAACTAAAACTCTGCCAGTGTCACCGAGTTGTTTTTCAGCTTGAGTGATTGCGTTTTTGATTTCGGTATCATCATTATATCTAGCCTTACCCATTGCTGAAACTTTCACGTTCACAAGCACTTGAGGATAAACTGTCATGCACGAAGCGAGTTCGCTGAGAGTTTTGCCAGTTTTTTTCATGATTTCTAATACTTTTAGGGCGGTTAATTGTCCGTCACCTGTGCTTGCGTGGTCTAAGAAAATAACGTGACCTGATTGCTCACCACCAATGCAATAGCCATGTTCAAGCATATTTTCAAGTACGTATCTATCGCCAACTTTTGTGCTTTGATATTTGATGTTTTCTTTTTCGCAAAACTTGGTGAAACCCATGTTGCTCATCACAGTAACCACTGCCATGTCGTCTTTGAGTTTGCCCTCATCTTTCATGAATTTTGCGCAAATTGCCATGATTTTGTCGCCATCAACCATTTCGCCGTTTTCATCAACTGCGAGCATTCTGTCTGCATCTCCATCAAAGGCAAAGCCAGCCATGAGGTTGTTTTTAACCACGTACGCTTGAAGATTTTCCATGTGAGTTGAGCCGCAATTGTCATTGATGTTGATTCCGTTTGGCTCACTTGACAAGATGTGTGCATTTGCACCGAGTGATTCAAAAAGTGTTTGAGCTGTCACGCTTGAGCTGCCATTTGCGCAGTCAAGAGCAATGTTCATGCCCTCAAAATCGCAATCAATGCAGTTTTTTAAGTGGTCGATATATTGCACAACACTATCATCACTTTCAGTGATAGTTCCGATTTGTTCGCCAACTTTAAGGTTAATTGGGCTAGTTTCTGCACCATCTAAGATGATACTTTCTATCTTTTCTTCAATTTCGTCTGGGAGTTTATACCCATCACCTTGGAAGATTTTTATTCCGTTATATTGATATGGATTATGAGATGCCGATATCATTATCGCCGCATCATAGGCGCAATGTTTCACGAGATACGCAACTGCTGGAGTTGGCACAACGCCGATTGTCATAACATTAGCACCAACGGAGCAAAGTCCGCAAGCGAGGGCGCTTTGAATCATGTCGCCTGAAATTCTTGTGTCCATGCCGATTAACACGTTTGGTTTTTTATCTCCAGAAGTTAGCACCATTGCTGCTGCTCTTCCTATATTCATTGCCATTTCGCAAGAGATTTCAGTGTTTGCCACACCTCTTACGCCGTCTGTTCCAAATAATCTACCCATATATGTTGAGTTCCTTTCTTGGTTGGAGTGAGTTCGCTTTGCTCACAATGGAGAATTGAAAATTGAGAATTGAGAATGGTGGTGGCGTACTTCGTACGCATTATAAATACAAGAGCGACCCTTCATTCTTCATTTTTCATTGCGAACGCTAGTGAGCTTTTCCTTAATTCTCCATTTTCCATTCTCAATTCTCAATTAAATTTACTTATCAGTAAATTTAAACCCCAAATGCTCATAACCTGCTGGAGTTACCATGCGTCCTCTTGGTGTTCTGCTTAAAAAGCCGCATTGCATTAAAAATGGTTCGTATACGTCCTCGATTGTTACAGTTTCTTCGCCAATTGCGGCTGCTATTGTTTCAAGTCCTACTGGGCCTCCGTTGTAACTTTTTATCATTGTTGTCAGTAGTAGTCTATCGATTGAGTCAAGACCCATGTGATCAATTTCCATTCTGTTAAGTGCTAGGTTGGCGGTTTCTTCGTCGATTACGCCATCGCCCATAACTTGTGCGAAATCTCTTGCACGTTTTAAAAGTCGGTTTGCAATTCTTGGTGTACCTCTTGAGCGTGAAGCTATTTCTAATGCACCATATTTTTCGATACCTATATCCATAATGCCAGCACTTCTTGTAACAATTTGTGAGAGCTGCTCTGGGGTGTATAGTTCTAATCTTAAAATAACACCGAAACGATCTCTAAGCGGTGCTGAAAGTTGCCCCGCCCTTGTGGTTGCACCAACTAGGGTGAATTTTGGCAAGTCTAATCTAATTGATCTTGCTGATGGGCCTTTGCCGATGATGATGTCAAGAGCATTGTCTTCCATCGCTGGGTACAGCACTTCTTCAACGCTGCGGTTTAAGCGGTGAATTTCATCAATGAAAAGTACGTCACCCTCGTTGATGTTTGTCAGAAGCGCTGCGAGATCACCTTGCTTTTCAATCGCTGGGCCTGAAGTTATGCGTAAATTCACATTAAGCTCATTTGCAACGATTCCAGCTAAAGTTGTTTTTCCAAGTCCTGGAGGGCCATAAAGCAGTACGTGATCAAGAGCTTCACCTCTTTGCATTGCCGCTTGTATATATATATGAAGATTTTCCTTAACTTTTTCCTGTCCAATGTAATCTTGCAAAGTTTTTGGTCTTAGGGAGGTTTCGAGGTCGGTGTCCATCTGTGTGAAATCTGGTGTTACGAATCTTTGATCCATTTCCATGTTGTACCTCCTTAATTACCTGAAAGAATTTTGAGTGCGCCTTTTATTAATTGCTGTGTGCTTTGGCTAGGGTCGAGTTTACTCACCGCCACTGAGGCTTCTGTTTGGCTGTACCCCAACATTGAAAGAGCTTCGATTGCCTCGGCTGTGTTTGGCATATCGCCAACTGCTCCAATTTTACTTGCATTTTCAGCGCTTACACTCGATGGTGCGCTACTTTTAATTTTATCTTTTAAATCTAAGATTATTCTTTGTGCAATTTTTGCGCCTATACCTTGAGCTTTAGTGATAGCCTTTGAATCGCCAGCACTAATTGCAAGAAACAAGTTTGAAATTGTGAATTGTGATAAAATGTTAAGTGCTGCTTTAGGGCCAACACCGTTGACACTAATTAGCATTTTAAACCACTCAAGTTCTTCTTCGCTTGAAAATCCATAAAGATCAAGCACGTCTTCACGAACATGAAGATAGGTGAAAACTGTCACATAATCAACTCCGCTAAGTTCGCTAAGAGTGTTTTGCGAAGTGAGGCACAAAAAGCCAACACCACCGCATGAAATGCTGATTGAATTTATTCCAGTGTGAATCACGTCACCTGTTAAGCTATAAAACATATATTAAATCCCCTTGTTTGTTATAATTAAATTCCATTTTTGATTTTCATTGAGCCAAACCCTGAGCCCATAAGCGAACCGCTTGAATGTGCGTGGCAAATTGCCATAGCTAGAGCATCGGCTGTATCATCTGGTTTTGGAATTTTTTCAAGGCTTAAGATGCGCTTCGTCATCTCTTGCACCTGCTTTTTATCCGCTCTACCATAGCCAACAACGCTTTGTTTAACTTGCAGCGGAGTGTATTCAAAAACTGGAAGTCTACGCTTTTGAGCAGCTAACATAAGCACTCCACGAGCCTGACTAACGTCAATAACAGTTTTTGCATTTGAGTTATAAAACACTTTTTCAATTGACATCACTTGCGGCTGATTTTTCATGATGATGTCATATAAATCATCATAAATCTTTTCAAGTCGCTCATTAAAAGGCATTTTCGCATCGGTTAAAATTGCGCCATAATCAACAACTCTAAACTTATTGCCCACATAATCAATCACTCCCCAGCCAACAATGGCATAACCAGGGTCAATTCCCAAAATTCTCATTTATATCTTACCTCATTGAAGTTTCGTTTTTTTGTCGTACAATTTTTGTCGGTCAACCGCCAAAAATGCTTATCCCTACATTTGTAAATCCTATCGAGATAAAATTTTCCCATAATAATTACCCTTTATTTTACCACATTTTTTTGTTTTGAGCAATAGATATTGAGTAAATAATATGTGTATATGTGAAAATACCACAGCAATCTTTTACTGTGGTATTTATGGTTATTTAATTCAAGGATTTATGTTTGTTAATATCAATCCGACTTGAGCTATATAAAATAGATATAACACACCAGTTTTCTTAACGCTATCTTCTATTTCTTTGCAATTTTTTATCATTAAAAATGAACATAGAGCAGTGATTAAAATAACTACTGGAATTAAGAAATTAATTTCGTCAAAAGTTGCAAAGTAAATCATCAGTGAGGTTGAAACAAGAACGATAATTCCAACAATCAAAGAAGTTAGTGAGTTGTTTTTTAGCATTTTTAAATTAGCTAAGTTTAAATTCCCTAATTTTTCTTTTAGGTTGATTTTTCTATATACTGCGTGCAAAAGCATGAAAACGAGTGGAAAAGCAATAAAGAAAACAGTTGAAAGCGTATAAACTATTGCACTTGAAGTTATAATATTGTTTTCTAATAGATGACTATTACTCATATGTAAATAAAAACTTTCAATGCCAGAAAGCCAAAATACAATATTTATTCCTAGACTAAATACCTTTGACAAAACATAGCGCTTTAGCATTATTTTTTCACTTTGATTATTAAATTTCAAGCACAGCACAATCACAATTGCATTTACTAACAAGGTTAAATATAACAACTGTATATCATAATCAGTAAACTCCAAAAATGACACAATAAAATAAATCAATTGCATGCTTAAAAATTTAAATCCTGCCATTACAGCTGCAATTTCAAAATCATAAGATTTAATTTTCATAATAATTCCCCCTCAAATAAAATTTATTTCTATGGTTAAATTATATACAAACAATGTCAAATAATCAAGGGGATTTATAGAACTTAAGAAAATCTTAAGAGTTTTCATATTGTCATCACTAACTATAATGGTTTTGCATAGAAAAGGCAATAACATTTCGAGGAGAAACTTCCTACTTTGGCTTGATGGCAGATTCAAACGAAATTTAGTTTGAAATATCATCAATAAACTTCAAGTTTTCGAGCGTTTTATATTGCTATTATTCGAAACTAGTGCTATAATAGTCTAATAAAATGATAGACCTTTTTTGGAGGACGTAACATGAAAAAATCAAAAATAATAGCAATAGTTGCCTCAGTTTCAATTGCAATCATCTTAATTATTGCAATCGGCGTTGGACTGTACTCTCAAATGCACAGCCCAGACATCGACTATGGCACATCAGGCATTTACACTGAAGAGGACATTCAAGCAGCATTTGATGCAGTTGATGCCAAGCTTGAAGAGTGGGACGCAGTGCTTTCAATGGAAATGTTTAACTACACTGACGACGAAGAAATCACAATGCGCACTCGGTACTATGAAAACTTAGACTTCACCTATGATGAATACATAGTTATCGAAACCGAATTTTGGACAAATGGCAAAGAAAGCCCATTTGAAACTTATTCATATTATTTCGATTACAGCTGGCAACTCGGCAGAAGAACAGACGGCGAGTGGGAAATCATCACTCACGGTGTAAGCCAACTTTACGTTGATGCAAACGAATTATTCTAAAACAAAACAGCCAAAAGTTCTGTACTGAACTTTTGGCTGTTTTTTACATACAATGCTTGCTTCTTTGGCTAATTAAATCCCTCAAAAGTCACATTGCTTTTGTTTATCACATCTTCTTGGCTCAAAATTGCGCCAGTTGATGGCAAGGTTTTTGCTCTATATCTAATAGGTTTTGCAAACTCGCCCTCTTGATATAGGCGTACTTTTCTGATTTTGCTGTTGCGTTTGAGTGTGATGCACGCAATACCTTGAGTGTCTTTCATGGTTTTGATTGACATTATTTCGGTGTTTAAAAGCAGGTGTCTATCTGTGATTGTTTCTAAAACTAGCTCGGTTTCAGCTGTTAAATGCAAAATTCCAGCTAGTGGCGACTTGTCGCTGTACGCCTTGATGAGCTTTTTGCGGTTTGCTTTGGTGTAATATGATTTAAGGCTAACTTTTGCCGCCTTGCCATTTTCAAACAAGAAGATCATGAAGCCTTCATAATCGTCTGTCACAACCATGTAAATCGCATTTTCGCCCTCTTCCATTGAGAGTTTTGCTGCCACGTAATCGCCGAGAACGCTCGCCTTAGTGTCTGCAAAATCGTTAACTTTTGCTTTGTACACTTGACATTTGTCGGTGAAAAATAGCAACTCTTTATTATTGCTGCTCTCGATAGCTTGGGCAATTTCATCATTATCTTTGAGCTTTTGCTCGCCACCCATACGAAGTGAAAGTGGTGTGATTTTTTTGAAATAGCCGTGCTTTGTGAAGAAAAGATTTACAGGGTAATCTGGAATTTGCTCTTCAGCATCGCCATCATCTGTGTCAGAAATTGCGAGAATTTCGCTTTTTCTATCGATTGAATATTTTTTGATAACATCTTTAAGCTCTTTGATGATAATTTTTGAGATACCATTTTTAGATGATAAAATATCATTCATTTCAGCAATTGAATTTTCTAAGTTTTCAATTTCTGCGAGTCTTTTTAAGATATATTCTTTATTAAGATGGCGAAGTTTGATTTCTGCCACGTATTCCGCTTGAATTTCATCAATGCTAAAACCGCTCATCAGATTTGGCACAACGTCTGCCTCTTCTTTTGTGTTTCTAACAATTGAAATTGCTTTATCGATATCAAGCAAGATTTTTTCAAGACCTTTGAGAAGATGAAGCTTACTCATTGCCTTTCTTAAATCAAACTCAACTCTTCTTCTCACGCATTTTTTTCTAAACTCGATCCAGTGGCTTAAGATTTGGCTAACACCCAAAACTCGTGGATGATTATCAACAAGAATGTTGAAGTTACACGAAAACGAGTCTTCAAGTGGAGTGAGTTTATAAAGTCTTTGCATGAGTTTATCTGCATCTGTACCACGTTTTAAATCGATTGTGATTTTTAAGCCGTTTTTATCAGTTTCGTCACGAATGTCTGTGATTTCTTTGATTGTGCCTTTTTTAATGCGCTCGATAATCTTATCAATAATCGCTTCGGCTGTTGTGGTTTGAGGGATTTCAGTGATATCAATGCAGTTGAAAGCCTTATCATAAGTGTATTTCGATCTAACTTTGATGCTTCCTCTGCCTGTTTCATAGATATCACGCATTGCTTTTTCATCATATAAAATTGCGCCACCTGAAACGAAGTCAGGAGCTGGCATTGTTGAAATTACATCGTGTTTTGGATTTTTGATAACTTCGATTGTGGTTTCGCAAAGCTCTTTTAAGTTAAAAGAGGCAATTGAGCTTGCCATACCAACAGCGATACCGATGTTAACATTTGCCAAAATTGTTGGGAAAGTTACTGGTAATAAGGTTGGCTCTTTTGTTGTGTTATCATAGTTAAACACAAAATCAACTGTGTCTTTATCGATGTCACGAAAAAGCTCGTTACAAATTGGCTCGAGTTTAGCCTCGGTGTATCTCGATGCAGCGTACGCCATGTCACGAGAATATGACTTACCGAAGTTACCTTTTGAGCTTACATATGGAGTTAAAAGTGCCTCATTACCTCTTGAAAGACGCACCATAGTTTCATAGATTGCGCCGTCACCGTGAGGATTTAATCTCATGGTTTGACCAACGATGTTTGCTGACTTTGTTCGTGTTTGACCGAGCAAACTCATTTTGTACATCGTGTAAAGCAATTTTCTGTGAGAAGGTTTAAAGCCGTCAATTTCTGGGATTGCTCTTGAAAGGATAACGCTCATTGCGTACGGCATATAGTTAACTTCCAAAGTTTCGGTGATTGGCTGCTCCAACACTTCACCGGCATTTGCAATGTGAGCATTTGCGAGAAGATCGGCTTCTTGCTCTTTTTTTCTTATTGGTTTTTTTCTTGCCATGCTTTAATTCTCCTTTCTTAGCTAACGTCTGTTAAATCGATATACATATGACCGAAATCGGCGATATATTCTTTTCTGCCAGCGAGGTTGTCGCCTAAGAGCAAATCAAACATATCCGAAGTTTTTTCCATGTCTGTTGGCTCAACCTTGATTAATCTTCTTGTTTTTGGGTTCATTGTTGTCAGTGACATCATGTCCGCATCATTTTCACCAAGACCTTTTGAGCGCTGCATAACATATTTTGCTGTGCCAATTTCTTCAATTGCATCAATTTTTTCTTTTTCGTTGTACGCAAACCATGTTTTCTTTCCGCTTGTGATTTCATAAAGTGGTGATTCAGCAATATAGACCTTGCCATTTTCGATAAGACTTGGCACAAGGCGATAAAGCATGGTTAAAATAAGGGTGCGGATTTGATATCCGTCAACATCGGCATCGGTACAAATGATAACT
This sequence comes from Clostridia bacterium, assembly GCA_044426265.1. Classification (GTDB taxonomy): domain Bacteria; phylum Bacillota; class Clostridia; order Oscillospirales; family Acutalibacteraceae; genus UBA6857. The sequence goes on from JAWXUR010000008.1 coordinate 21,626, forward strand.
TTATCCCAACGAAGAAGTTCCATTTTGAAAGTTGCCATGTTTTTAAGAGCCTTTGATTTCGAGCGTACTTCAACGCCACAACCTAAGACTTTGATTAAATCTATGATGATTTCATTTTTAAAAATCTTATCAAATTCCGATTTCAAACAGTTGAGTATCTTACCTCTAACTGGAATAATCGCTTGGAAATCCGAGTTTCTCGCTTGTTTACACGCACCAAGAGCCGAGTCACCTTCCACGATGTAAAGCTCACGTTGAGTGACGTCTTTGCTTCTGCAGTCAACAAACTTTTGCACTCTGTTTGTTAAATCATTTGAAGTGGTGAGTGTCTTTTTAAGATTTAATCTTGTGGCTTCCGCTTTGATACGACTTCTCATATTAATTAAGATTTGGTCGCAAATTTTATCTGCTTCAACCTTATTTTCAATGAAATAAACCTCAAAATTATGACGTAAAAACTCAATCATTGCCTCTTGAATAAACTTGTTAGTGATTGCCTTTTTAGTTTGGTTGAGATAAGAAGTTTCAGTTGAAAAAGATGACGAAACTAGCACAAGGCAATCTAAGATATCTTGAAACTTGATTTTCGTGTCACTTTTAGTGTATTTATTATTTTGTTTGAGATATGAATCGATTTGATAAACTAAGGCATTTTTAACAGCGTTATCAGGTGAGCCGCCAAACTCTAGCCAGCTTGAGTTGTGGTAATATTCGAGTTGTTGCACCTTGTTTGAAAAAGTGAGAGCAACGTTGAGTTTAACTTTATAATCTGGTAAATCTGCTCTATCCTTACCTTGTTTTTCCGCTTGCCAAAATTGAACGCTAGTTATTGCGTCCTCGCCCACGACTTCGTGAACATAGTCTTTTATGCCATTTTCATAATAAAACTCTGTTGTTTCAAAGCCACTTTTTGTTTGATTACGAAACTCGAAATGCACTTTTGAATTGACAACAGCCTGTCTTTTAATAACTTCGATATAATATTCAGGTGCAACGTCAATATCGGTGAACACCTCTAAATCTGGTTTCCATTTGATTTTTGATCCGGTGTCTTTTCTTGCGTACGGCTCTTCGAGCATCTCGCCAACACAAAAGCCTTTTTCAAAATGAAGCGTATATTTTTTACCGCCACGCTTGATTTCTGCGTCCATATATTCACTTGCAAATTGAGTTGCGCACAGACCTAAACCATTTAAGCCGAGCGAAAACTCATAGCTACCGCCAGAATTTGTGTTATACTTTCCGCCTGCGTACATCTCGCAAAACACTAGTTCCCAGTTATAACGTTGATATTTTTCATTGAAACCAACTGGAATGCCACGGCCGAAATCTTGCACTTGAACGCTGCCGTCCATGAATCTAGTCACGATTATTTTATCGCCATGCCCTTCACGAGCCTCATCTATTGAGTTTGAGAGGATTTCAAACATTGAATGCTGACAGCCCTCTATACCATTTGAGCCGAAAATAACTGCTGGACGTTTTCTTACCTTATCTGGGCCTTCTAAAACTTGAATATCCGCATCGCTATAGCCTTTAGTTTTTGCCATATTTTTTATTTCCTTTCTTATTTTACAGATTTTTTATATAAAAACTAGTTGTTAGTGAAGAATTTTTACTTACGAATATATAATTTACACTATTTCTCGTTAAAATGCAAGCGAAAATACATAAAATTAATTTATATTGAATATTTTTTCTTATTTTGTGGGTTAGTTAGTTATTTTTAATTTTATTTAATGCTAATTTAGAATTATAATTGTTTTTTTGTTTTATCTAAGAATAAACACACATCAACTAAAAAAGTCGTGCAAAGCTTTACTCAATTTTTCTCGAAAAATTGAGGATTCTAAAGGCAGAGCCTTTAGGCGCTCGCCGCAGCGAGCGAAATCCCCTATCGTCAAAAAAAATCAGGAGGATAGGCAAAACTATGTCCAGCGGACATTTTTTTGCCGTAAGGAACCCTATTAAGGGGTTCCTTGATTTTGCCGTAGGCAAAACAAAACATATTTACCGATACTTAAAAAATTAATTGTAAAAATATAATTTTCGTATGGTTACAAAAATGTTTTAATTGAACTTTCATCAATCAATCCGTAAAAATCGCTTTGCTCTTTTACTACTAACGCAAATGCGATGTTGTTTTTCCTTAGATTTATTGTTGTGGGAACTATGACGCTTTTAGTTAATTTGTTGTATTTTTGTCGCATTTGCTTTGCTTTAATTCTCCATTCTCAATTTTCAATTTTCCATTTATTTGGGGTGTTTCGCTTGCTGCTGCAAGCGCCTTAAGGCTCTGCCTTAAGAATCCGCAATTTTTCGTGAAAAATTGAGTAAAGCTTTGCTTGATTTTTTCTTTTTTCATTTTCTTTTTTCTTTTTTATTTTTTCTTCTTTTATTTTTCTTTTCTTTTCTTCTTTTCTTTTTTCGGCAGCATTAACTCCTTCTGGGGAGCGTAGCGACTTGTACCGCCTGAAAAAACTTTCATTTTCTTCTAATCTATCACCAAAAATCATTTTTTTCGTATACTGTAATAAGCTTCGGCTAAATATTTTGTGGGAGATGATCGGCTTGATTCGCATTCGTGGGAGCAACAAAGGCTTGGTTTTTGCCGCTTTTGGTGCTGGGTTGATTTTGGCGCTCTGCTTTCCGACAAGGGTGATGCTCTTCATTCTTGCCGCAATGCTAGTTGTTTTAGGCGTTATGTGTTACGCTAGATGAATTTTAGGAGGTAATTTTTGATGAAAGTGGTTGTTGTGAGAAGTCCTAAGGCTCTTCGTGGTATTCTTAAAATGATTTTTAAAATTAAAGACGAAAAATAAGCTCGCTTTGCTCGACAGTGAACGATAAAAAGTCGCTTTGCTCCGAATTGTAAATCTTACAATGGAGTAAAGCGACCTTTTTTAATTTTAATCAAAATGCTGAACACTGATAACTGTTTGCTAAAAATTAAACTTCCCAACTTTTTATTTGCTTTGCATCTTCATACATGGCTTTATAGCTATCGTGACGGCTTTCACTGATTTCACCAGCGTTCACCATCTCAACGATTTTGCAGCCTTTATCCTTAGTGTGAGTGCATGAAACGAACTTACATTCGCCCAAATACTCCTCAAATTCTTTGAAATATTGCCGCAAATCTTCTTTTAAAATCACGTCATTATTTATGATATCAAGCGAAGAAAATCCAGCCGTGTCAACAACTCTTCCGCCACACAAATCAAACACTTCCGCTTGCCTTGTGGTGTGTCTACCTCTGCCGAGTTTTGTGCTGATTTCTGCTGTTGGCAGCTCCAAAGTTTCATCAATTGCATTGAGAAGTGTCGACTTTCCAACACCACTGTTTCCAGTTAAAACTGTTAAGCAATCTTTAAACTCTGCCTTGATTTTTTCGAGGTCGTCACTGCCCTCAATGCTTGAAAAACTATAAACTCGATAGCCAGTTTTTCGGTAAATTTCCATTACCTTATCCGCTGGTTCAATGTCTGTTTTTGTGACAACTATGACCGGTTCGATGCCGTTTTTTTCGGCTATTGCTGTCATTTTGTCAATAACTAAAGTGTTTGGGCTTGGGAACTTCGTTGAAACGATTAAAAGAAGTTTATCCACATTTGCCACTGGTGGGCGTTGCAATTTATTCTTTCTTTCAAAAATTTCGTCAATCGTGTTTTCTTGGTTTTCTCGCACAGTTATTTTCACCTTATCACCTGAAAGTGGAGTGATTTTTTCTTTACGAAACCTACCCTTTGCCTTGCACTCAAAGACGTCCTCGGTGGTTTTCACATAGTAAAATCCACCGATGCCCTTGATTATTAAACCATTAAAGGTTTTTTCATTATTATTCATCTACAGTATCATCATCACTTGAAGTTGCATCAACTGCTTCTGTTTCTGCCTCTGTTGTGGTTGTTGCTTCTTCTGTTGTGGTTGTTGCTTCTTCTGTTGTTGTGGTTGTTGCTTCTTCTGTTGTTGTGGTTGTTGCTTTTTCTGTTGTTGTGGTTGCTTTTTCTGTTGTTGTAGTTGCTTTTTCTGTTGTTGTAGTTGTTGGTTCTTCACCTTTACTTATAACAATGTTAATCGCTGTGCCAACTTCAACTTCGCTGCCACTATTTGAATAGCTGATAATCTTACCTGAATCTACTGAAGAGCTATATTGCTCAGTCACAGTGCCAAGCTCAAGACCTACATCTTCAAGCGCTGTTTGTGCTGCACTTTCAGTTTTGTTACTAATATCTGGAACTGAAACAGTTGGAGTTTCGGTTGTAACTTCGCCACCGATGCTTACATAAACTGCAATTGCTGTGCCGAGCGCCACTTGTTCACCAATGCTTTCATGGCCTACGATTGTGCCAGTTGCTTCATCGCTTGTGCGATATTCTGTACCAGTGTTATCTAAAGCAAGACCAACTTCTTCAAGTGCTGCTTTAGCTTCTGTAACCGTCATACCAATAAGAGTTGGAACGTCAACTAAATCATCTTCCTCTTCTGCACAAACGTAAAGAGTGATTGTTGAGCCAAAGTCTACAAAATCACCAGCTGCTGGATCAGTTCTTATAACTGAGCCAATGTCTACAGTGTCACTAACTTCACGAATAATTGTGACTTCAAAACTTTCACTTTTAAGAAGAGATTCAGCTGAGGCGTACTCATAGCCTACAACATCTGGAACCTCAACAGAACCTGATGATTTTGCAATGTTTAAGATGATAGTAGATCCCACTTCAACATTGCCTGATTCTGGAGATTGAGCTAAAATTGTGCCCTCATCTTCTGTGCTTTGCGTATCAATAACGAATTCGAATTCGAAATCATCGTAAGCTTCATAGCCATCGACATCTGCGAAGAAATTAAGACCAACTAAATCTGGAACTGCAACTTTATCGCCACTTGGGAACATGAATGAAACAATTAAAACAACAGCCACGATAAACGCAATTAGTACGCCAAAAAGAGCTGCGATTGTTTTTTTCTTTGAATTATCGATGATTTCAGCTTCTGTGTTAAAAGCATCTTCATCTTCGATAACTGCAACAACTTCTGGTTCTTTTGAAATTGGTTGAACATTAATTTGACCAGTTATTGGAATAAATTGATTAACATTTTCATCATTATAATATGAATAATCAAACTTGATTTCTGGATTTGCTTTAAACTCATCAATATCTGAAAGAATTTGAGCAGCACTTTGATATCTTTCACTTGGATTTTTTTGCATTGCGTGAATGATAATTTGCTCTAAACCAAGTGGAATGTCTGGATTGAGTTCGCTTGGGCGTTGTGGATCATTTTGAAGTTGCATGAGAGCAACTGAAACAACGCTATCTGATTGGAAAGGTAAACAGCCTGTGAGCATTTCATAAAAAACAACACCGACTGAATAGATGTCTGCTTTTGCATCTGTTACACTTCCTGTTGCTTGCTCAGGGCTAATATAATGAACTGAGCCTATTGCTCCGTCTGTCATGGTTCTAGTTTCACTAGCGCTAAATCTTGCGATACCAAAATCTGTAACTTTAATTGAGCCGTCTGAAATTAAAAGAATGTTTTGAGGTTTAATATCTCTGTGTACTATGCCTTTTTCGTGAGCATGCTCAAGAGCTCTAAGGATTTGAGTTACAAAGTAAATCGCTTCACGTTGATCAATCATGCCCTGTTGTTCAATATATTCTTTAAGGGTGATGCCCTCAATGTATTCCATAACGATATATTGGATTCTGTCGCCATAGCTAACATCAAAAACTCTAACAATATTTTCATGAGAAAGCACTGAAATAGCCTTTGATTCATTTTTGAATCTTCTTTTAAAATCTTCGTTGGCTAAAAACTCATCTTTAAGAATTTTAACAGCAACAATGCGGCTATCGATATTATCAAAAGCCTTATAAACAACTGCCATGCCACCAATACCGATAATTTCCATGATCTCATAACGACCATCTAATCTTTTACCTACATAATTTTCCATCATAACACTCCAATCAGCACTTCACGGCTATAGCCGTTATATTATCTCGTCCGCCATTTTCATTTGCAACATTTATATAATTGACAATTAAATCATCAAAATCACTTTGTTTAAAGATTTTAAATATTTCCTCTTTTTCAAGTTCTCCTGTCAGTCCATCTGTACAAATTAAAATAACATCTTCATCTTCAACTTCAATTATATCAAATTCAATGTCTATTTTTTCTTTTACACCAACAGCCCTTGTGATTATGTTTTTTATTGGGTGATGCTCGAATTGCTCTTGCGTGATTTGCCCAGCATCAAGCATTTCTTGAACTAAGGAGTGGTCTTTAGTTATTTGCGCAAAAATTTCTTTTTTAGCATTTAAAATATATGCTCGACTATCACCTACGTGTGCAATGCAAGCTATATTGTCTTTAATAATGGCTGCAACTATCGTTGTACCCATTCCAAGCAAAGATTCATCAGCGAGAGCTCTGTCGTAAACAGCAACGTTTGCAGTTGTTACGGCTGATAAAATAACGTTTTGAATTGATTTTGTTTGCATTAATGGTTTATAGCATTTTTCGATTTTCTTGCCTACCATATCTGTTGTGATTTGGCTTGCAATCTTGCCGCCAGACGCTCCGCCCATTCCATCGCATACTACTGCCCAAACAGCGTTTGATTCAAGTTCGCCAAAACAAAACGCATCTTCATTGCCCAATCTTAATCGCCCAATATCAGAACCACCAACAATTTTCACTTTGCATTCACCTCTTAATCTGTTTTTTCACTTCTTCTAAGTTGCCCACACGAAGCATTAATGTCACTGCCCATTGTGCGGCGTACTGTTGCATTAATTCCACGGCTTTCGAGCACCTTAATAAATCCCTTAATTCGATCTTGTTTGCTTTTTTTATAATCTCTTTCTTCAACTGCGTTAACTGGAATTAAGTTAACATGGCACAGCATACCTCTAAGCCTTTTTGCAAGCTCTAAAGCGCACTCGTCACTATCGTTGACACCATCAATCATGGCATATTCAAAAGAAATTCTTCTATTTGTTACCTTGATATATTCTTTGCACGCAGCTAACAGCTTATCAATATTCCATCTGCCATTAACTGGCATTGTTTGGCTGCGGATTACATCATTTGGTGCATGAAGCGAGATTGAAAGTGTTAGTTGAAGCTTATGCTCCATCAGTTTTTCAATTCCGCTCACAACTCCGCAAGTTGAAAGTGAAATGCTACGCATTGAAATATTAAGCCCATCTTTATTTGACACCATGTCTAAAAATCTGATAACATTATCAAAGTTATCAAGAGGCTCACCCACTCCCATCATAACTATGTGGGAAATTCTGATGTCCATGTCTTTTTGTGCTTGATAAATTTGAGAAAGGATTTCTCCAGTGCTCAAATTTCTCACAAAACCTGCAATGCCAGATGCACAAAACGTACAACCCATTTTGCAGCCAACTTGAGAAGAAACGCAGATGGTATAGCCGTATTTATACTTCATAACAACGGATTCAATAAATTCGCCATCATGTAGTTTAAATAGATACTTAACTGTATCATTATACACCGAAACCAGCTTTTTTTCAATAGCACAGCTACAAATATAATAATTTTTTTCCAATTTTGCCCTTAAATCTTTGGAAATGTTCGTCATTTCATCGAAGCTATCAACATTTTTTTGGTGCAGCCACGAATAGACTTGCTTTGCCTTGAAAGATTTTTCTCCCAGCCGTACAATCTGCTCATTTAACTCGAAGAGATTTAATGATTTAATATCTACCATTTAACTTATCCTCTTTTTTCAAAACACGCAACAAAGAAGCCGTCACAGTCGTTTTTATTTGGCATGAGGGTTTTATATTTATCAGCTGAAATTTCATTTAAAACACTGATTGCCACGAAGTCCTCGTGTTTTTCGAGGAATTTTTCGCACACGCCCTCATTTTCATCTTTGTTGAGCGTACAAGTGGAATAAATCAATCTGCCACCATCTTTAACGTAAGTTGCACCGGCGTTTAAGATTTCATATTGAATACGTGGAAGAGTTTCAGTGCAATCTTCAGATTTATATTTTATTTCAGGTTTTCTGCCGATTATACCGAAGCCTGAGCAAGGTACATCACAAAGAACTCTGTCTGCTTTTGGCATTATTTGATTAATTTTGCTCGCATCTGACACCCTGCCTTTGATGATGGTGAGCCCTAAACGCTTAGCACCATTTTCAACGAGGCGGATTTTATGATCATGTATATCAAAAGCTAAAACTTCGCCTTGATTTTTCATGTACTGCGCAGTGGTGTATGTTTTGCCACCTGGTGCGGAGCATAAATCGATAACTGTGTGCCCTGCTTTTGCCTCGATTGCTCGTACGCAAAGTTGCGATGATAAATCTTGAACGTGGAAAAGTCCAGCACGATAACATTGAAGTTTATCGATGCTTTTATTTGTAAGCTTGATGAAAAGTGCATTTTTGAGGTAGGTTTTTGTAACGATTACACCCTCTTTTTCAAGCAATTCCATAAGTTTTTCTTGACTCACTTTTGTTGAGTTAACTCTGATGCAAATTTTTGGCACTTTGAGCGAACTTTCAAGGAAGTTTTCGGTCACTTCTTCGCCGTATTCTCTGATGAGTTTTCTCACAAGCCAGTTGTTACACGAATATTTAACCGACATATATGTACTTCTATCGTCGCCTTTAGGAAGAACTAAACCGTTTTGGTCAACCTTTCTGAGTACGGCATTGACAACAGCCGCACCAAAACCAACGCCGTTAGCTCTTGTGAGGTTTACGCTCTCATTAACCGCCGCTCTTGTTGGCACTCTATCCATGAAAAGGATTTGATACACGCCCATTCTTAAAATGGTTAGCACCTCATCTTTTGTTTTGCTCAAATGCTGAGAAAGATATCTTTGCAATTGATAGTCGATTGTGATTTGTCTTTCAACAACACCATAAAACAAATTAGACACAAAAGATCTATCCCTTGTGTCAAGATTTGCCTTGCTGAGCACTGCATCGAGTGTTAAGTTTGAATATGCCTTATCTTGGTGCATTTTAAGAAGTGCTTCAAAAGCCACTTGTCTTGCGTTTTTCATTTTATATCCTCATAATTCTTTTAATCTCTTGAGCCGAATCTTAAAATCAATCTCAAAAGTGATGCAATTGAAACTAAAAGTGCTGCAACATAAGTCATGGCAGCGGCGCTGAGTACCTTTTTAGCCTTAGCTTGTTCATCGTCATAAAGCATTCCTGTTTCATCGATAACTTTCATAGCTCGTGAACTTGCGTTAAATTCAACTGGAAGTGTTACAAGTTGAAACGCCACAACGCAAGCAAACAAAATGATGCCAACGTTAACTAAAATGCCAAAATTTAAAAAGTAACCCAAAATTGCAAGCATAATGCCAGCGCTTGAACCAAAGTTTGCAAGCGGTAAGATAGCATTTCTGATTGAAATTGGAGCGTAGTTTTCTGCGTGTTGGGCTGCGTGACCTGCCTCGTGGCAAGCGATGCCAACAGCGGCAATGCTCGAGCTGCCATAAACGCCTTGAGATAGGCGAATAACGTTAGCTTTTGGGTCGAAATGGTCTGAAAGTTTGCCTGAAACTTGCTCTATTCTAACATTTGTGATGCCATAATAACTCAAAACTTGTTGAGCTGCCATTGCGCCGGTTAAATGCTTAGCGTTTGGAATTTTAGACATTTTTGCGTATGTGCCTTTTACCTTAGATTGAGCAATTAATGAAATTATAATTGCTGGAACAACTAAAATAATATAATAATAATCAATATAAAACATTTTAATTTCCTTTCGTGATTAATTACTTCTTGTGAATTTTTAAGCGGTTAATTTTATCCTAATGTGCATGGGAGCATTGATTTATATCCATTGATAAAACCTTGAGCATCCATGCGTTTTTTGCCTTCGAGTTGAAGTTCTTTCACTTCAATGCAGCTGTTTTCGCCGCAGCAAATAAGGAGTTTTTCACCACTGATAAACATTTCACCAACTTTATTATTCCCTTTTTCATCGGTTAATCTGCTTGTTTGAATTTTTAAAATTTTTCCATTTAATTTTGTGTGAGCGCATGGCCATGAATAAAGTCCACGAATTTTGTTGTGGATATCAAAAGCTAAATCATTAAAATCAAGCTTGCCGGTTTCTTTGTTTAAAAGACCAACTTTTGTGGCTTTTCCATCGTCTTGTTTTGTTGCAACTAGCTCATTTTTTTCAAGTTTTTCAAGAGTTTCGAGCAAAACTTTTGCGCCAAGTGGTGCGAGTTTTTCATACATAATTTCAGTTGTGTCATTTTCTAAAATTTGCTCTAAACCGATGTGCAAAATGTCGCCAGTGTCAAGTCCATCGTCCATTTGCATGGCGGTGACACCTGTGATTTTGTCGCCATTTATAACTGCCCAGTGTATTGGCGAAGCGCCTCTATATTTTGGCAAAATTGAAGCGTGGATATTTATGCAGCCATATTTTGGAAAGTCTAACACGTCCACTGGGAGAAGTTTTCCATAAGCTACAACGATGATTAAATCAGGCTGAATTTGCTCGAGGATTTTTTCGCCCTCGCCGTTTCTAAGCGTTGTTGGTTGAAAAACTTCAAGCTCTGCTTCAAGAGCAGCTTGTTTCACTGGTGGCATGGTTAAAACTTGCTTTCTGCCCACTGGTTTATCTGGTTGACAAAAAACGCCGACAACTTCGTGTTTAGAGTTTATGAGAGCTGTTAAGCAATCAACCGCAAAATCTGGTGTGCCCATAAATGCAATTTTCATTTTATGACTCCATTTCTTTCATTTTTAAAGCTATAAACTCATCTTCTGTGAGCATATTTTCAACGTAGTCTGTGAAAATCACACCTTTTAAATGGTCGAGTTCGTGGCAAAGACAGCGAGCTTTTAAGCCCTCGCCCTTGCACCAAAACCATTGACCCTTGCGATTTTGAGCCTTAACTTTTGCATAAGTTGGTCGTTTCACAAGACCCCATTGATTTGGAACTGATAAACAGCCTTCTGTGTCCTCTTCTTCGCCTGAGGTTTCAACGATTTCAGGGTTGATAAGCTCGATTAAGCCATCGCCCACGTTAATAACCACAACTTGGCGCAAAATTCCCACTTGAACTGCCGCCAATCCAACGCCTTGAGCGTCTTCCATTGTGTCTTTCATATCATCTAATAAGTCGAAAAGTTTTTGGTCGAATTTTTCAACTTTTCTGCTTGTTTTGCGAAGAACTGGGTCTTCACTTGTTACAACTTTTCTAAGTGCCATTGAATTTTCCTCTTTTCATTTTTTTGTTGGGGGTGGGTACAATTTTTTGCGGTTAACCGCAAAAAAAGGTACGACACAAACGGCTAATTTAACCGTTGATTTTTTGTTTATGCTAAGCTTTCAGGATTGATATCAGCAACGATGCTGACCTCGTTAAACTCTTTGTTTTTCGCAAAAATAACAAGCTGGCTTGACATGAGCTGCCTAAACCTCACATTATTCTTGCACTTAATTATAAGTCTATACCTGAACCTATTATTTACTTTAGAAACTCTCGGTGGCATAGGCCCGAGAATGATAATTTTTTGATCTTGATATTCATTTTTTAGCTTTTCAACCATTTCTTTTAAGAAAGCTCGTGACGTGCTAAGCGCTTTGAGCTCATTTTCACTCGTGAACATCACGGAGCAAATGTCGCAATAAGGTGGATAAGTCATGATCTTTCGAATTTGAATTTCGCTGGCATAAAAGCTCTCAAAATCTTGGTTTTGTGCTAAGGTGATAACTCCGTTTTCAGGTGTCATTGTTTGAATTATTGCTCTTCCTTTAAACTGACCTCTGCCAGCTCTGCCGACAACTTGAGTGAGCAAGTCAAAAGTTTTTTCTTGGCTTTTGAAATCGTCATTATTCATCTGCTGATCAGCATTGATAACGCCAACTAAGGTGACATTTTCAAAGTTTAAGCCTTTAGACACCATTTGTGTGCCTAGTAATATATCATATTCTTCATTACCAAATTCGATGAGATTTTTTTCAAATTGACCTTTGGCGCTCATGGAATCTGCGTCCATTCTAAGCACTCTTGCTTTTGGTAATAAAGTTGCAATTTCATCTTCAATTCTTTGTGTGCCATAGCCACTTGCTCGAACATGGTCTTTGCCGCAGTGTTCGCAAGTTTTTTTCATTGGTTTGGAATAGCCACAATAATGGCACATTAGGCGATTGTTTGCGCTGTGATAAGTCATGGAAATGCTGCACGCTGGGCAAGTTACCACTTCACCACAACTGTCGCACACCACAAAGGTGTTATATCCTCGCCTGTTTATTAGCAGTATCGACTGCTTTTTTTGCTCTAAGTTTTCTTCAAGTGATTGAAGAAGCTCCGAGCTAAGATTATATTTATTGCCGCACTGTCTTTCGTTTTTCATGTCCACAACACTAACATCTGGCAGTTGCGCACTACCATAGCGGTTTCGAATTGTTTCGAGTGAATATCTTCCACCGAGCGCCATTGAATAACTTTCAATGCTTGGGGTTGCCGAGGCTAACACCACCATTGCCGAGTTTTTGTACGCCCTGAATTTTGCGACATCTTTAGTGTGATATCTTGGGGTTGATTCAGATTTATAGGTGTGCTCTTGCTCTTCGTCAATCACGATTAAGCCGAGATTATCAAACGGAGCAAACACAGCACTACGAGTGCCAACGGCGATTTTGACCTTGTTTTCTTTCACCCTTTTATATTCATCTCGCCTCTCACCTATTGAGAGTGCGCTATGAAAAATAGCCACTTCATCGCCATATCTGCCCTTGAAAATAGACATCATTTGAGGTGTGAGTGAAATTTCAGGCACCATAACAATAACTTGCCTGCCGCTTGCAATAACTTCATCGATAAGCCTTAAAAACACCGAAGTTTTTCCGCTTCCTGTCACTCCATAAAGCAGTGAAACTCCACCGCCATTTTTATATTTTTCAAGCAAGTTTAAATAGGCTTGGTTTTGCTCTTGTGTAAGCTCGATTTTTTCGCTATTGCTTTTTAAAATGGTTTTAGGAATACGATAAACTTGCGCATCGAAGATTTCAACGATTTTCTTTTTTTCAAGCGCATTAACCACAGCTGATGTGACACCAGTGGAATAGCAAATTTCTTTCACAGTGCCGCAGCCAACATTTCCAAGCATATCAATAACACTTTTTTGCTTTTTCGTCAGCTTATCATAAACTTCTTGCAAGTTTTCATCTGTCGTTGCGATTTTAACGCTTTTCACGTTTTTATCGTTCATTCTTTCGCTGACTTCATAGCTTTTATCAAGCAAGTTTTTCTTAACTAGTTTTTCGATTACATCTGTATCTGGACTTAGCTCCAAATCGCTCAAAATGGTTTTTTTATCCATGTAAGCACCATAATCATATAGATGATTATACACCAATTGCTCTAACTCGTTAAATTTCATATTGCTATCTGCAGCAATAGGCAAGGCGGCGTAAGTCGCCTTTGTACTATAAAAAGAACCAGTTGGAATCATTGCTTTGATTGCATCAAAATATGTGCAAAAAGTGCGGTTTTTCAAAAACTGCGCTAATTCAAGCAGCTCAATGCTAAGAAACGGCGCTTTATCAAGCACCGTGAGAATGTTCTTGTATTTACTATCACTTTCTTCGTGCTTTAATGAGAAAATGACACCTTGTTTCATCGTGTTTTTGCCACGACCAAAGCTCACAGTGACCCTCGAGCCAACTTGACATTCGTCTTTTAGCTGATCGGGCACATTGTAAGTATAGAGTATATCAAAATGATATGACACGTTTTCAATTGCAATTTGGGCAACATAGCGCCTCATATCATTTTCAACTCCTTTTGTTTTTAACTAAAAAATTAAGCGAGGATAACAACTTCCTCTTGTGCTTCTTCTTGTGTTTCTTGTGAAACTTCTTCAATTCCTTCTTTTTTGAGTCTGAGTTCGTCAGCTTCTTGGAACTCTAAATCTCCATCTAAAAACTCATTGAGAGCAAAAGTAACTGGTTTTTCTGTGCCGCAAAGGTCGGTGAGTTCTTCATTTTCAGAAACTTCTCTCGCACGTCTTGCAACAGCAGTAACAAGTGAATAGCGGCTTTTGCCACCATCTAAAACTTCTCTTAAATCTGGATTAAACATAATCTTTACCTCTTAATAATATATTTTTTTATTTATAGTTTTGAGCTTTTCAGCCTTAATTATTGTCATAACATCTTCAACAGCCTCGCTTAAAACATCATTTTCAACAACATAGTCGTAATCTTTGATATATGTTAGCTCGGTTTGAGTGATTTGCATTCTTTTGGTGATTGCTTCTTCGGTTTCTGTGCCACGAGTGCGAAGTCTTTGTTCAAGCACTTCGAGTGATGGTGGTGCGATGAAAATTCTTCTTGCTCTTGGCAAGAGATTTTTAACTAATTGTGCGCCTTGAACTTCAATGATTAAAATTACAACCTTACCCTCAGCCGTCATTTGTTTGATTGGCTCGAGTGGTGTACCATAATAGTTTGAGCCGTATTTTGCGTACTCAAGCATTTCTTTGTTTTTTATTCTTTTTTCAAATTCTGCCACGTCAACGAAGTGATAGTGTACACCGTCAATCTCGCCATCTCTTGGCTTTCTTGTTGTCATTGAAATTGAAACGTAGGTTTCATCTGGCAAATGATGCTCCAAAATTTCATTAACAATTGTGTCTTTCCCTGTGCCTGATGGACCTGAAACGACTAAAATCAACCCTTTATTTTCAATCTTTTTCATCTTCACAATCCTCCGAATAAATTTCGTCTTCCTCTTCGTAATTGAGCCTATTAGCTACAGTTTCAGATTGCAAATATGTCAAAATCACATGATTACTATCCATGATGATAACTGCCCTTGTTCGTCTGCCTTGAGTTGCGTCAATTAGCGTGCCTCTTTCTTTGCTCTCTTGAATGATACGCTTAATTGGTGCAGAATCTGGGCTAACAATTGTCACTAAACGTGAAGCATTTATCATATTACCAAAACCTATGTTAATAAGTTTCATTTGAGTTCTCCTTGTTTTTGTTTATTGTGAAATCTTTTTCTCATACGTCGCTTCGCTTAAATCAAACCCCAAACAAGGAGCAAACATTCAAGTTCCGCCAGTGAAAGCGTAGCGATGTACAGCCAAAAAAGATTATTCTATATTTTGGACTTGCTCTCTGATTTTTTCGATTTCCGCTTTAATATCAATAACTTTTTTCGCAATTGATTTATCTTGAGCTTTTGAGCCCATTGTGTTAGCTTCACGGTTAAATTCTTGAATCAAAAAGTCCATTTTTCTGCCGATTGCAATTTCACTTTCCATAAACTCGTGCAACTGCTCAATGTGGCTTCTCAGGCGAACAGTTTCTTCGTCAACGGCAATTTTATCAGAATAAATCGCAGCTTCCATGAGTATTCTTTGCTCATCAATTTGGGCGGCATAAAGCACGCTTTTCATTTTTTCAAACAATTTTTCTTGATAAGCCTTAACTGTTTCAGGAGATCTAGCTTCGATATATTTCACGTTTTCTAAGATAGTATCGCAGCGTGAAAGAATGTCTGTTTTGAGCTTTTCGCCCTCTTTTTGACGCATTGACACGAAAATTTCGATAGCTTCTTTGAGAACAGGCAAAACAGCGTTCCAAATTTTTTCTTCGTTAGCTTGCTCTTTATGCACTGAAAAAATATCGTGATATTTAGCAACAGATGAGATTGAAACATCATCACTAAGACCATATTTTTCACCGAGTTCTTTAAGCGCTTTAACATAGCCACCAGCTAAGCTGTGATTGATTTGAACTGAACACTCTTCAAGCTCGATTTCTTCAATTTGAACATAACATTCAACCTTACCTCGAGAGATTACAGATTGAACGTATGATTTGAGTTTTTCATCTAAGAAGTTATAACCTCTTGGCGCTCGTGAGTAAAACTCAAAATAGCGATGATTAACACTTTTAAGCTCAATGCAAACACTAATTCCATCAGTTACGCCTTGACTTCTGCCAAAACCTGTCATGCTTTTTATCATTTTGCTATCCTCCACTTTTCAAAAATTTATGGGTCACGAAATGAATTTGTTTTTAGGGATTTTTGCAACCTTTTATTTGTAAATTCATTAAATTATATTATACCTTTTTTTACTTGTTTTGTCAAGCGAACTTGTGGGGTTGTTGATTTGTTTAAGAGTCAATAATAATAAATGAAAAATTGTTGTTTCGGTTGGGGGGGTTCGCTGCGCTCACAATGAAAAATGAATAATGAAGAATGAAAAATTAAGGGTCGCATTCGCTCCGGATTATAATTTTTTGGCTTCGCCAAAAAAGCTGACGACCGCAGGTCGCCCCCAATACAAGCAACTTAAGCGTTTATTTATAGTTTTTTCGTGATGGCTAAATTGCTTTGTTTTGCCTTTGGCAAAATCAAGAAACCCCCGCCGAGGGTTTCCAAGTAGCCTATAAATCCTAAAACTCCACATACTTATCGGATATTTTTGTCTAACTCTGCGTTGTCGTCAATCGCAATACGAAAGTATTGCTCAATCCTCCGCCTTGATTTAAACAAAAATCTCTCGATAATTATGTAAAGTTTTAAGATTTATAAGCTACTGCACAAAATGTCCACTGGACACTTTTGCTATCTTCCTGCGGTTTTTGACGATAGGAGATTTCGTTCGCTGCGGCGAACGACTTAAGGCTCTGCCTTAAGAAACCGCAATTTTTTAAAAAAATTGAGTAAAATTTTTACATGTTTTTTCCTTAAGTTGCTTGCATTGGGGTCGTGCCCTACAAAAATTCATCTAATTTTCTAGAAATAACGTAGGGGAGGGGTTTCCCCCAAGCGTGTTGATTAGGAAAAAATTTGAATAAAAAAGTAAATAAAAAAGAGGAAAACCAAGACTTTTATGTTATAATGCAATTGCCAAAAAACACAAACAT
>JAWXUR010000085.1:0-7930 GCA_044426265.1 Clostridia bacterium
ACCACCTTGACGATTGTTGTTATATGCTGGACGTTCGCCGTTTTGGTTGTTGTTGTTATTGTTGTTGTAACCACCTTGACGATTGTTGTTATAAGCTGGACGATCACCATTTTGAGTGTTAGTTCTTTGAGGTCTGTCGCCTTGAGCAGCTGGTCTTGCATCTTGTCTTGGAGCTGGTTTAGCTTCAGTTTTTGGTGCATCAGCTTTTGCAGCTTGTGGTTTCACTTCTGCCTTTGGCTCAGCTTTTGCGGCTTGAGGTTTAACCTCTGCTTTTGGCTCAGCTTTTGCAGCTTGAGGTTTAACCTCTGCTTTTGGCTCAGCTTTTGGAGCTTGTGGTTTCACTTCTGCTTTTGGTTCAGCTTTTGGAGCTTGTGGTTTCACTTCTGCCTTTGGCTCAGCTTTTGCAGCTGGTGCTTTAGCTTCTGTTTTTGGTTCTTTTTTAGCTTTAGGCTCTGCCTTAGCTTTTTTAGGAGCGGCTTTTTTCTCCACTTCTTTTTTAGGTTTTGGATTGAAATATTCATCAAAAGATGCAACTTCGTGATTTTTTGTCATTTTTTCAAAAATAACATCGAGTTCTTTTTCTTCAAGAGCAGCCATGTGCTTTCTAGGTTCATTGTTGACTGTTTCAAGAATATCGAGAACTTCTTTACTGTTTACGTTGAAGTCTTTAGCGACTTCGTGAACTCTGTATTTATCTTTTTGCATATGCTACAGTCCTTTCTATCGTTAGTTTAATTATTTGAGTTATTATCTATATTTTCTGCGTAAAGTTGAATTAGTTTTTTTGCAAAGCCTTCGTCAGTCACTGTCACAACAGCGGCTTTTGAGCCAACGGCTGAAGAAAGTTCAACCATGTCATAAACTGCCTCGATAACTTTGACGTCTTTATCTTCAAAACTGCAAGCGTGCTTAAACTCGTTTGAAAGTCTTTCAGATGCACCAGTTGAGATAACGCAAAGTTTTGCTCTGTTTTTAACTATGCTTTCAATGCCTGAATCATGCCCTAAGCATAGGCTGCCAGCACGTCTACATATACCAAGTAGGTTTAAAAATTTATCATTCATTTGTTTTTAGCTCCATTTCCATTTGCTCAAAGATTTCATCTGAAATTTGAGTGCTAAAAGCTTTTTGAAAACGTCTAGCTTTTTTCGCCTTGAGCAAACAATCAATGTTTTTACAAATATATGCGCCACGTCCAGCTTTTTTTCCAGTTAAGTCAAGTCCAATTTCATATTGAATGTTTTGGGCATCATCATCTTCGCTTTTGATAACCGATTTAACCACCCTAACTAAGTCTTTCTTTGGGTACATTTCACCGCAGCCCATGCATTTTCTCATTGGAACTTTTCTTTGCACCATAGTTTTAGTAACTCCTTTTCGCAGATTATTTTTTTCGCTTAATTATTCAGCGTCTGTTGCAGTTTCTTCAACTTTAACTTCTTCATCTTTAACTTCTTCGTCAGGAGTTAAGTCAGCAAGGTTGATGCTTGCAAATGGGTTAGCTGAATCAACTGGTTTTTCTTCTTTAACAGCTGCAGCACTAAGTGCTTTGATGTCGATTTTCCAACCAGTGAGTTTAGCTGCAAGGCGAACGTTTTGACCTTTATTACCGATTGCAAGTGAAAGTTGAGTGTCAGGTACAACAACGTGGCAACTTCTGCCAGGGCCTTCTTCGATGTCCACAGCCAAAACTTCGGCAGGAGCGAGAGCGGCAGCGATGTACTTCTCAGGATCTTCGTTATATTTAACGATATCGATTTTTTCACCACAGAGGGTGTCAACGATTCCAGCAACACGAGCGCCACGAGGTCCGATACAAGCGCCAACTGGGTCAACGTTTTCATCATGAGAGTTAACAGCGATTTTTGTGCGGTAACCAGCCTCACGAGAAACTGACATAACTTCAACAGTGCCATCAAAAATTTCAGGAACTTCCATTTCAAAAAGTCTTTTAACAAGACCTGGGTGAGTTCTTGTGATGTTTGCATAGCTCACGCCTTTTTCTTCGGTGATTGAAGCCACATAAACTTTGATGAGTTGACCAGCAGTGAGAGTTTCGCCAGGGATTTGGTCTTTTTTGAAGAATTTTGCAAATGTTTTACCGATTTCGATTCTTGCATCGCCAGTGTCTTCGTCAACAATTTGAACAACAGCAGTAACCACTTCTTGGTTTCTGTCTTGGAATTCCTTAGCTGAAAGTTGTTTTTCTGCCTCTCTAATTCCTTGTTTGATAACACTTTTTGCAGTTTGAGCAACAATTCTTCCGAATTTTTTAGGGTCGATGTGAAGTTCAAGCACAGTGCCAACTTTTGCATTTGGGTCATAGTTGAGCGCTTGAGCGAGGGTGTATTCGCAGCTTGGGTCGAGTAAGTCCTCTTCTTCAACAACGTCGATTTTCACATAAACTTGCATGGTTTGTTTTTCTGCATCAATTTCGCAAACAACATTATCTTTGTTGCCATAGCTATTTTTGGTTGCAGCGATGATAGCATCAGTGATTTTTTCATAGATGTAATCAGCAGAAATTCCTTTTTCACTTTCGAGCATTTTTACAGCTTCAAAAAATTCTTTATTCATTTTTGTAATCATACCTTTCAAAAATATTTTATTTATTATTAAGCCTTTCGGCTGGTTTTATTTTTGGGTTGTTTTTGCGGTGCTTTTTTCGTTTTGTGGTACATTTTTTTGCGGTTTTCCGCAAAAAAACTGGCGACCTCAGGTCATGCGTGTTGATTAGGGAAAAATCTCAATTTTTCCTACGTAGGGGACGGCTTCCCAGACGTCCCAGGGAACGATAACAAAACTATAAATTACATCAATTTACAATCGATAACAAAAAAACCAAACAAATTTTCTGTTTTTATTAAAATATACGTTAAACCCTGGGACGTCAAGGATGCCGTCCCCTACAAATTAACGTTTCAAAATCCCTAATCAACACGCTTGACAGCAGGTCGCCCCTACGTTTACAATGCGTGCAAAGCACGCCACCACAATTTTTCATTATTCACTTTTCATTCTTCATTGTGAGCAAAGCGAACTCTATTCCACTTCAATTTCAGCAGCATTATCAAAATCATCAAGTTTAATCCATGATGCTTCTTTTTTTGTGAAAATTATTGATTTTTCTTCGTCAATTTTGAGGGTGATATTGCCATCTTCGAAGTTTTCGAGTATTCCAATGAAATCTCTTTCGCCATCAACTGGTCGAATTGTTCTCACTTTGATGTTTTCGCCTTGCATTGCGATGAAATGCTCAGGTTTAACCAAATCTCTTTCAAGCCCTGGTGAGCTAACTTCGAGGAAATATTCTTGATCGATTGGGTCTGCCTCATCAATTGGTTTGTTGATTGCATGATTGAGAGCCACGCAATCGTCAAGAGAAACTCCGCCCTCTTTATCGATGAAAATGGTTAGATACCATGCTGTTCCGCTTTTTTGGAAACGAATGTCCCAAATGCTGAGGTTTAACTCATCTGCAAATGGTTTGATGATGTCATGAACAATTTTGACTGTGTTTTTTCCTTTAGCCATTTCGTTCTCCTTGTCTTATTTTATTTTTTCATATTAACTTTAAATTAAGTTTTTACATTATTTCTAATTGTAGGGACAACCCTTGCGGTTGTCCGCAAGTTTCCTCTATCCCTCGGACAACCGCAAGGGTTATCCCTACAAGAATCCACAAGTCCGTACCAATTTAAATTTTGCCGATATCGCAATGTTAATTGAAATAGGCAAAAACTAAGAGCGGGCTTTTTGCAAGCCCACTCTAAAATCTAAGTTAATATTCATTACGAGGTTTAGTATACCACATGTAAAAAGAAAATGCAAGGGTTTTGTTGAATTATTTTTGGTTTTGCGTTTTGTACTTGGGGAATTTTTGTGTTATCGATTATAATTTGATGTGTTGGGAAGTTCTGCCGCCGTTCTAGGGTTGATGTGGGCATCGACCCTAGAACGGCGGTGATTTTGCCATAACATCACATTTTAATCGATAACGAAAACCCAAAATCGTAGGGGCGGATATTATCCGCCAGAGAAACGGCAACAAAATCCCCAATCACATCAATTTAAAATCGATACAAAAAAACTCTCCCACGTACAAACAAATTTCTTCAAAACACACGCAAAAGCGCAAAAAACGCAAGCATTCGTTAAAATGCTTGCGTTAATTTTTTTTAAAAAGCTAATCATTAATGTTTTTAATTAATAAAAACTGGAAACTAATTTTATAATCTAATTTAAATTAGAAAATTAATGTAATAATATCAAGAGCGAGGAAGAAAGCTTTGATCATGTCGATGAATTCTGTGATTGATGCGATTAAGCTATCGATGAAGCTAACTGCGCCGTCAACTGTGTCTAAAAGTGATGCTGCACCAACTACAACTGTAATGTTACCTGTTGTTGCTGTGTCAGTGTCTTTTGCGAGTGTTACTGTGAATACATAAGAACCGTCAATTGCATCTTCTGCTACTACTGCTTCTGTTAAAACTGTAGTGCCGGCTGTGTCATAAACTGCTTCTGCTGCTTCAACTGCTGCTGTGTAAGCTGTGTAAGTAACTGTTGTGATTTCAACTGTTACGTCTTCATCGTCAACTAATTCTGCAACTACTGCTGCCATTGATGTTGCTGCTGTTTCTGCTGATGTGCTGCCGATTGCTTCGTAAGTTGCTGTTTCAACTGCTGTTGCTACGTCTGACATTGCTGTTACTACGTCTTCAGCTGATGCGAACATCATTGGAAGAGCTGCGAATGCCATAACTACTGCTAAGATAATTGATAATACTTTTCTTGATTTTGTCATGATTGTGTTCTCCTATAAAATAAAAAATTTTTAACTACATCTCTAAATGGATAAGTTATGCTTGTATTATACATGATTTATTTATTTTTGTAAACCTTTTTTGCGAATGTTTTTTAATTTTACTTTTATTTTATGAATATTTGCTCATTCAACTTTATTTAGCGGACTTTTACTATCTTTAATTTCAAAAAAGAAAAAAATCAGCTCTTTTTCTTTAATTTTTCCACGTTTTTTTCGAGGTACATGGAAAACTTTCACCAAATCAAGCACTTCTCGCTTAGCCAAGCCAAAATAATTGTCATTTTGAACGAAGTGAAACATTTTTCCACGGCTTTCACTCATCTGTAAAGTACCTTTTTAAACGGCAATTTTTCGCTTTACAAAATATTTGCCATATTTTTTCTTTAGTGCTTACTAATTATATTTAAATTGCATTATAAGAAAAAAACAAGTAAAAAATAATCAAATTTTGTTTAAA
Source organism: Clostridia bacterium (assembly GCA_044426265.1). Lineage (GTDB taxonomy): Bacteria > Bacillota > Clostridia > Oscillospirales > Acutalibacteraceae > UBA6857. Next base: position 5,286 of record JAWXUR010000085.1, read on the forward strand.
GAAAATTAAACACATCACTTCTTATTTTATTGTATAATAATAACAATGGCATTTTGTCAGCGTATTTGAAAACAAGAAAAATATATTTTAATATGAAAATTAAAGACTGGAGAAATCACTATGGACATTTTTGACGTATTCTCGTTAATCGGTGGTCTAGCGCTTTTCCTTTATGGAATGCACGTAATGGGCGACGGACTCACCAAAACATCAGGCGGTAAACTTGAAATGGTGCTTGAAAAGCTCACTTCAAACAGACTCAGCGCAGTTGCCCTCGGTGCTGGCGTTACAGCCGTAATTCAAAGCTCATCTGCAACAACAGTTATGGTTGTCGGCTTTGTTAACTCAGGCATCATGAAACTCGGTCAAGCAATCGGCATCATCATGGGTGCAAACATCGGTACGACCGCAACAGCTTGGATTTTAAGCCTTTCTGGCATCGAAAGCTCAAATTTCTTTGTACAACTTTGCAAACCATCTTCATTCTCACCTTTGCTTGCAATGATTGGCGTTGTTATGATGCTCTTCACTAAGAGTGAAAAGAACAAAAGTGTAGGTTCAATTTTAATCGGTTTTGCTGTGCTTATGACAGGTATGTCTGCAATGAGCTCCGCTGTGGCTGGATTAGAAGAAGTTGAGGCTTTCACAAATCTTTTGGTTGCTTTTTCAAACCCAATCTTTGGCATCTTAGCTGGTGCACTTTTAACAGCAATCATTCAAAGTTCATCTGCATCTGTTGGTATCTTGCAAGCGTTTTGTGCAACTGGTGCTATCACATTTTCATCAGCCGTACCTATCATCTTGGGTCAAAATATCGGTACTTGCGTAACAGCAATGATTTCAGGTGTTGGCGCAAACAAAAACGCTCGCCGTGCCGCTCTTGTACACTTGTACTTCAACATCATCGGAACTTCAGTGTTTATGCTTGCATTTTACGGCTTCAATTATTTCATAGGTTTCTCATTCTTCGATGACATCATCACTTCAACTCAAATTGCGATTGTACATACTGTCTTTAACGTGGTTGCAACTTTCTCAATGCTTCCTTTCGCTAAATTCCTTGAAAAACTCGCTTACCTCACAATTAAAGACGACGAAAAAGAAGAAGAAGAACAAGTTAGCCACATTCAAGAAGATCTCAATCGTCTTGATCCACGTTTCCTTGAAACTCCAGCAATCGCTGTTGAGCAATGCGTTGGAGTTGCAGCAGCAATGGCAAACGTTGCAAAAGAAACACTCTTTCTTTCAATGGACGTTATTCACAAATATGATGAAAAGAAAATCGCTCGAGTTTTAGAGCTCGAAAAACGTGTTGACAGATACGAGGACGAACTCGGAACGTACCTCATCAAACTCAGCCAACGTCAACTCAGCGAAAAAGAATCACACGCAATTTCAATCTTGCTCCACTCACTCAGCGATTTCGAAAGAATCTCTGACCACGGTGCAAGCATAGTTGGCAGCGTTATCAAAATGAATGAAAAGTCAATGACATTTTCATCAAACGCAAACAACGAGCTCTTAGTGTACGAAGAAGCAGTTAAGAAAATTGTTGAAACAACACAAACTGTTTTCGCAAATCACGACGTCGCACTCGCAAGAGATATCGAGCCACTCGAAGAAGTTATCGATCACCTCAACTCAAGAATCAAGAAAAGACACGTTCAAAGACTTCGTGCAGCAAGCTGCTCAATCGAAGTTGGTCTTCTCTTAACAGACATCTGCACCCACTTCGAAAGAGTCGCAGACCACTGCTCAAACATCGCAGTTTGCCTAGTTCAAGTTGCAGACGATTCACTCGAGTCACACGAATATTTACACTCAATAAAAAGACACGACGAATACTTCAAAGAAAAATACAACGAATACAAAGAACAATTCATCCTCCCACAAAGAATAGTAAAATAGTCGGTCGAGTACCTCGACGGGAATGCCGGGTTGGTTTTTTGGGTTTAATTTTTGTTTGGTTGCCGAGCAGTTAGACGGCTTTGCTGTCTTGTTGGTTTGATTTTTAATTTTAATTTGGCTGCCTTGCTGTTAGATGGCTTTGTTGTCTTGTTAGTTTGATTTTTAATTTTACTTTGGCTGCCTTGCTTGATTTTTACTTTTTAGACTTGGCTTTTATGCAAAATTTTTAGCGATATAATTTCCTTTTTTTTTATTGGAAATTATATCGCTTTTTTTGTTTGGGTTTGTTTTTTTGTGGTACGTTATTACTTTGTATTATCGATTATAATTTGCTATTTTTGGGAAATTTTGTTGTCGTTTCTGGGAGGGGAAACCCCTCCCCTACGTGGTTTATTTTTTGTTTTTTTGTTTATTTTTAGATTTTTTTGCCGTTGGGTTTGGGGTTTGGTGGTGTTTTAATTTTTTTGCGTAGGGGAGGGGTTTCCCCTCCCGAAGAACGGCGGTGGGTTTTCCGTTATGTCAATTTTCCATCGATAACAAAAAATTTCCACGTAGGGGCGGATATTATCCGCCAGAGAAACGGCATAAAACTTCCCCATCACATCATTTTTCAATCGATAACAAAAAACCACGCAAAAACAAATTAACCGACCACGTAGGGGAAACCCCAACGCAAGCAACTTAAGAGAAAATAGCTTAATAATTAAAAATCGAGGTGAAAAATAAAAAACCAAAAG
>JAWXUR010000009.1:0-38320 GCA_044426265.1 Clostridia bacterium
ACGATGGGGTGTTTCGTTCGCTGCGGCGAACGACTTAAGGCTCTGCCTTAAGAAACCGCAATTTTTTAAAAAAATTGAGTAAAATTTTACATGATTATCCCTTAAGTTGCTTGCATTGGGAACGATCCCTGTGTCGCTGCGAAATTCGGTTTCGTGTTTTCACGAAACAAAAACCACCAACTAACTCGAAACCACATTTTTGGCGGAAAACCGCCAAAAATTGTACCACAAAAAAATCAAAACCAATAAATATAAATCAAAAACAATAACATAAACGGAGGACACAAAAAATGGCAAAAGAACTCGCAAAACAATACGATCCTAAAGACATGGAAGATCGTATCTACAAATCATGGGTTGATGGCAACTATTTCCACGGTCAAGTGGACGAAGCAAAAAAACCTTACACTATCGTTATCCCACCACCAAACATCACAGGTCAACTTCACATGGGTCACGCACTCGACAACACAATTCAAGATATCTTGATTCGTTTTAGAAAAATGCAAGGGTTCGACACTCTTTGGATTCCTGGCACAGACCATGCATCAATTGCAACAGAAGTGAAAATCGTTGAAAAACTCAAAGAAGATGGCATCACAAAAGAAATGCTCGGACGTGACGGCTTCCTTGAAAAAGCATGGGAGTGGAAAGCTCAATATGGCGGAAGAATTATCGAGCAACTTAAAAAACTCGGTTCTGCTTGCGACTGGGAGCGTGAACGCTTCACAATGGACGAAGGCTGCTCAAAAGCTGTTAAAGAAGTTTTCGTTAACCTTTATGAAAAAGATCTCATCTATCGTGGTGAGAGAATTATTAACTGGTGCACTTGCTGTAAAACTTCAATTTCTGATGCGGAAGTTGAATATGAAGAAAAAGATGGCAACTTCTGGCATTTTGTTTATCCATTTGCTGATGGCACTGGTTCAATTGAAGTTGCAACAACTCGCCCTGAAACTATCCCAGGTGATACTGGTATCGCTGTGCACCCTGATGATGAAAGATACAAAGACGTTATCGGTAAAACTGTAATTATTCCAGTTATCGGCAGAGAAATTCCAATCGTTGCTGACACTTATGCAAAAATGGACAAGGGAACAGGCGCTGTTAAAATCACACCTGCTCACGACCCTAATGACTTTGAAGTTGGTCTTCGTTGTGATTTGCCAATTCTTGATGTTATGACTGATGACGGACACATGAACGATAAGAGCAAATATGCTGGCATGACACTCAAAGAGTGCAGAAAAGCTATCGTTGCAGACCTTGATGAGGCTGGAGCTCTCGTTAAAATCGTACCAAATAAACATGAAGTGGGCACTTGCTACCGCTGCCACACTGTTGTTGAGCCTAAGGTTTCTAAACAATGGTTTGTTAAGATGGAAGACCTCGCAAAGCCAGCAATTAAAGTTGTTAAAGATGGCGATGTTAAGTTCGTACCTGAGCGCTTTGACAAAACTTATTTCAACTGGATGAATAATATCCGTGACTGGTGCATCTCTCGTCAACTTTGGTGGGGTCATAGAATCCCTGCTTGGTACTGCGCTGATTGCGAGCATATCAATGTTACTAAAGGCGAAGCTACAGTATGTGAAAAATGCGGCAGCACAAACCTTCGTCAAGATGAAGACACGCTTGACACTTGGTTCTCGTCTGCTCTTTGGCCTTTCTCAACTCTCGGCTGGCCTGACAAAACTCCTGAGCTCGCACATTATTATCCAACAAGCACCCTCGTCACTGGTTATGATATCATCTTCTTCTGGGTTGCTCGTATGATCTTCTCAGCTTGCGAACAAATGGAGGAAATTCCGTTTGACACTGTGTTTATTCACGGCATTGTACGTGATGAACAAGGACGTAAGATGTCAAAATCTCTTGGCAACGGCATTGACCCACTCTTGGTTATCGACAAGTACGGCGCTGACGCTTTACGCTTCGCCCTTGCAACAAGCAATAGCCCAGGAAACGACATGAGATATTCAGAGAAAAAGGTTGAATCTAGCCGTAATTTCGCAAATAAAATTTGGAACGCTGCTCGTTTTATCCTCATGAACCTCGGTGAAAACGAACCAGCTCCACACATTCCAGCAGACCTTGCAATGGAAGATAAATGGGTGCTTTCACTCTTTAATAACGTTGTTAAAGAAGTTACAGAAAACCTTGAAAAATTCGAGCTTGGAATCGCAGTTGCAAAACTTTACGATTTCATCTGGGATATTTTCTGCGATTGGTATATCGAACTCACAAAAATCCGCTTATTCAAAGGCGGAGCAGAAGCTGAAACTGCAAAGGCTGTTTTGGTGTACGTTATGAGCGAAACCCTCAAACTTTTGCACCCATTCATGCCATTTATCACAGAAGAAATTTGGCTCACTCTCCCTCATGATGGCGAAACAATCATGACATCAAAATGGGGCGAATATGACGAAAATCTCACTTTTGAAAATGAAGTTGCAGACATGAACGTTATCATGGAAGCTATTCGTGCAGTGAGAAATAGACGTGCAGAAATGAACGTTCCAGCTTCAAGAAAAGCTCATGTTTATATCGCTACAGATAAAAAAGAACTCTTTGAAACAGCAACTGCTTTCTTTAAAACTTTGGCTTGGTCAAGCGATGTAACAGTTGGCGATAGCTTTGAAATTGCTGGCAGTGTTAGCGTTGTTACTGCTGATGCTAAGATGTACATTCCAATGGGTGACTTGGTTGATTTTGAGGCAGAACGTAAGCGCCTTGAGAAAGAAAAAGAAGCTGCTAATAAAAAACTTGCTCAAATTAATGGTAAGTTAAATAATGCAGGTTTCTTAGCGAAAGCACCGGCTAATGTTATTGAGGGACAAAAAGCAGATGCAATCAAGTTAGAAGAAAAAGTTAAAATGATTGATGAAACCCTTAGCACATTAGGCAAATTCTAATAAAAAAAGCAAGCAAAGCTTTACTCAATTTTTCACGAAAAATTGCGGTTTCCAAAGGCAGAGCCTTGGTCGCTCTCGCAAGAGCGAAACACCCCGCAATTTAAAAACAAAAGAAGAAATCAAAAATAAAGTTAAGCAAATGCGATCAAAAAAATAAAACAAACTAACAAAAAGCGATATCGTTTCCCAACAGAGCAATCTAAAGGAAATCGATATCGCATTTGCGCTAGTAGTAAAAGAGCAAAGCGATTTTTACGGACAACATGAGCAATGCAACAAAACCAACGGCGGCAGCTGTTGGCTTTTGTGGACTATAAACGACAGTAAATATTCGCAAAAAACAAAAAATCCATAAAACAAAAAAACAAACCTCCACATAACTTTTGAGAAGTTACGTGGAGGTTTTAATTCTAATTATAATCCATAGTAATGGGTAGCCGTAACCTTTTTGGCGAAGCCAAAAATTGTACCCGCAAAAATGAATGAGATTAAATTGCTTAAGCAAGCTCTTGCACTGGCTCGGTTTCTTCTTCAGATTTAGCAGCAATTTGTTTAAGTTGAGATAAAATCTCAGCGTGTTTTTCAGTGGTTAAATCATAGAAGAAATAAGGAATGATTGCAAGAACTGTGCTAATAACAGTGGTTGCAATTAAGCAGTTAAAAATGTTGATTCGAATTTCATCGTTAAATAAAACTGAATAATCATCAACTAAACCATAATATTTATAAAGAGTTGGCAGCACAAGCGAGAATGCTATGCCAGCGGTTGTTGAAATTGTGACAGTGAATTGAGTCATGAAACCTTCAATTCTTTGACCAGTTTTGAGTTGTTGATAGTCATAAATATGTGACATCATTGATTGACGAATAACGAAGTCAGCGCCAAGACCCATAACGCAAAGATACATGCAGATGAAGAAAATCACGTTGTTATCCATGCAGAAAAACAGCATTGCACCGAAAAATGCGTGAACTGTGTAGTCGAAAATCTGTGCGTTTCTCACACCTAATTTTTTGATAAGCAGGGGAGCTAAGAGCATACCAGGAAGTGAAGCGTTGCCCAAAAGGGTGCTAAGAAGTCCATAAGATGCTTGGTTTTCAAGGTGATATACGCAGTACCATGACAAAAATGTGATGCTAATTCCGAATCTTAAGATGCCGAGCGTATCGCCAACAGTGATGAGCCAAAAATATTTGTTTTTAGTAATTTGTGTGATACCATCTTTAAAACTAACTTTTGCAACAAAGTTTTTTGGTACGATCGTCCTCTCCCTTGTGCCTTTATAAGCAATAATGCCGATAATAACACTTGGAATGCTGAAAATTGGGAATAAAATTCGATATGTGGTGATGTCGAGCATACCTTCGTCACTAATCATAACCGCCATGATAGGATATACTAAGCCGATGATTGATGGTGACAAGTTATAAACTATTTGACTGATTGAAATAAGTCTTGCTTGTTCGCCAGTGTTTGAAGTCATAACTTGACCTAAGCTTTTGAATGAATCGAGTTGCAGCGTTTGAAAAACCATGGCTAAAAAGTATAGCGTACAAAGGCTCACGCATTTGAACCAATACCGAGAATCTGTTGGTATCCATGTTAAAGCGCAAAGCAAGATTGTTGCTGGAATGCCTGAATAAAGCACGAATGGGCGAAACTTACCAGCTTTTGATTTGTTGTTATCCATAAGCATACTTATGATAGGTGTCTTGATAATGTTTAAAATGATAACTATGTTTGCCATGATTGCAAGATGAGTTGGTGAAATGCCATACACCGAACCCATTAATAAGCTCGTTGCTGCAAGTGCAGCATAACTTGTCATCTTAAATAAGCCTTGAATACCCATGCCACCAACGCTATAAGACACAAATTCTTTAAGTGAAATGAACTCGCCTTCACGAGTGCCATTAAAGCCTAATTCTTTAAACTCCGCCAATTGTGATTGCAATTTTTCTTTAACTGCCATAAATTTTCTCCTTTTTTGCTAAAAATATATTCTCTATTTAATATTTTAACATAATTAAATAAACTTAACAAGTGTAAACTTAGCTAAATTTAAGGTTGGTTTTTTGGTTATAAAATTAGCTGATTTTTCAAGCAAAGCTTTACTCGATTTTTCACGAAAAATTGCGGTTTCCAAAGGCAGAGCCTTGGTCGCTCGTGAACGAGCGAAACACCCCAACAATGCAAAAATAAAGCAAAAATCAAAAAAAGCAAATGCGACAAAAATAGAATAAATTAAATAAATACGATACATTTCCCACTTCAGCAAAGTCAAAGAAAAGCGATATCGCATTTGCGTTACTAGTAAAAAAAGTGAAACGATTTTTACGGATTGATTTATGTAACTAATCAAAAACAACAGCTAACTATTTTGATGACCTAGAATATTTTTGTAATCGTTGGAGGTCTTATTTATGTCAGCTAATTAGCGGGAAATTGCGGCGATTTTGAACGCATTTCATACGTCCAAAATATAGAACAAAACCAAAAATTGCGCTCACGAAATGTACGACAAAAAAGCAGCATAAACTCAAGTGTTAACCTCGAATTTATGCTGCTAAATTTATAACTAAATCTTATTTGAATTGCTCCATAAACGCCGCTGCCGAAGTTGCGAGTGAAGCTTCAGCAATATGATATCCAACATCACCATCATCATCAATAGTTTTGATGATAGTTACATTTTGATCTGTCCATGGATAGATATAAAGATAATCTTCACCAGTGGTTTTTGCTTGAAGAACACAGTCTAATCCATATTCAGGAAGTGTGCCAAAATCATCAATATCTCCCCAATCTAACCAGTCGAAAAGGTCTTCAAAATCATCTTGCTGTGCTGCTGTCATGGTGTATTGAATTGAAAAGTCGCCTGGTTCGTTGTCAAAACCAACTATTGTGAAATAATGTGCATCTTCGAAGTCATCAACAAAAATTGAACCAAGAGATGCGCTAGAACTTTGAGTTGTGGTTGTCGCATTTGAATTAGTTGTTGTGACTGAATTATTGGTTGCGGTTGTTGTGGTTGCAGCGCTAGTTGTCGTTTCAACTGTGGTTGTTACAACTGCTGTTGATGAGCCAAAGTCTGCCATAAATGCCGCTGCTGCAGTTGCAAGAGATGAATCAGCTAAGTAGTAATCAACATCGCCATCATCTTCAACTATTTTAACAATGCTTAAGCTTTGCTCTGTCCAAGGGTAGATGTACATCATCTCGTCACCATCATCACTTTGAGCTGTTAAAACGCTGTCAATGCCATATTCAGGCAAGGTGTAAGTGCTTAATTTATACCAAGTTTTTGATTTGAAAAGTGATTCAAAACTTGATTTTTGAGAAGATGTCATTACAAAACTATTCGCAAAATCACCTGGTTCATTGTCGTATCCAACGACCTCAAAATCATCTGCATCATCAAAAGCGTCATCGTCGTCATACTCATCATCTTCAAAGTCGTCATCATAATCGTCATAATCATAATCAAATCCATCAAAGTCGCCATCGCCTATTTTTTCAGTTTTAATATCCATGATAGCGCCAGTTGTTGCGTTGATTTCATATTCATAGTCAATTTCATCATAGATAAACTCAACTTCATACACAATTACTCCATCATCAAAGTCAAGACCAACTTCAACATCGCCGTCAAAGTCAGCACCTGTGCCAGCATCAGCAAGAGCAATTTCACTCGCTTTACTAGCGCCAATATAGCTAGTATCGCTCGCACTGCCAGAGCTTGTAACTGAGCTTGTTTCATTTTCGCCTAAAAGTAAGTTAAGCTCGTTAATAGAAAGAGCAGCAAGGCTTTCAAATGTATAGGTATATTTTGTGTTGCTTTGGTTAATCTCAAGAATTTCTTGAATTAAGACAACCTTTGCAAGTGAGATTCCATATTGTGAGGCTAAAAGTTCATTTTCATTTGTACCTTCAACACTAAGCGATAAAACTGCACCATCAAAGCCGTTTTCGCTAAGCGCTGCATCAACTGCTGATTGAATTTCTGCTTTGAGATTTTCGCTAACATCTTCATCGTCATTGTCAACACTAATTAAAATCGAGTTAGCTTGTGCAGTTAAATAACCATCTGAAATTAAGGCGCTCACGATATAACTAACTGCCTCTTGTACGTCAGCCCCAACAAGGTTGACATCATCAATAATCTCAACACCATCATCGTTTTTAGCACTGATTTCTTCAATTTTTCCGCTATCGCTAACATCAAATTCAATGCTAGGATTAACATCAAGGCTAACTTTAGATACGCTCGAACTCTCACCACCACCAGCGAACATAAAGCCAGCACCCAGTGCAATTAGTACGCAAAAACAAGCAGCTAAAGCGATAAATTTATTTCTGTTTTTGTTTTTGATAACCAAAGGTTTACCAGGATTTTCATCAAGGTTGTCGCTAAATTTCGCCTCTGTCACATTAAGTTTATTTACATCTATGTTTTTATTAGTTTTATTCTTCATTTCAATCACAAGTCCTGCCTGATTTGAACAATCAGCGAGAATTTGCTGAATAATGTTAGGGGTCAGTTCATCAAAAGATGAATCTAGGCGCTTTTCAATATTATTATCATTAATTTTTTCATTCATAATCAAACCTCCTCGCTCATTAATGCGTTAAGCTTCTTAAGGGCTCTGTTATATTTTGAAATAACTGTTTGGTGCTTAATCTCGAGAACCTCACCGATTTGCTTATGGCTAAAACCTGAAACTGCGTGCAAAATCACAATTTGTCTTTCCTCATCTGAAAGTTTTTTCATGTAATATGAAATTAATATCTTATCATCTTGAGGAATTTGTGGTTTATTCATCACGTAATTAGCCCAATCCTCTTGAGGTACACGAGATTTTTTCTTATTATCTCGAATTTTCATTAAGCATAAATTTTTAGTGATGGTAATTATCCACGCCATAGGTTTTTTAGCCGAAACATAAGAGGGCGCACTGTTAAAAATTTTCACATAACAATCGTGCATCACATCTTGCGCATCGTGGGTGTTTTTCAAAATTGACAATGCAAAACTATAAACAGACTTCGAAGTCTTTTCATATAGCTTCGCTAGAGCCTGCTCATCTTGGTGAGCAATTTTCGAAATAAGGTTGTCTAAATCGAAATTATTCGATGGGGAATTAAATTCAGTTACTGACGTCAAGCATAGAATCATATTTTCTTACCTCTTTTCACTAAGTTAATGCACGAGATTGGCAAATTATTGCATTTATTTCAAATTATTTTATTTTTTTTTGCTTTTTTTATTCTTTAAGTTCACTATAACACTTTTATATAGTGTAGTCAATGATTATTTTCAAGCTTTGCAGTACAATTTTTGGCGGTTAACCGCCAAAAAGGTACGACTAACTTGGCGGTGTAATTTAGTCTATGCTGAAAATTTTTAAATGAAATTGCTACGCAATGAAATAATGCTACGCATTATGAAATATTACTGCGTAACATGAAATTAAATCCTCATGCACCGCAGTGCATTTCATTCACGAAGTGAATTTCATTTGGCGAAGCCATATTTCACCCGAACGCAGTGAGGATTTAATTAAAAAAACCAAGCAAAGCTTGACTTTTTTTAATGGTGCATCTAATGAATGGGTTCTACCCACGGGCTAAAAACAGTCCACTGGACTGTTTTTACACAATAAAATTTTGCTGACGCTAAAAATTTTATTGTGCCGCCCTTTTCGAACCCCGTCGATGTACCAAATAAAAAAAAGCACCTATCGGTGCTCTTTTTTATTTGGTGCATCTAATGGGGTTCGAACCCACACTTACAGAAGTCGGAGTTCTGCGTTTTACCAGTTAAACTATAGACGCTTATTAACTTTTTAAACACTAAACTTTCCATTAAGAGGGAAGTTTAAGCGTACGACAAAAAAATTTTCTACCTGCTGAACTTGTGAAAATTCAGCAGGTATTTTTAATCTTTTTTTTACTCAGATAAGGCTCTTTCTAACCAAATTTTGCCGATGTCCATTGCTGCGTAAAGACCTTTTTTCTCAGCCTTTTGTGCAATTCTATCTTGTGGTTTAACTGTTGGATCTGTGTTGATTAATTGAACAGAAACCCTGTCTGCCACTTTGAGATCACCTGAGTCTGTTGTTGTTAAAATTTGAAACATAACAACGAATTTATCTGTCATGTTGCCATAGTACATTGTGTTACCACAGCGAACAAGAGGTCTGTTTTTATAAGTTAAAAATTCACTCTCATTTTTCTTTGATGCCATTGTCTATTACCTCCGTTTTAAGAATCAGAGCCTAAAAGATAATTTTTCACGAGTTCATTCATTAAGTCATCTCGATCAATTCTTCTAATTATACTCCTTGCATTATTGTGGGCAGTGATATAAGTTGGATCTTCAGATAAGATGTAACCAACAATTTGGTTGATAGGGTTATAACCTTTTTCAACTAATGATTTATACACCACGGTGAGAACTTGTTTGATCTCCTCAGGTGATTCAGCTTTGATTGAAAATTGTCTTGTATTATCCATGTTATCTTGTCCTCCCTTATTATCAAAATGCTCTGCGTTTATAACTAAAATTATTAACTATTTGTTATAACTTATGAGCAAATTAAGTCACTTTAACCACGATGATTACTTACATTATACTATACTTTTCATAATAAAACAATGGTTATTTCAAAATTTTTATGAAAAATTTTAATTTCTAAGGCTAATTCCCATGTCATTTAAGGCGGCAATTGCGTTTTTCATTGCCTTGTCAGCCTCGTCATCTGTGAGTGTGCGATTGTTTGCTCTCATTCTGATGTTGAAAGCAACGCTCTTCATTCCACTTTCGATTTGCTCACCAACGTAAACGTCAAAGAGAGTCACTTCTTCAAGAATTTCGCCAACAGCGCCGCTGATTGCTTTTTGAAGTTTCATAACTGGAATTGACTCGTCACAAACAAAGGCTAAATCTCTGTTTGAAGCAGGGAAGCGTGGAAGTGGTTTATAGAATTTTTTGGTGTCGCAGTGTTTGAGAATCATGTTGAAATCAACTGTTGCAACGTAAACTTTTGTGCCGATTGAGTAATTACCAGCAACAACAGGGTGAATTTCACCGAGTACGGCAATTTCTTCATCGCCGATTGTCATCACAGCACTTCTGCCTGGGTGGAAAGTTGGATTTTCGCCCATTCTTTCAATGTCGTACTGGCTTACGCCTACTTTGTACAACAACTCTTCAACTGCACCTTTGAGTGAGAAGAAGTCGCAATCATCGCCATACATACCGATAGTCATTTTGTATTGCTCGATTGGAAGCTCTTCAAGTCCTCTTGAGATGTACTCGCAAGCGTGCTCAAAAAGTTTTGCTTTTGGGTTTCTGTTGTTGTAGTTTCTTGAAAGAACTTCGAGCATTGATGGGATTGCTGTTGTTCTCATAACGCTTGTGTCTTCACCGAGTGGGTTTGTGATTGTGACACAGTTGCGAAGTTCGCTATCTGCTGCGAGGCAAATTTTGTCGTACGCTTTTGGGCTGATGAATGAATATGTTGCGATTTCTGTTAAGCCGTAAGCAATCATTGCATCAACGCAAGTTCTCTCACATTTTTGCTCAGTTGTGTATTGTGCTGCAGCAACGCCTGAAAGTTGGCGGTTTGGAATATTATGGAAACCATAAAAACGTGCAACTTCTTCTGCAACGTCTGCAAGGTGTTCAATGTCGTTTCTAAATGTTGGCACGATAATCACGCCATCTTCAACTTCAAAGCCGATTTTTTCTAAAATAGCTTGTTGTTTTTCAGCGTTTACGTCAATGCCGATGAATTTATTCACCCATTCTGGGTTAAATGTGAGTTTAGTTTGTTCTTTGCTTGAGTGGTCGCAATCGATGATGCCGTTAACCACGTCACCAGCGTCGAGTTCTTGAATGAGTTCAAGTGCTCTCATGATTGCTGGCATACAGCTTTGTGGATCGAGTTCTTTTTCGTATCTGCCTGATGCTTCTGTTCTCATGCCGAGTTTTTTCGCAGTGATGCGAGTTGATGCACCGTTGAAGCAAGCACTTTCAAAAACGATAGTGTTTGTATCGTCCATGATGCCGCTAAATTCGCCACCCATTACGCCTGCAACTGCAACTGGTTTGTTAGCATCTGCGATAACGAGCATTTCTTCGCTAAGCTTTCTTTCAGCTCCGTCAAGAGTTGTGATGCTTTCGCCTGCTTTTGCGTTTCGAACGATAACGCTGTTGCCATCGAGATATTTAAGGTCGAATGCGTGCATTGGTTGACCATATTCAAGCATAACATAGTTAGTGATATCAACAATGTTGTTGATTGGACGAACGCCACAAGTGCGAAGTCTTTCTCTCATCCATCTAGGTGATGTTTTAACACGTACATTTTCAACCACAGCACCGCAATATCTATAGCATTTTTCTGGAGCTTGAATTTCAACGCTGAGATGTTCGTTAACATCGCCATCAGTGATTTCAACTGTTGGACTTGGTTCGTGGAAATCGATGCCGAAAGTTGCAGCTGTTTCACGAGCTAAGCCTAAAATGCTAAGGCAGTCTGGGCGATTTGATGTGATTTCAAATTCTGTGCAAGTGTCGTTAAGACCGATAGCATCTTGGATTTTGATGCCTAAAGTGCGGTCGCAATCTTCACCGAGTACGAAAATGCCATCTTCAATTGCATATGGGAAATCGTGAGCCGCATCAAGACCGAGTTCGCCAAGTGAGCAGAGCATTCCGCAGCTTTCAACGCCACGAAGCTCGCCTGCTTTGATTTCTTTGCCGCCATGCACAACTGAGTTATCCATAGCAACTGGAACAACGTCACCAGCGCTAAGATTTTGAGCACCTGTTACAATTTGAATGTTTTGCTCTGCACCAATGTTGATTGAGCAAATCCAAAGATGATCTGAGTTAGGGTGTTTGTCGAGCGAGTCAACTTGACCCACGATAATATTTTTTAATTCAACACCCTCAACTTCAAAAGCTTCAACTTTTGAGCCTGAAAGAGTGAGCGCATCTGAATATTCTTTGTCTGTTGCTTCTAAATCAACATAATCAAGAAGCCATTTTTTTGATAAATTCATTTTTACTTACCTCCAATTAAAATTGATTCAAGAATCTAACATCATTTTCGTATAAAAGACGCATATCGTCGATATTGAAGCGGAACATAACAAGACGTTCAAGACCAACACCGAAAGCGAAACCGCTATATTCGTCAGGATCTATGCCGCAATTTTTAAGCACTTTTGGGTGTACCATACCAGCACCAAGGATTTCAATCCAGCCTTCGCCTTTGCACATTGGGCAGCCACTACCGCCACAGCGGAAGCAAGAAACGTCAATTTCGCATGATGGTTCAGTGAATGGGAAGTGGTGAGGACGAAGTCTGATTTTTGTGTCTTCGCCATAAAGTCTTTTTGCGAAAGTTTCAAGGTTGCCTTTGAGGTCAGCCATGGTGATGTTTTTGTCAACAACAAGACCCTCAATTTGATGGAAAAGAGGTGAGTGAGTTGCATCAACAGCGTCTGAGCGAAAAACTCGACCTGGAGAAATAACACGAATTGGTGGCTGTGTTTTTTCCATTGTACGGATTTGGCAAGGTGATGTTTGAGTTCTAAGAAGCATTTTTTCAGTGATGTAAAATGTATCTTGAGTGTCACGAGCTGGGTGATTTTCTGGAATGTTGAGAGCTTCAAAGTTATAATAATCCCATTCAACTTCTGGCCCTGAAACGATGTTAAAGCCCATGCCAAAGAAGATTTCTTCAACCTCTTTGAGTACGATTGAAAGTGGGTGTCTGTGACCGATTGTGTGCTTTTTAGATGGAAGAGTGACGTCGATTGTTTCGCTGAGAAGTTTTTCTCTCATGATTTTAGCAGAAATTTCTTTGATGCTTGCTGTGATACAGGCGTCTAAATCTGATCTAATTTCATTTGCGAGTGCACCGATGATTGGTCTTTCTTCTGCGCTGAGTTTACCCATTTGTTTTAAAATTGCGGTAAGCTCTCCTTTTTTGCCGAGATATTTAATGCGAACTGCGTCCATTTGTACGAGGTCAGTTGCAGCGATGATTTCGGCTTTAGCTTTTTCTCTGATTGATTCTAATTGTGTTTTCATTAGTTTGTTCCTTTCAAAATTTTTATGTTTATATATTTATAGTGGGATTTTTGATAAATAAATCAAGCAAAGCTTTACTTAATTTTTCTCGAAAAATTGCGGTTTCTTAAGGCAGAGCCTTAAGTCGCTCGCCGCAGCGAGCGAAACACTCCATCGTCAAAAAAATCAGGAGGATAGCAAAAGTGTCCAGTGGACATTTTTGCGTAAGGAACCCTATTAAGGGGTTCCTTGATTTTGCCGTAGGCAAAACAAAGCAGATTTGCCAATGCGAAAAAATTAATTAAAAAAATAATTTTCTGTAGGGAACGGTCTTGACCGTTCCATGTTGGGTGTAGTGCTAACCTTTGGAACGGTCAAGACCGTTCCCTACGTTTTTTTGAAAATTTGTGGCTTTTGTTTCGTGAAATCACGAAACCGAACATCGGGCAACCACATAGGGTCGCCCCTACGATAGTAGTTAGATTGATGTAATGGGAACATGGCGAGGGTAGAACCCTTGCCCTACACTGTGTGTTGTAGGGACAACCCTTGCGGTTGTCCGAAGGTCAGTGGAAATTTGCGGACAACCGCAAGGGTTGTCCCTACAGAATCTGCAAACCGTAGGGGCGATTCATGAATCGCCAGCAAGTTAGCACAAATTTTCAGTTTCGGTCGATTCATGAATCGACCCTACAAGCGTGAAGTTTCATAAAACAATATAATTGTTAAAAAAACGCAAAAAAAAGCGCCCACCTACTTTTTCTTTAAAGCAAGGGACGAAAAATTTCGTTATACCACCCAAATTTTGCTAAAAGCAAACACTTTATGTATCCAATAACGAGGATAAACCGTCTAACCCTACAATAAAGATAATTACATCTAAACTTCAAGTCAGCCGCTCCAAAGTGAACTTCGGTGAATTAGTTTTGTAGGACAATTACAGCAAAAATGCCCCTCTCTGTACAATCTAAAAACACTTACTCTCTTTTTCATTGCGTTACTTTGTATATTTTATCACAAATTTTAATATTTTTCAAGTATTTCTACAATTTTTTATTTATTTTTTTGGTAAGGTATGATATAATAAATTATTACTAAATTGAAAATTAGATGTGTACGTTAATCTTGCGTTAAACTTTTGGGGAAAATCATTCACTTTGTTCAAAATGGAAGATCTTTTCAATTAGTTTGATCGTGTTAGAAAGATTGCTTTGTTTTGCCTATCCTCCTGATTTTTTTGACGATTGGGGATTTCGTTCGCTGCGGCGAACGACTTAAGGCTCTGCCTTAAGAAACCGCAATTTTTCGAGAAAAATTGAGTAAAGCTTTGCTTGATTTTTTCTTTAAGTTGCTTTTTATCTAGGTAAGCGACCTTTTTGGCGGTTAACCGCCAAAAATTGTACCGAAAAAGAAAAAACAAAACATAAATAAAATAAATAAATATAAATCATGAAAGGGTGTTATTTATGAGATTATTAAACTCAGATGAAATGAAAAGAGTTGAGCAACACACTGCGAAATATGGGCTCAGTTATCAGCGTATGATGGAAAATGCTGGTGCGGCTTGTGCGAGAAACATTATGAATGTGCTTGAAAAAGACAAGGTTGGTCGCCGTAATATTGCTGTGGTTTGCGGACGTGGAAACAACGGCGGAGATGGCTTTGTTGTGGCTCGTAAACTTAGCGAAAATGGCTATAATGTGTGTGTTATCCTCGCTTCTGGCTATCCTAACAGCCAAGAGGCGACCTATATGTATAAATTAGTGATTGATAAATCTATCCCAACTGTGTGGTACGATTCAGATAAAATCAAGGCTACTCAAACAATCAAAAATGCTGATGTTATTGTTGATGCGATTTATGGTTTTAGTTTTTATGGAGTTGTTTCTCCTGAACTGCGTGATTTGTTTGATGAAATTAACAGTGCTCATGGTTTAAAATTTGCTTTAGATGTGCCAAGTGGTGTTTATTGCGAAAGCGGTTATAATGATGATCATTGCATTCGAGCTAATTACACAATTGCAATTTCAGCGCTTAAACCTGCTCATATTATTCACCCAGCAGCTGATTGCTGTGGCGATATCATCATTGCAAACATCGGTATTCCAGAAGAAAGTTATGAAGTTGTGCCAGATTCACTTTATACTTATAATAAGCTTGAGGTTTCTAATTTCTTTCCAAAAAGAGAGCCAAAAAGCCATAAAGGAAGTTTTGGTCACTTGCTTTGCATCACTGGAAGCAAAAACATGGTCGGCGCAAATTATCTTGTAACAAACGCTGCTCTTCGCTGCGGTGTTGGTCTTGTGACAAACGCTTTTCCAGATTGCATTTATAACGTGGTTGCCTCTCGAACAACTGAATCACTTTTGATGCCGCTTGCTTCAAATAAAAAAGGTGGAATTTCAAAAGAGTGCATTCCAGAACTTGTGGAAAGCTTAGATAAGTTCACAGCGATTGTTATCGGCTGCGGCATGGGAGCAACAGAAGATAGCTTCGAAGTTGTGAAAGCTGTGATTGAAAACTCAAATGTGCCTGTAATTATTGATGCAGATGGTCTAAATGTGTTAGCTACAGACATAAGTATATTACAAAGTGCAAAAGCTCCAATCATCTTAACACCTCACCCAAAAGAAATGTCAAGACTCACTGGAATTGATGTTGAATTGATTGAGCAAGAAAGACTTCACACTGCGAAAATTTTTGCGCAAGAGAAAAAAGTTTTCCTTGTTCTCAAAGGTACAAATACTATCGTAACTCAACCGCTTACTACTAAGGGATATGTTAATGCATCAGGCAATGTTGGGCTTGCAAAAGGCGGCAGCGGTGATGTGCTTAGCGGCATCATGGGTGCTTTCGTGGCTCAAGGTCTTGAAGTTAGTCAGGCTGTCACAGCGGCGGTTTATCTTCATGGTCACTGTGCAGACATTGTTGTGAGCAAAAAGTCAAAAATGGGAATGCTCCCTTCAGATTTAATCGAGGAACTGGGCTCAGTTTTCGCAAGTTTTGAAGGTTAACAAGATAAATTCAAACCAGTTTAGCAAAATTTATTTTCATGTCTGCGGTACAGTTTTTTGCGGTTTACCGCAAAAAAAGTAAACGACCCACTGGCAATTTTTCATAAAAAAACAGGACGTATTTTAAAGCTAGTACTATTGTACTAAGCATTTTAAAATACGTCTTTTTATTTTGAAAAAATAGATATAAAAATATATATAATAGAAAAGAGGAAATTTATGCTAAAAAAATCACTATCTATATTAATCTTAATGTCCTTACTAACCTTAACAGCGTGTCAAACTTCGCAGGCGCAAACGCAGTTTACCTTGTCGGCATTTCAAAGCACAATAACAGTGATGCAAAATGAAGAGCAAATAATTGCGAGTTTAGATTATGTTTCTCCAACTGAAATTAACTTGACTTTTTCTTCTCCAGAAAGTTTAGCTGGAATGAGCGTTTGCATAGTTGATGGTGAAAAAGTTCTAAGCCTTGATTCGGTGCAAATTAATTTGAATGAGGTTGAAGCTCTAACGCTCGGTGATAATGTTATTTCAGCTTTATATGAAGTGCTTGGCAACTTTGGCTCTTGTGAGCAGTTGATAGCACAAACTGGCAAAATTAATTGTGAGGGCGAAAGCATAAACGGCGATTACGTGATCACTTTCAACTGTGATGAAATGAAGATTGACACGTTGAGCATTGGCGAGTATCTTTACATATTCACATAAAATAACACCATGCATATACTAAAATAAAAAACAAATTACTCCCCAAATTTGATTAAAAAGTAGCTTAGATGGTAAAACTATAGGTGAAATCAAAGAAAGGGAGAAATTTTTTATGTCAATCAAGCGTGGGGATATATATTATGCAGATTTGAGCCCAGTTGTCGGCTCAGAACAAGGCGGAATACGCCCAGTGTTAATAGTTCAAAATGATGTTGGGAATAAGTTTAGCCCAACAGTTATAGCGGCAGCGATAACCAGTCAAAGATATAAAACAACCCTGCCAACTCATATTCAAGTTAATGCTGATAATTGTGGTTTAACCAAAGATTCAATAGTTCTTCTCGAACAAGTTCGCACGATCGATAAACAGCGTTTAAAAGAAAAAATGGGCAATTTAACTGATAATGACATGGGCAAAATCAATAAGGGTTTAAGTGTAAGCTTCGGTCTTTTAGGTGGTAACAATGGGTCTTGAGCCTACATAAAAATCAACCTTGTGAGCAGAATGTTGAAATAAAGATAAAAGGGGACTGTCGCATTAAGAGCGGATCATATAAACACTAATTTAAATTGTGTAAAAATTCGCCATACTACCAAATTTTTAATATTATAAGTGTTTATATTGAAAATTTTTCGCATCACTCGCAGTATTTTTATACGGCTTCGTGTGCGAAAAATATATTCAGCAGCTTAATGCGACAGCCCCAAAATTGTTGAATTAAACACTAAGCTCCCACTTCATTTGAAGTGGGAGCTTTTATATTATTTTAAATCTTCAATTAAGCTAAGAAGAATAATCTATCAAAGAAAGCTATGATTTCTGCAAATAAAGTTGCAAAAGCATTTTGAATGTTTGTGAAAAGGCTTGAGATGCCTTCTTCAACATTTTCAACGTATAACTCAACTAAGAGTTCAACCATTCCAACTAAATCATCAGAATCTCCGCACATACCGCCGAGAATTGTTGAAATTCTTTCTCTGTCAGCAATGTCAAGTCCATCTTCTGCAAGAATGACTTTTTGAATTTCATCAACAACTGCTGCGTTGTTTTCATATTGTGCATTGATGTTGCCATAGATTAAAAGGAAGAAGAAAACATCTGTTGTGTTGTCTGCGTGGGCAAATCTTCCTTCTGGTAAGGTTGAAAATTGAAGTGAATCAGTGTCTGTTTCATCGCATCTGTTGAAGATGAAGTTTATGAAACCTGTCATGTCGTCAATGTCTTCAACTTTGATTGATTCTCCACCAGTTGCTGAACCGTTATTGATCCATTTAGTAAGAAGAGCAACAACTGTGTCTTTAACAGTGACATCATAAAGTGCTGAGTTGATGTTTAAGAAGTTGCAAACGAACTCGATTGGACCATCAGATAAAAGAGAATTGATGAAACTTTCAATTAAAGCTGCTGCAAAAAGAGATGAATCTTTAAGTTGCTCGTCTGTAATATCTTCAAAATCCATGCCAAGAGAAGCAAAGAATGTTGTGTAGTCTAAAGTTTTGCCAGAAGAGATGATGTTGTATTCAAAAATTTCTGAGAGCCCTGAAAGATCTGCAACTGTTGTGTAAAACACATCAGAAGAAACTTTTTCTGTTGTGAAGATTGTTCTTAAATCGTCTGCATAAGTGATGTCTTCAAAATTAGGGTCTAATAAATCACCGATGAAGTTTGTCATGAGAAGTGCATATTCAACAGTGTAAAGATTATCATCACCGATTAAAGTTGTGAGAGCTCTTTTGAGGTACGTATTGAGGTTTGCTTTTGCAAGTAAGTAATCAGTATAACCGAGTTCTGAATCAACTTGAGCCCAATTGAAATTGTCTAAACCTTCATAGTAATCATAAAGATTATAGCCAAGAATTGATGTTGACTTGAGCGCTTCTTCATCACCTAAAAGCTCTTCGAGGTCTAAAGCGTAATCGCCATCACCAAAAGAGTCAAATTCAAAACCGCTCACATCGTAATTTTCTTCAAGACCGAGTCCAGATAAGTCGATAGCGGTTGCACTTATTGCAAGTGTGAAGCTAGTTGTGAATATCATAGTTAGTGATAAGAGTAGGCATAAGGCTTTTTTCATTATTAATTTCCTCCAAAGTGTTAAAAAATATAAATCTAGTTAGTAACATTTTAACATTTATTGTTTTAGATGTCAATATAATTGTTGGATTGTTTAAAATTAATTTAGTTTAATTTCTAGCGGAAAAATTTACCGAGTACGACCAAAAGACATTTTTTGTGTTTAATAATAAGAATTTTTATAAAAGTTAGCTTATATAAAGCAATTTACACAAAAAACGTTGACATCACTGCCTTGTTGTGTTAAAATAATGCGACATGAGTTAAAATATATGTTTAACTAGGTAAAAATTTTACGGAGGCATTAAAAATGCAAAATCAATTAGAAAAAAGATACGGCTTACCAACCGCTATAGCAATGGTTGTTGGCATCGTAATCGGAAGTGGCGTTTTCTTCAAAGCGGAAAAAGTTCTTAATGTAACAGGTGGTAATTTACCACTAGGCATCTTAGCTTGGCTCATCGGCGGCTGTGTCATGGTGGCTTGCGCCTACGCTTTTTCAATTTTGGCAACAAGATATGAAAAAGTTAATGGTATCTTAGACTATGCAGAAGCGGCAGTTGGCGAAAAGTACGGCTATTTAGTTGGCTGGTTTTTAGCAACAACTTATTATCCAACACTCGCATCAGTTCTCGCTTGGGTTTCGGCAAGATATTTCAGCGTATTAATGGGCTGGGACATCACTGGCGGTCAATGCATGACAATCGCAGGTTTATTCCTTGTCTTAAGCTATGTTTTGAACGTTCTTTCGCCAAAACTTTCAGGTAAGTTTCAAGTTAGCACAACAGTGATTAAACTTATTCCACTTGGAATAATGGCAATTTTTGGCACAATTAAAGGTCTTTCATCAGATATGCTCGTGCAAAACTTCACTCAAACAGTGACTGACGACATCTCAACTTCAAGCGCACTTTTCCAAGCAGTTGTTGCAACAGCTTTTGCGTATGAAGGCTGGATAATCGCAACATCAATCAACGCAGAAATCAAGGACTCAAAGAAGAACTTACCAAGAGCTTTGGTGTTCGGCACAATTAGTGTTGTTGTGATTTATATTGCGTACTACATCGGTTTGGCTGGCACAATCAGCAACGCTGAACTTATGGATAGCGGCGAAACTGGCGTACAAATGGCTTTTGAAGCACTTCTTTCAAGCGGTGCTGGTTCACTTCTCATGGCATTCATAGTGGTTTCGTGTTTGGGTACACTCAACGGCTTAATGATGGGCTGTGTTCGTGGTTTCTACGCTTTCGGTGCTCGTGGCAGGGGCCCTAAGCCAGAATATATTTCACAAGTTGATAAAGCAAGCAATATGCCAACAAATGCTGGCATTGTAGGCTTACTTCTCGCAAGTTTTTGGCTCACATTCTTCTATGGTGCAAACCTCACATCTCCACGGTGGTTCGGCTTATTCTCATTCGATTCATCAGAGCTTCCAATCATCACAATTTACGCTTTTTACATTCCAATTTTTGTTAGCATGATCTTTAAAGAAAAAGGTTTGGGCGTATTCAAAGGCAAAATCGCACCAGTTCTTGCAATTTGCGGTTCGATTTTCATGATCGTTGCAGCTTGCTTTGCTCATGGTTACACACCATATATGGCAGCAAAAGCTGAGGGCAGTTTCAGTTTGCCAGTTCTTTTTTACCTCATCGTGTTCGCTGTTATCATGGCAATTGGTGTTGTGTTTATGAAGAAGAAAGATATTGAAATAGAATGATTTTTAGGGCGTACAGTTTTGGCTGTACGCCCTAGTTTTTATATCGTAGGGACATGGCTTGCCATGTCAGAAACTGGGTTTGCACTTTCCTTGCGGACATGGCAAGCCATGTCCCTACAATGCAAAAAATATGAGTGATTTACGGAATTTTTAAAAATCACAGTGTAGGGCAAGGGTTCTACCCTTGCCATGTTCGGTTTCGTGATTTCACGAAACAAAAACCACAAATTTTCAAAAAAACGTAGGGAACGGTCTTGACCGTTCCAAAGGTTAGCACTATACCCAACATGGAACGGTCAAGACCGTTCCCTACAGAAAATTATTTTTTCAATTAATTTTTTCGTGTTGGCAAATCTGCATTGTTTTGCCTACGGCAAAATCAAGGAACCCCTTAATAGGGTTCCTTACGCAAAAATGTCCACTGGACACTTTTGCTATCCTCCTGATTTTTTTGACGATAGGGGATTTCGTTCGCTGCGGCGAACGACTTAAGGCTCTGCCTTAAGAAACCGCAATTTTTTAAAAAAATTGAGTAAAATTTTACATGATTTGTGTGCGTTATATTGATAATCGAAAAAATAAAAAAACAAAAAGCTTGAACAAAACAAAACTTTTTGCTATACTAAATTAAACTAAAAAATAGGAGGATATTCAAATGCAAAAATGTAAATATGCAATTGTTGGAACTGGCTGGAGAGCGGAATTTTTCATGCGTGCAGCTCAATATGTACCAGAACAATTTGAACTCACTGGAGTATATACACGAAGCGAAGAAAAGGCGAAAGAACTTCATGAGCGTTTAGGCGTGAAAATGACAACGGACATGGACGAGCTTTTGGCGGCTAAACCAGATTTCGTTGTGCTTTGTGTCAATCGTAAGGTTACTATGGGATATTTCGAGATGTTCATGAAACTTAATGTGCCTGTACTTTGTGAAACCCCACCAGCAGAAAGTCAAGAAGATTTATATAAACTTTGGGAAATGGCGCAGCAGTATGACGCAAAAATTCAAGTTGCCGAGCAATATCACCGCCAACCACTTTATTATTCATGGATGAAAGTGGTTAAAACTGGAATGATTGGTGAAGTTTCAAACATGACTCTTTCTTCACTTCACGGCTACCACGCTGTCGCTGTTATGCGTGAAATTTTAGGTGTTGGCATGGATAAAGTTAAAATCTATGGAAAGCGTCACGTTTTCCCAGTGGTTGAAACTGATTCACGCTATGGAATGCTTTACACTGGAAACACAACAATGAAAAATCGTGATATTTTAACCTTAGAATTTGAAAATGGCACTGTTGGTTTTTACAACTTCACTGATGCGATGTATCATTCGCAAATTCGCACACGTCACATCAACATTCAAGGCTTAATTGGCGAAATTGATGACATGGATATTCGCTACATAAACGAAGATGGCGACACAGTTCTCAGTTCGCTTGTACGCCGTGACAGAGGACGTTTCAACAACAGGGAATGGGCGCTATCTGACATGAGCCTCAACGGCAAAATCTTATATAAAAACCCATTTAATCATGCAAGACTCAATGACGATGAACTCGCTGTGACCGATTGTATGTGGGGCATGAAAGAATATCTTGAAACTGGAAAAGATATGTATAGCCTTAAAGATGGACTTCAAGACTCGATTATTTCTCAAGCGATGTACAAGGTTCTTGACAACGATTTAGGTGAAATCACAGTTGACACTCAACCTTGGGCATGAAAATAGGCGAAATTCGTATACTATTATATATAGAGTGAAAATTCTTAGATAAAATGCGTGTTTTCTTATTGACACTTAAGCTAAATGTAGTATAATAAGTAGTAATCAAAAAATAAAGATAACGGAGGGCATAACAATGTCAAACCCACAAGTAAAAGTAACAATGCAAAATGGTGGAGAGTACACAATTGAACTTTACCCAGAATTTGCACCAGCAACAGTTGAAAATTTCCTCAAACTCGTAAATGAAGGTTTCTATAATGGACTCACTTTCCACAGAGTTGTTGATGGTTTCATGGCTCAAGGTGGCGATCCAAACGGCACAGGAATGGGTGGCAGTAAAGACCAAATCAAAGGCGAGTTTAGATCAAACGGCTTTGCTCAAAACACACTTTCACACACAAAAGGCGTGCTTTCAATGGCAAGAAGCCAAATGCCAAACTCTGCATCAAGCCAATTTTTTATCTGCTATAAAGACGTAAGTTTCCTCAATGGCGACTATGCAGCTTTCGGCAAAGTTATCGATGGCATGGACGTTGTTGATGCATTTTGCGACGTTCCAAGAAAAGGCAACATGATGGGCGAAGTTGCAACTCCAGTTGTTCCAATCATCATTGAAACAATGGTTGCTCTTTAATCAAAAAACCACCGAACAGAAAAAGGCTTAATGTGTTTGACTGTTCGGTTTTTTGCGGTACTTTTTTGGCGGTTTACCGCCAAAAACTGTACTGAAACTCACAAGAAAAAATCAAGCTGAAAAATTATTTTAAAATCAATAAAAATAATAAGAAAAAGCTTGACTTTTATATTCCTTTATGTTAAACTAGTTGCACCTCTAATTTTAGGGCTTTATTTTTATGCGTTAAAATGGAGGGAGGCCTTAACTGGTTTAAGGTGAAAATCATCCGATTATCCACCCTAAACTTAATAATCCAATATGGAGGTGCCGTTCGTGAGAGTACGAGTTACTTTATCTTGCACTGAGTGCAAGCAACGCAATTACAACACAATGAAAAACAAAAAGAACAATCCTGACAGGCTGGAGATGAACAAATATTGCAGATTCTGCAAAAAGCACACTCTCCACAAAGAAACAAAATAATAACGGGAGGAACGAGAAATGGCTGACAAAAATAAAAAAGTTGACCCTAATTCGAAAGTTGGTAAGGCCACAACTGACGAGAGCAAAGCTGCCGAAAAAGTTGCTAAAGCTGCTAAGGGTAGCAAAAAACAAAACAAGCCAAATATCTTCATCCGTGCGGGCAAAGGTGCAAAACGCTTTTATAAAGATTTCAAAGGTGAATCTAAAAAAATCGTTTGGCCAGACGCTCGAACAGTCCTCAAAAGTACGGGCATAGTGCTCTTGGTTGTATTCATGGTTTCTATCGTAATTTATGGTATTGACAGTGTACTCAACCTTGGAATCACAGGACTTGAAAGTCTTGCAAATCCAACAACAACTGAAGAAGTTGTTGAAGACGACACAACTGTAGACGAAGACACAGACGACACAGAAACAACTGAAGAAGTTGAAGATGACGCAGACGCTGAAGAAGAAACAACTGAGGAAGAAACAACTGAGGAAGAAACAACTGAAGAAGTTACTACCGAAGAAGACTCAACTGAAGCAGATGCTGAATAATCAATTAATCAATTGTTTAGTGAACTGATTCTTTCGTAAACAAACTCAGAAATTTTGGTTAAAATGATAGGTTTTTAATTTCAAAGTTATTGCTTTGTAGTTGAAGATTATATCAACAAAAATGGAGGTGTAACAATGGCTCAAATGGCCAAGTGGTTTGTAATTCATACCTATTCAGGCTATGAAAACAAAGTAGCCTCAAACATCGAAACGGTTACTGAAAACCGTAAACTCCAAGACGTTTTGTTAGAAGTCAAAATTCCAACAGAAATAGTTACAGAAATCAAAGACAACCAAACAAGAGAAATCGAACGCAAACTTTTCCCAGGTTATGTTATGGTTAAAGTTACTTGTGCATACAAAAGAAAAAGTGAATTCGACGAAGAAGAACTCACTATGGACGATGATGCATGGTACGTTATTAGAAACACTCGTGGTGTCACTGGTTTTGTAGGTCCTGGAAGCAAACCTGTTCCTCTCACTGATAAAGAGGTTATCGCTCTCGGTATCGAAAAGAGAACAGTCGAAGTAAACTACAAAGTAGGGGACTTCGTAAACATTTCAAATGGTCCATTCGATGGATATAGTGGAGTTGTTAGTGAAATCAACCTTGAAACTGAAATTGTAACTGTTATGATTTCAATGCTCGGTCGTGAAACACCAGTTGAACTCGGCTTAAATCAAATCGAAGTAACCATTAAATAAAAAGCGATAAAGCAAAGATAATTTGCACTTAAGGTGCTAAGTTATTATAGGGAGAATCCCTATGTGGGAGACTTAAAATGAAATTAAGTCGCCATTAACCACATTATTTTGGAGGTGCAAAAAAATGGCTCAAAAAGTTGTAGGTTTAATTAAACTTCAAATTCCTGCTGGTAAAGCTACTCCAGCACCACCAGTTGGTCCTGCTTTAGGTCAACACGGTGTCAACATTATGGCATTTACTAAGGAATTTAACGAACGTACAAAAAATGACATTGGACTTATTATTCCAGTAGTTATCACAGTTTATGCTGATCGTACGTTCACATTCATCACCAAGACTCCACCAGCTGCAGTGCTTATTAAAAAAGCTTGCGGAATCGAAAGTGGTTCTGGTGTACCAAACAAAACAAAGGTAGCAACAATTACCGGTGAGCAAGTTAGAAAAATTGCTGAGCAAAAAATGCCTGACTTAAATGCAGCAACTGTTGAAACAGCTATGTCAATGATAGCTGGTACAGCACGCAGCATGGGTATTGTAGTAGCTGACTAATAGCTTCCGGGTGGGAGGAAAAATCCGATTAACCACTCTATAGGAGGATGAAACTAATGAAACATGGTAAAAAATACGTTGATGGCGCTAAAGCTATTGACAAAACAAAATTATACGACACAAACGAGGCACTTGATTTAGCAGTAAAAACTGCTACAGCTAAGTTTGATGAAACAATTGAAGTTCACGTACGCCTTGGTGTTGACTCACGTCACGCTGACCAACAAGTTCGTGGTGCAGTTGTTCTTCCAAACGGTACAGGTAAATCTGTTCGTGTTGCTGTTTTCGCTAAAGGCGATGCAGCTGTAGCAGCTCAAGAAGCTGGTGCAGAATTTGTTGGTGCAGAAGATCTCGTTGCAAAAATCCAAGGCGAAGGCTGGATGGATTTCGACGTAGCTATCGCTGCTCCTAACATGATGGGTCTTGTAGGTAGACTTGGTAAGGTTCTCGGACCTCGTGGTCTTATGCCTAGCCCAAAAGCAGGTACTGTTACTCCAAACGTAGCTCAAGCTGTTACAGAAGCTAAAGCTGGTAAAATCGAGTACAGACTTGACAAAACTAACATCATTCACTGCCCAGTTGGTAAAGCATCATTTGGCACAGAGAAACTTGAAGAAAACTTCACAACTCTTCTCGATGCTATCTTAAAAGCTAAACCAGCAGCAGCGAAAGGTCAATACATCCGTTCATGCGTTGTTACTGCAACTATGGGTCCTGGCATTCGTGTTAACCCTAACAAAGTTGGCTCAGAAACAGCAAACGCATAAGTTTTTTTAAAAATATACTTGACATAATTAATTTTATGTGGTATTATAATATGAGCAAAAGGCATAAAACAAATTTATTTGTTTTAGCCGTGCGAAATATTACAATGAAGCAAGGGAGCATAGCTCCTTAATATTTAATGCAAAGCATTAAATATTAAAATTTCTCTCAAGAGAGAAATTTTGCCTCAATTATAATTAAGCTGTCAACCCTAAGACAGCAGGTGTTTTACTTAAAGGTTATGAAACCGCCTGCCGAGGTAGCGATGCATTTATTGATAACTAAGCCATTTAGGCTATGTTTTGACATGATATGTTTACGCCTTTCCTTCGGTAATCGTTGGAAAGGCTTTTTTCTATTTAAACACCATAGGGTAGAGCTGAGGCTCACAAATATTACAGGAGGTGAATTCATCTTGCCAAGTGAAAAAGTATTAGAACAAAAAAAGCAAGTTGTTGCTGATTTAGTTGAAAGACTTAACGGTTCTTGCGCTGGTGTTATCGTTGATTACAAAGGTATCACTGTAGCAGACGACACAGTTCTTCGTAAAGAACTTCGTGAAGCAGGTGTTGAGTACACTGTTGTTAAAAATACACTTTTAAAATTAGCTCTCGAACAAACAGAGCTTAAAGCAAAAGGTATTGAAACAGTTCTCGAAGGCACTACAGCTATCGCAACAAGTAAAGATGATTATGTTGCATCTGCAAGAATTTTACACAAATTCGCTGATACACATAAAGATTTCAACATCAAAAACGGTTTCCTTGATACAGAAGTTATCGATGAAGCTAAAATCACCGGTCTTGCAAAACTTCCTTCTCGTGAAGTTCTTCTTGCAAACGTACTCGGTGCATTCCAAGCTCCTATCTCAGCATTTGCTAGAGCAATCCAAGCAATCGTTGATAAAGATGGCGAGCCAGCAGAAGCTGCTCAAGAAGCAGTAGAAGCATAATCAAAAAATAAAAATTAAGAAATTACATTATTGGAGGTAATAACCATGGCATCAGAAAAAATTATTGCAATGATCGAAGAGCTTAAGACTCTTACAGTTTTAGAACTTTCAGAACTCGTACACGCTGTTGAAGACGAATTCGGCGTTTCAGCTGCAGCAGCAGTTGTAGCAGCAGGCCCTACAGAAGCAACAACAGCTGTTGAAGAAAAAACAGAATTTGACCTTGAACTTACAGACGTAGGCGCAACTAAAATCGCTGTTATCAAAGCTGTTCGTGAAATCACAGGCCTTGGCCTCAAAGAAGCTAAAGAAGCTGTTGATAATGCACCAAAAATTATCAAAGAAGCAATGGCTAAAGAAGCAGCAGAAGAAGCAGTTGCAAAAATCGAAGCTGCTGGCGCTAAAGCAACACTTAAATAAGATAAACTTATTTAAATATAGCTATAAATTAACTCTCCATGTTTTACTCATGGGGAGTTTTTTGTCGAGCTGCCTCGACACGCACGCCGGATTAGTTTGTACTATTTGGCAGCGGCTACACCGAGCAGTTAGATTGCTCGAACCTTTGTGGTTATGAGATAGGCTTTACGAACCGAGCCGAAAAAGTTCACTGTCGTTCTCGTTTTCTACTTTTTGGTAGTTTGGTTCTTTTTTGATAGATTGCGGTTTTGGGGAACTTTCGGCGAACGTTTAGCTGTGCCGCAGGCACAGCTGCTGCGTGCTTCGCACGCAGTAATTTTGGCAAAGCCAAAATAAAACGTTCGCCGAAAGTTCCCAACATCAGCTTTTACCTTATAAACAAGTAACCCCAAAAATAGTTAAACACCACCACGAAGGCTCGATGCCTTTGTGGTGGTGCAAAAAAAGACTAAGCGATTAAAGCTTAGTCTTTTAAATATTTAAGATAAATTTAGCAATTTAGATTTCAACTAAATCACATCTCATCATCACCATTAGGATTAGTGCCATATTTATTTCTACCCTTATTACTAGGCAATAACATCATCACAAAAAGTGAAAGATAGCCAAAAACAGGAATTAAGCAAACAAGATAAAACAAGCTACTCTTGCCACTATCATGAAGTCTGCGAAGAATAATCGCAAAGTCTGGCAAATAAGTTGCAATTGTGAAACCTATCATAAACACTAATAACAGCATAATAGGTGTGTCTTGAGAAAAGATGAAATCTGAAGAATAAAGATCAGATTGATAAGTGATATAATCATCATAAAACTCTTCAATATCAAAATCTTCACTAGCAACCATAGTTTCAAAATCCTGTGCAATGGTGTCAGGATTATCAAAACCGAGATAGCTCAAGCCAACATTCATGAATAAAATCATTGAAATTACCATGATAATAACTTGATTTATGAGAAAAGGAACCCAAAATTCTTTGCGAGAGCTTCTACCATAAAAATTAAAAGCCTTTTTCCAATAACGAATATAAAGATTGGTTTTATCCTCGTGATTTTTTTGGTACTTATTAAAAAATTCCTCTTGTCTTTTATTTCTCAATTGCTCGAATTGTTGAATATCCATTGTTTTAGGCACTTCTGGTGGCTGGTCGTTTTGTTCTTGTTCTTCGTCTTTTTGTGCGTCTGGGTGTTTATACCAACTTGGATATAAGTCAAGATTTTCTGTTTCAACTTGAGGAGCTTGCTCCTCTTGTACGACATCAACGACTTCTTCTTTTTGTTTAGGGTTTGGGTTTTTACAACCACAATTTGGACAATACTTATTTATATCGGGGTAATACTCCCCACATTTAGGACAGTTCATATGTTTCTCCTTAATTTTCGAATAATTACAATTATTATACAACTAAGTTAACTTAAAGTCAACAATTTTATTGTGAATTGTATTAAAAAGACACTAGCCATTATGACTAGTGTCTTTAAATTTATTTATTATTGTACATCACTATCAATCGGCATCACCATGTCATCATAATTAACTGGTTGTTCTTGAATAGGTGATGTTGGTTGTTGGTAATTTGGCATAGGTTGTTGGTAATTTGGGTTAGGTTGTTGATAATTTGGGTTAGGTTGTTGATAATTTGGGTTAGGTTGTTGATAATTTGGGTTAGGTTGTTGATATCCGTAACCCATGTATTGATTTTGATAACCGCCAAAGTTCATCGGCGCAGCGTTAACACCTTTAGGGTTTGCTCCGTACTGATTAGACCCTGGCTCACTATCTAAGCACATGAGAACGAGTAAAATTATACCACCCACATAAGGAATGAAACAAATTAAATAAAACCATCCACTCTTACCGCTGTCGTGAAGTCGTCTAACTACAATTGCAAGACTTGGAATAAAATTCACCAAAGAAAATACTGTTAAAATAATCATTGCAATCACAACAGATGGGGTTAGAATAGAATCGAACATCTCGATAGCTTCATCCATGTCACCAATGCTATAGTAATCACCTGTGCTATCGGAATAAAAATAATAGTCAAATTCATCATAGTTTGCGCTAACGTTAGAGTTTAATTGATAATCGCTATATTCATAGCCTTGTGAAAAATCATTGGCAAAATTCTCGTTATATTCAGATGATTCTAAATATGAAAACATAGACATCGTAAAAGAAACACTAAGAAAAATGGTGATAACTACACTAATTGCTGTGTTAATTCCGAAAACAATCCAATAATCACGGCGGCGTGTTCTGCCTTTAAAATTAAACGCATTTTTCCAATATTTCACATAAGCGCTCGAGTTATCCTCTTCAACTTCTTGAAAGTTGCCATATCCACCTTGCATATTTTGATTAAACGAAGCATCTGGATTTTGCTGATTTTGGTACTGATATGAGTTTTGATATTGATTTGGTTGTTGATAAGGATTTTGATTTTGGTACTGATTTGGTTGTTGATAAGGATTTTGATTTTGGTACTGATTTGGTTGCTGATATGGATTTTGGCTTTGCTGTGAAAAATCAGGCTGTTGATTAGCTACTACATTTGGATTTTCACAGCCACAACTAGGGCAATAAGAGTTAGACTCAGGGTAATACTCATTACATTTTGGACAATTCATTTTTTACACTCCTCAAATTTTTTTTACAAAAATAGACCAAGTTATCTATTAACTATATCTTACATCAACAACCTTAAAAAGTCAATAAATATTTCAAACAAGAACTTCGCTTTCTTGCTTAATCAAATTTTCGCACTCATTCAAAGCTTTTTCAATCTCAAAACTCAAGTTTTCGCTCGTGGCGTACAGCGGAAGCCTGCACCCACCAACGTCAAAGCCAAGTTTATTCATCATGTGCTTAATCGGTACAGGGTTAACATCACAAAACAGTTTTTCAATCAAGTCCATAACTTGCTTTTGCATATCAGAACATTTTTCGCAGTTGCCAATAAAGCCATGCATGGTCATTTCATGGGTGTATTTTGGCAGTACATTTGACAAAACTGACACCACTCCTTTAAATCCAAGAGAAGTTGCCACCGAAATCATATCGTCATTACCTATGTAAAAATCGAGCTGATCTTCACAAGCGACCATAGACTTAATAATTTTCGAGATGTTTGAGTCAGCCTCTTTAACCGCCACAATATTTTCATGCTCACTAAGTTTCTTGTACGTCTGAGGCTCAATGTTCATGCCAGTTCGAGTTGGCACGTTATACATCATAATCGGTTTTGTGAAACTATCAGCGAGGGTGTGAAAATGTTTCACAAGCCCAGTTTGGCTCGTTTTGTTGTAGTACGGCGTGATGATTAAGTGAGCATCAATTCCAGTTTGCTCCGCCAAAGCACCAAGTTCCAATGTGAAGGCCGTACTATTACTACCAGTAGCTCCAATTATAGGCACTCTGTTATTAGCGGCATCAACAGCAAACTTAAACAGTTCAAGCCTTTCGTCAACGCTAAGCGTAGACCCCTCACCAGTTGTGCCACACACAACAAGGGCATCGGTGTTATTTCGAATTTGAAATTCTATTAATTCATTAAACTTCTCAAAATTGATTTTTCCGTCCTTATCAAATGGTGTTACGATAGCAGTTGCACTGCCGATAAAGATGGGATTCATGAGATTACCTCCTGATTTATTGGAATAAGTTTTTTAATTTTTAAATGGATAAATTGGTTAATGTTCGCTTTGCTCACAATGAAAAATGAATAATGAAGAATGAAAAATTAAGGGTCACTACGTTCCAGATTATAATTTGCGTGCATTGCACGCTTTTTTGGCGGTAAACCGCCAAAAAATGTACAGCCAAAACGCACAAAAAGGACGCAGATAAACCTTAGGTTTAAACTACGTCCTTAAATTTAAATATTGACTTTATTTAGCCGATATAACCTTCTGCACAAAGAAGCTCTGCAAGAAGAACTGCTCCGCCTGCTGCGCCACGAAGTGTGTTGTGTGAAAGACAAACAAATTTATAATCATATTGTGAATCTTCACGAAGTCTACCGATTGAAACTGCCATGCCTTTTTCAAGACCTCTGTGAAGTTTTGTTTGTGGCATATTATCTTCAACAAAATAGTGAAGGAATTGTTTTGGTGCGTTTGGAAGCTCTAATTCTTGAGCTCTGCCTGCAAAGTTTGACCACTCAGCGATGATTTCTTCTTTGCTTGGTTTTTTGCCATCTTCAAATTTCATGAAAACTGCTGCCATGTGACCATCAGAAGCTGGTACACGAATACATTGAGCTGTGAAAGCTGGTGAAGTTGCGTTAACGATTTTGCCATCTTCAACTTTACCCCAAATTTTGAGTGGTTCTTGCTCTGATTTTTCTTCTTCACCACCGATGAAAGGAATAACATTGTCATTCATTTCAGGCCATGTTTCGAAAGTTTTACCAGCACCTGAAATTGCTTGATATGTGCAAACGAGTACGTTTGAAACGCCATATTTTTTGTCAAGTGGGAAAATAGCTGGAACATAGCTTTGAAGTGAACAGTTTGATTTAACTGCGATGAAACCTTTTTTAGTGCCAAGGCGAGCTTTTTGAGCTTCAATGATTGCCATGTGATCAGAGTTGAGTTCTGGGATAATCATTGGAACGTCTGGTGTGTGCCTGTGTGCACTGTTGTTTGAAACAACTGGGCATTCAGCTTTTGCATATGCTTCTTCAAGAGCTTTGATTTCGTCTTTAGCCATGTCAACTGCGCAAAAAACGAAGTCAACTTGAGCTGCGATTTCAGCAACATCAGCTGTTGCATCTTTAACAATGATGTTAGCCATTGATTCTGGAACTGGCACTGTCATGCTCCATTTATTGCCGAGAGCCTCGGTGTAAGTTTTACCAGCTGAACGTGGGCTTGCTGCTAAAACTGTTACGTCATACCATGGGTGGTTTTCAAGAATAGTAGCAAATCTTTGACCTACCATGCCTGTTGCGCCAATGATACCAACTTTGTACTTTTTCATTTAATAATACCTCACAAATTTCTTTAATTAGTTTTGTTATTATTTTGCATAAAACAGTTGATTAAAACCGCTTTTTGCTTTATAATATAACTATCTTATATATAATATCACTTAAATAAAATTAAGTCAATTTTTATTTCGATATTTTATACTAAAATCAATAATTTTGAAAGGTTGACGAAAATTTGCGTATTTTTTCGCAAATTTCTATGGAATATTTTTAATGAACACATCAGATTTTTACTATGATTTGCCTCACGAGCTAATCGCACAGCATCCGCTCGAACCAAGAGATAGCTCAAGGCTCATGGTTGTTGATAAAAACAGCGATGAAATAAAGCATAAACATTTTTACGATATACTAGATATGCTTAACGATGGCGACTGCCTTGTGCTTAATAACACACGAGTTTTGCCAGCTAGAATGTACGGCATCAAAGAAGAAACTTTTGCACGAGTTGAGTTTTTGCTCCTTGAAGATAAGGGCAATGACGTTTGGGAAGTTATCACAGGTAAGGGAAAAAAATCACGCACTGGTGCAAAATTCACTTTCGGTGATGGTCTTCTCAAAGCTGAAATTCTTGACGTACTCGATAACGGAAACCGCTTAGCGAAATTTAGTTATGACGGCAATTTTTATTGTATCCTTGACGAAATTGGTCAAATGCCACTTCCTCCATATATCACAGAAAAACTCGAAGATAGTGAGAGGTACCAAACTGTTTTTTCAAAAAACATTGGCTCGGCAGCTGCTCCAACTGCTGGACTTCACTTCACAGATGAGCTCATGGAAAAAATACGTGCTAAGGGCGTTAAAATCGCCTATGTAACCTTGCACGTTGGGCTCGGTACGTTTAGACCAGTTAAAGTTGACGACATCTCACAGCATCATATGCATAGTGAACATTATTGGTTACCAAAAGAAACAGCTGATATTATCAACGAAACAAAGAAAAACGGCGGCAGAGTTATCGGAGTTGGTACAACGAGCTGCAGAACTCTTGAATCAGTTGCAACTTTTAAAGGCGAAATTTGCGAGTGCGAAGATAGCACAGATATTTTCATCTTCCCAGGCTATGAGTTTAAATGTGTTGATGCAATCATCACAAACTTCCATCTTCCAGAAAGTACACTCATCATGCTAGTGAGTGCTTTTTGTGGGTACGATAAAACAATGAATTTTTACGACACTGCAGTTAAAGAAAAATATAGATTTTTCTCATTTGGTGACGCAGTATTTTTAAAATAATCGAGGTAAGAAATGTATAAACTAATTAAAACAAACGACAAAGCAAGACGTGGTGAGTTTG
Source organism: Clostridia bacterium (assembly GCA_044426265.1). GTDB lineage: Bacteria > Bacillota > Clostridia > Oscillospirales > Acutalibacteraceae > UBA6857. The sequence continues at coordinate 33,577 of JAWXUR010000009.1, forward strand.
AAACCGTACACGGCACAATTCAAACTCCTTTTTTCATGAATGTTGCAACAGTTGCCGCAATCAAAGGCGGACTTTCAGCGCTTGATTTAAAAGACATCAAATGTCAAGTTATGCTCAGCAACACTTATCATCTTCATGTTAGAACTGGCGATAAAATGATTAACAAACTCGGCGGACTTCACGAGTTTACAAGATGGAGTGCACCAAGCCTCACTGATAGCGGCGGTTTCCAAGTGTTTTCACTTGCTGGACTTCGCAAAATCAAAGAAGAGGGTGTGTATTTCTCATCTCACATTGACGGTCGCAAAATTTTCATGGGGCCTGAAGAAAGCATGCAAATTCAATCAAACCTCGCTTCAACAATTGCCATGGCTTTTGACGAATGTGTCGAAAATCCAGCAACTCATCAATATTCAAAACAATCTTGCGAGCGTACAACTAGATGGTTAGTTCGCTGCAAAAATGAAATGGATAGACTCAACGCACTTCCAGAAACTATCAATAAAAATCAAATGCTTTTCGGAATAAATCAAGGCTGTACTTTCGAAGATTTGAGAATAAATCACATGAAAGAAATTGCAAAACTCGACCTCGAAGGCTACGCAATTGGTGGTTTAGCCGTGGGCGAGCCAAAAGAAGAAATGTATCGCATCATCACTGCAGTTGAGCCGTACATGCCTAAAGACAAACCTCGCTACCTCATGGGAGTGGGTACGCCAGGCAACATTCTTGAGGGTGTGAGCCGTGGAATTGATATGTTTGACTGCGTTATGCCAAGCCGAAACGCAAGACACGGACACATGAACACATGGAACGGCATCATCAATCTTAACAACAAAAAATACGAGGACGACACCCAACCTATCGACCCAGAGTGTGATTGTCCAACGTGCAAAAACTTTTCAAGGGCGTACATTCGTCACCTCATAAAAGCTAAAGAAATTCTTGCCATGCGTCTTTGCGTTGTGCATAATCTTTATTTTTACAACACCTTACTCGAAAAAATTCGTGAAGAGTTAGACAATGATACTTTCGCTGAGTTTAAAGCGAAATATGTTGATTTACTCGATAAAAGAATTTAGTTAATTTTATATGCTGAAACTAAGCACAAGTTAGCTAGCAAATATCAATTAACTTTAACTTAACCGCCAAATAATATAATGCAAAAGGTAGCTAAGTTAACAAAAAAACTAAAAAAACAACATTTTTTAAAAAACACTTGATTTTATCAGCAAAACCCTGTATAATAGTATACATTATTGATTTATTGGAGGATTTACAAAATGCAATTTATGAACCTTTTACTCGACACAGACACAGACACAATATCAAGCAGCTTTTCAATGATCATCATGATGGCTGGTATGTTCGCAATCATGTATTTCATGATGATTAGACCACAAAAGAAAAGACAAGCTCAAGAACAAGAAATGAGAAACGCAATCGATGTTGGTGACGAAATCACAACAATCGGCGGTATCTGTGGCAGAGTTGTAACTATCAAAGAAGCTCACCTCATCATTGAAACAGGTGCAGATAGAAACAGAATGCAAATCACTCGTTGGGCTGTTCAAGCTAACGAAACTGCAAACGCAAGAGTAGCTGATGACCGTGCTAAAGCTCAAGAAGCTAAAGCTAAGGCTAAAGGCGAAGGCAAAAAAAGCAAAAAAGAAAAACTTGAAGACTAATTTAGTTCATCAAGAATCATAAAAAATCAACCCTTCGCATATGTTCTTTATAAGAGAACTTATGCGGAGGGTATTTTGTATCCTCTTTTTAATAGGAGGATATTTTTTATGACTAAAAATAAATTATTAGCCAGTGGTAAATCAAAAACTAATAAAAAGGAACTCAGCACAAGCACAATAGTATTCATCAAAACTCAAATTTTGTTTTTAAATCTCAACATCATTGCCTTAATAATCAGCATTTATGCGTGCTTACAATTGGATTTAGCAAGGAGCAACATTTTTTATGCGAGCATAGTGAGCCTTGCGTTTGGCTCGTTTTTCTCATCATTTTATGCTGGATATAAGATTCATAAAAATGGCTTAGTGACTGGCTTTTTGTTTTGCTTGCCGATTAATGTATTAATGATTTTAATTTCGATGATAACTAATAGTTTTGAAATCGACTTAACGGCACTGATAGCGTTTTTCATTTTAGTTGTGGTTTCAATGCTTGGCGGAATTATTTCAGTTAACATAACCATGAAAGCGAAGAAGAAAACAAGAAGATAAAAGGGAAGTGAAGTCGAATTTTAAAATGAGAGAAAGGTTATTTTTGAATGTCAAGCTTGAAATTGAAATAAGCTTGAATTTAAAAATATGCGGTTAAATAAATGAAAGTTAGTGCATCATTATTTCCTAAGAAAAATAAAAAAGCGAAAATAACGAAAAAAATCACCACAGACACTGTTTTAATAGGCAGTGCTTTGGTGATTGGTTTAGGTTTGATTTTGGGTGTTTTGAGTTATGGACTTAACGAAAGCCTGTTTTCAAATGAGCTATACACCTATTTTTTTGAGTTCAATTATAATTTTGCAAATAAAAGCTTTTTAGAAATTTCATCAGGGATTTTACTATCAAATATGATATATTTTGCCGTGATGACCGTCATGGGAACAAGCGCCGTTGGCAGCTATTTTGTGATGATTCCCACTTTGATAAAAAGCCTTGGAATTGGAACTCTGGTTTGCTATTTATACATGAGTTACGAGCTAACCGGTGTGGAATATTGCTTTTTAGTGCTATTTCCTGGCAAGATAATCTTGCTGTTCACCATGCTTATCTTAACTCAAACAAGCTTTAAAATGAGCAGTGAAATCAAAAATCAGCTAAGCATGAATACCACCCAAAAAATCGAACTCAAAAAGTTTTTCATTTCAATAGTTTTAATCTTTGGCTTTTTTGTCCTTAGTACGTTGGTTGACTCGCTGATGATCTACTTCTTTGGTGGTCTTTTTGAATTTTGATATTCACTATTGTTTTTTTATTTTTGGATCGTTGAGCGGATTTTTTTCCACTGCCTCACGCAGTTGTTTGCTTTCAAGGTGGGTGTAAATCTCTGTTGTTGCGATGTTTTCGTGACCTAACATATCTTTTAGCACCAAAATGTCAACGTTTGCGTGTTGATACATGAGAGTTGCGGCGGTGTGTCTAAGTTTATGCACTGAATAATGGTTTGACTTCAAGCCGATTTTTTCGAGTTGGGCGTACACCATTAATTGCACAGCTTGTCTGCCCATACGCTTGTTTAGTCTGCTGAGAAACAATGCTTTTTTATCTGCATCAAGCTTTGGTTTATAAGCACTCATTCTAAATTTAAGGTAGGCACGAAGTGCCAGTACGCACGAATCATTGAGATAAACCATGCGCTGTTTGTTACCTTTACCAGTGACAACCATGGTCGCTTCGGTGAGGTTGACGTCGTCTAAATCCAAGCCCACAAGCTCACTTAAACGAAGTCCACAGTTTAAAAACAGAGTTAAAATGCAATAATCACGCACAGCGTTTTTGCCCTCGACACTTTGAAGAAGTGCAATGCTTTGCTCAAGCGTGAGGTACTTAGGAAGCTCCTTGCGAGGTGCAGCGACAGTTAATTGGCTAACTGGATTTTCACTGATATATTTCATTTTGTCACAGATAAACGAGAAAAAGCCACGAATTGAAGCCGCTTTTCTGGCACGAGTACGCACCGAGTTTCCACGCTCATTTGCACAGTAAATAAGGAAAAAATTGACATCACTAAGGGTGATTTTTGAGATATAATCAGTATCCATAAACGACAAATCAAAATCGACTGGAAGCTCTTCAATGCTTATGAGGTTTTTACGCTGAGATTCAATAAAACGAAAAAACACACGTAAATCACTCACATATTCATTCACAGTAAGGCGTGATTTTCCTTTAACAATCATCAATTCGCTCATATATTCGCATACAAGAGGCGGTAAGGTGTCACGATTTAAATAATTACTCATAATTTTCCTTTCTAGTGATATTTACTAAAAATAATGCTCTAAATTTGTATAAAACAATAGTTAGTTAGCACAAACTAATAAAAAACGAGTTAAAAAACTGTAAAAAATAACGATAATTCACAACTTTTTTTCGAAAAAGCCTTGATAAAATTTTTTAATATGATATAATGTAATCATAAAATAACGATCAAGGAGGAAATGACAAATGGCATACGTAATTAACGAAGATTGCATCTCTTGCGGTTCATGTGCAGATGGTTGCCCAGTTGAAGCTATCAGCGAAGGCGATTCAAAATATGAAATCAACGCAGATACTTGTATCGATTGTGGTGCTTGTGAAGCATCTTGCCCAGTAAGTGCTATCGTAGCTGGCTAATTTTTAAATTAAACAAAAACAAAATGTAAATCGCAAAGTTTTGAGTTTTCGCTTAAAATTTTGCGATTTTATTTTTGCGAGAAACTTGCTTGAACGCTGGGTTAGATTGATGAATTAGTTTTTTAAATTAAAAATCTTTTTTTAGCTCGTAGGGTCGATCTCAATGCAAGAAACTTAAGAGAAAATAGATTAATAATTAAAAAATCGAGGTGAAAAACAAAAAAGCCAAAGAAAAACATCAAACCCAAAATCTAGTACCAAGCCAAAAGAAAGCCACCGCAGTGCGAGAGGATTTTCAAGGACACCTCCTTGAATGCTTTTTTTGTTTTTCTTTTTTTCCAGAAAAAAAGAAAATGCCATTTTTTTGGTTACTTTTTTTGGGCAAG
>JAWXUR010000086.1:0-7803 GCA_044426265.1 Clostridia bacterium
TTTTTTGCTTGCCCAAAAAAAGTAACCAAAAAAATGGCATTTTCTTTTTTTCTGGAAAAAAAGAAAAACAAAAAAAGCATTCAAGGAGGTGTCCTTGAAAATCCTCTCGCACTGCGGTGGATTTCTTTGGGTTTAGTTTTGGATTTTTGGTTTGTTGTTTTTCTTTTTCTTTTTTTTGGTTTTGTGTTATCGATTGAACATTGATGTAATTTAAAAATTCACCGCCGTTCTTGGTTTTTTGGCTGTGGGTAATTTTCGGTTTGTGTTTACTTTTGTTGATGTTTTTAGTCACGTTTCTGCTGCCGCAGGGGCGTTACGTTTTTTTGCTTGCCCAAAAAAAGTAACCAAAAAAATGGCATTTACTTTTTTTATGAAAAAAAGTAAAACAAAAAAGCATTCAAGGAGGTGTCCTTGAAAATCCTCTTTAGGTTTGTGGCTTTCTTTGGTTTGGTACTAGATTTTCGGGTTGTTGTTTTTCTTGTTATTTTTTTGAGTTTGTGGCTTTGGGGAATTTTCTGTTTTGTGTTTACTTTTGTTCATGTGGTTAGTGCCGTTTTACCAAACACATCAATGTGAAATCTATAACACAAAAATTAAAATTGTCGTTGCCTAACCAAAAATCAATTTTCAAACTCGCAAACGATTTGATATATTAAATCTAATTGCTTATCGTTTAATTTTTTGAGTTTTTCGTCGAGTTTTTTCACTTTCACTGGGTTTGTGTTTTCCATTTCAAAAAATTCGCTTGGTGAAACTTTTAAATAATCACAAATGAACAAGAACGCATTCATTGATGGTAATGTTTTTCCGCTCTCAATTCGGTTAATATATCCCTCGTTTTGCCCTATCTACAAACTCATCTCCCTAGATGAAACACCTTTTTTCAATCTAAGTTTTATAAGCCTATCTCTTATTTCTTCCTCAAAAATCACTTTTTTCATAAAACATCATCTCCTATCAATTGTATTGTATATGATATTTTATTTATTTTATGACATAATATATCATTCTAACCTTGCATTATGATATATCATGTGTTATAATTTGATAAATATTATATTTAAAGCTATAAGGAGAGAAAGTTATGAAAACTTGCTGCTTTTTTGGGCATCGTGACACACCTCAAGAAATCAAACCGAAGCTTATCAATGAAATCGAAAACCTTATCATCAATGAAAATGTAAACGAGTTTTATGTGGGAAATCATGGAGGTTTTGATTTAATGGTAGCAAATGCACTTCATGAACTCAAAATAAAATATCCTCACATTGACTATAGTGTGGTTTTAGCTTATATGCCAAAAGAAAAAGTGGAAACTTTTGAGTGCAAACATCCAACTTTATTGCCAGAAGGCATTGAAAGCGTACCGAAAAGATTTGCAATCAATTTTCGAAATAAATGGATAATAAAAAACTCCACCCACGCAATTGTTTACATCAACTGCACTTTGGGTGGAGCTTTTAAATTTTATGAATTAGCCGAAAAAAGTGGTCTTAAAATCATCAAGCTTTAAAGAATTTCCATCATCACTTCAACGCTGAATTTATCGCCCTTTTGCATTTTATATGGCTCTCTAAGCGCTGCATTTCCTGGTGTATCTCCGCCAACGCCACGTTGCTGTGCGTCAATGCAAACTTCTGTTAAATCGCTGTGTTTGAATGTGTGAATGTGAGTTGCTGCATCGAGCTCGTCAACTGTGTAATGATGAGCGTTGAAGCCGAAACTTGAAGCGTTAACAGCGGTGAATTTGAAACCACTATTGCCACTATTAGTGATGCTCATTTCTCTGACATCGCAGCGATGTCCGTTTTCTTGAGGACGCATATAGTGATGCTCTAAGTCTTCAACTGACATCTCATATTTTGCGATTTTTGCGCCAGTTTTTCTGTCAATATAGTTTTCGTGAGGACCTGCGCCGTACCACGAAACCATGTTTTTATCTTTTTCAAGCTCGAGTTTAAAGCCGAAACGAAGTAAGTTTGTTTTTGCTTGACCTTCGTGCTTGATTTTTATTTTGCCGTCAGGGTAAACTGTGTAAATCAGCTTGGCATTTTTCACACATGAAGTGTTAACGTTGGTTTCAATGTAGGCAGTGTGAGCGTATTTATGAATGAAGCCAGCCTTTGTTTTGCAGTTGTTTGTTGCAGATTTCAAACCTAAAAGTGGGTGAAATGGCATGAGCGGCGGTGTGAAGTTAACAAAGTCAACGTCATTATCTGTCATTGCTCTGTAGTAATTCGGTGCGATTGCTTTGTCGAGATATACTCTTCCCTCTTTTATCATTTGATAAAGCAAGCCATTTTTGAATTTATATTTAAAATTATCACCGATAACTTCAAATTCTTCTTGAGTTCCAATGATTTCAACAACACCAACTTTTGGCTCGTCAATAGTTTTTTCAGTTTCTTTTATAATAAACTGGCTAAAGTTTTGCTCAAAGCCAGCATCTGCCCAGCGGCATTTTTCTTTTAAAAGGAAAGAGAAAGTCACGATAACTTCGCCCTGTGGCATGGTGTCAAAGCCATAATCAACAATGAGTTTCTTTTCGCTAAGAGGTTTAATGTCAGTGAATAACTCATTAGGAACTAAAGTTTTTGCGTGAATTTCACCATCAACTGTAACAGTAAATTCAAGGTTAAACTTGTTTAAGTCGCTGAAAAGTTGCTTGTTTTTGATTAAAAATTCGCCATTCGCTTTGTCGAGTTCGTCAACGCAAATTTCAGCGTAAACTTTTTTAACTTCGTGAATTGCTGGGTGAACTTTTCGATCAGCTGCGATAATTCCGTTAGCGTTGAAACAGCCGTTGCTGCCAGTGATTGCGCACACGTTATATGGAGGTTTAAGCCAGCTATCTTTTTCGTCAAAATCGTTGCCGTAAAGCCATGCATCTTCGCCGTCCTCGGTTTTTTGATGAAGAGCTTGATCGCAAAAATCCCAAATCCAGCCGCCGCAAAGGTTATCGTATTTTTCAAAAGCGTCCATATATTCTTGGAAATTGCCTAAGCTATTTTCCATGCAATGAGCAAATTCACAAAAAACAACAGGTTTTGTGTACATCGATTTTTTGATAGGTTTGCTGTCAGCTGCTAGTGCGTTAGCGATGTTGTCAAAAGCAGAAATTGCAACTTCTTCACGATTACCAAGCTTTTCAACAAGGTCACTCATTGGGTACATTCTTGAAATAACATCACTTTTTGTGAAGTCAAAATCGCCCTCATAGTGGAATTGTCTTGTATCGTCAAGTTCGAGAGCTGCTTCTTTCATTTTTAAGAAGTTACTGCCGTCACCTGCCTCATTGCCTAAGCTCCACATAAACACGCAAGCATGGTTGCGATCACGAAGAACCATTCGCTGCATTCTGTCAACCACAGCATCAGTCCACATTGGATTATCTCCTGGCACACCTTTTCTGCGTACGCCATGAGTTTCGAGGTCACACTCATCCATCACCCAAAAGCCATATTCATCGCAATAATCATAAAAGCGTGGGTCATTTGGATAGTGGCTTGTGCGAATTGAGTTTATGTTGTTACGCTTCATGATGTTTAAATCTTGAATGTATCTCTCATCTGGAACTGCCCACAAACTATCTGGGTCAAAATCATGACGATTAACACCACGAATGAGAAGTGGTTGTCCATTTGCGAGGATTCTCTCGCCACGAATTTCAATTTCTTTAAAACCGAAACGTATAGCCTTATATGTCGATTTTTCGCCAACAGTGAGCTTGATTAAAAGCGTGTACAAAGTTGGAGTTTCGCTAGACCAAAGTTTAACGCCCTCGAAAAGCTTACTAAAATTAAAATTAGTCGCACCTTTTTTGCATACAGCGCTATCGCTTCCCACCTCGGTTTTAGTGCCGTCATCAACAATGAAAGCTTCAACAGTGGCAGTTTTTTCATCATCGTATGCATTAATTTGAACTGCAACATCAACATTGCTATCTTTATAATTATTGATAAGTTTTGTTTTGATGAAAAAGTCACGAATGCAAGTTTTTTCTTCACTGAAAACATAAACATCACGATAAATTCCGCTTGCAAACCACATATCTTGATCCTCGAGATATGTACCATCGCTGTAGCGATACACCTCAGCGGCAACAGTGTTGATGCCAGCGTGCACAAAAGGAGTTATGTTAAATTCATGAGGAGTGAATGAGCCTTGAGAATAACCGACATACCGCCCATTAATATAGAGTTTCATGCCAGCTTTAACAGCACCAAAGTGCATGAAAATCTCTCGATTTCCCCAAGTTATTGGCACATCACATTCACGTCTATAAATCGCAACTTCTTGCAATTTATGATCAATTTTTGGAATTTCAGATTTCTTTGTGCTAATCGCATTAGGGTAAGAGTTAGCATAGTAAAGTGGGTTACTATAGTCTTTTTGCATTTGCCAAACACCTGGCACAGTGATATCTTCCCACTCGCTGCAATCGTAAGCAACGCTTTTTAAACTTTCTCCAAATTCCTCAACACCTTTTGCCCAATGGAATTTCCAAGTGCCGCTGATGCTGAATTTATAAATTGATTCTTCACGATAAATCGCCTTTTTTTCGTCGTCATGACTAAAAGCAATAACGTGACCGTCCTCTTTGTTTTCCTTAAAAATTGCTGGATTTTCCCAAATATATTTCATCATTTTCTCCTTTCGGTGTCACATATTTATTAGTTTTTCTTTTGTCGTACACCGCTTCGCTTTTTCGCTTAAAACCCAAAATTTTCGCCAGTGTAAGCGTAGCGACGTACGCCAAAAGATTTTCATTTAAATTTTAATGTTCATTGCAAAATTCGAGCGCATTAATTCCCGCAATTGAGCCATCGCTGACGGCTGTTGTGAGCTGCCTAATCGTTTTCACTCGGCAATCTCCGCACACGTAAACTCCGCTTTTCACCTTGCAAGTTTCATCTGTTTTCACATAGCCGCCGTCATCAAGAGGTAAGATGTCGGCAAAGTTTTTCGTTTGAGGAACTTGCCCAATTGCCACGAATAAACCGCTAACTTCAAGCGTTTTTTCTTCATCTGTTTTTACGTTTTTAACGCTAATAGTCTTTAAAATCGGACTTGCCACAGCATTAGAGAGTACGCTATCTAAAACTAGCTCAACATTATCGAGGGTTTTCAGTTTTTCCACCAAACCAACTTCGGCACGAAACTCGTCACGGCGGTGAATGATATAAACTTTTTCGCAAATTCCAGCCATGTAAATCGCATCTTGCACCGCAGTGTTTCCACCGCCCACAATTGCAACAACTCGATTTCTAAAAAACGCACCATCACAAACTGCGCAATAAGACAGCCCACGACCGATTAATTTATCTTCATTTTTCAGCCCTGCTTGGCGAGGTTTTGCGCCAAGAGCAAAGATAATCGCTTTCGCCTCATACTCGGCATTTTTAGTTTTAACTATTTTTATTTCGCCATCAATTACTTGCAAAACTTCCTTTTTGGCAAATTCACAGCCGAAGTCTTTCGCTTGATTATATAGATTTTGCGAAAACTCCATTCCGCTTATGCTTTTGATTGATGGATAATTTTCAACGTTTTCACTTTTGCTAATTTGCCCACCATAGGCTTCTTTTTCAAAAATCAAAACGGATTTGCCACTTCTAAGAGCGTAAATCGCCGCCGTAAGCCCTGACGGACCAGCACCGACTATGATAATATCGTACATAAATGCACCTCTTTCTTTATATCAATTATATTAAAAGCTCACATTATTTACTATTGCTAACTACTTCTTTTTTATCCACATCTTCTTCAGATTTATTTTTAAAAAGGCTCAAATATGCCTTGATAACTATAACCATAATGAAAATAAACAAAGCTAATTCGCCCAAGCTTATGATAGTTAAAAGCGGATATAAATTTTCAGATACAGCAGTGAATATGTAGACTAAAATGCTTGCTGGGAGTGCTGCTAAAACCGCCCAAAAATGCTTTTTATTTGTGAAATCTTTTTTAAACATTACGCTTAAAATTATCGCTGCCGCAAAAATTGCTATAAACACAAAAGGCAATAAAATCATGTTTTGATTTTCGTACATGAAGCTGAAAATAACAACTTCATCAAATGTTACAGCTGAATTAAAACAGCCATAAATGAAATACTCAAGAAACATTCCTATTTTTATAATTTGGCTCACAAAAAAGCTTAGAATTACCACTGGGGCAACCACTTTTTTCACTATTGTTTTAGTATCTTTTTGCATAATATCTTCCTCATTTCAAATTCTTTTATAACCAAACCAAAACAATCATAACCAGCCTAAAATCCACGAAATTTCACTTTCTGCTTCGTTATCCTCAAGCCTTGACTAAAATAAAATTTCCTAAATTTTAGGTCACAGATTTTTTTGGTTTTCTATATTATATCACTTTTCAGTTTATTTTTCCATATTAAATGCATTTTTTTTGATTTTTTTCAATAAATAATGTAATACATATAGAAATAGTTGAAATTTTGTGGTACAATATATGATGAATATTTTATGTGTAGATTTAATCATGCAAAAGTTAGATTTGCACATTAAAAAACAAAATAAGGGGTTGCATATATTGATTAAAGAGATAGACGGCGTTAAAATAAATTATGTGTGCCAAGGTGAAGGAGAATTAGTGCTATTGCTTCACGGCTGGGGCGCTAACTTAACACTTTGGAATGATACCATAAATCTATTAAGCCAAAAATACAAGGTTCTCGCCCTCGATTTCGCTGGTTTTGGCGAAAGTGAAGAGCCTCCAAGGTCATGGAATGTGGACGATTACACCAACATGACACTCGAATTTTTGAAAGACTATGATTTTGATAAAATCACCTTATTCGCCCATTCTTTTGGCGGACGTGTGGTTATTAAAATGTGCTCAATGGATTTGCCATTTAAGGTTGAAAAAACTGTGCTTGTGGATATCGCTGGTGTGAAACCTGAAAAATCCGCCGAGCAGTTAAAACGTGAAAAAAGATATAAGCAAGCAAAAAAAATCTTGCTTTCTAAGCCAGTTAAAACCATCGCACCAAACGCTCTTGATAAACTTCAAAGCAAAACCGGTTCAGCTGATTATAAGTCAGCGAGTCCTGTTATGCGTGAAAGTTTGGTGAAAGTTGTCAACGAAGATTTAACTCACTTGATGAAAAATGTTGATATGCCAACGCTTTTGATTTGGGGAACTAATGATGATGCGACACCGCTTAGTGATGGTAAGCTTATGGAAACTTTGATGCCTGAAGCTGCTCTTGTTGAGTTTGCTGGTGCTGGACATTATTCGTTTTTAGATGCTCGTAATCAGTATTTACGGGTTGTGGCTTCTTTTATGGGAATTTAATTGCTTTTGTACTTTGTATAGGTAGGCTCGGTGTTTTGCTTATGGGTTTTGCTTGTACTTTATATTAGATAAGTTTGTTGTTTTACCTTTGGGTTTTTCGAAGTGTTTAGATTGCTTTGTTTTGCCTGCGGCAAAATCAAGGAACCCCTTAATAGGGTTCCTTACGGCAAAATGTCCACTGGACACTTTGCCTATCCTCCTGATTTTTTTGACGATTGGGGGATTTCGCTCGCTGCGGCGAACGACTTAAGGCTCTGCCTTAAGAAACCGCAATTTTTTAAAAAAAATTGAGTAAAATTTTGCTTGTTTTTTATTTGACTTTGTGTTTTTTCTTTTGGGTTTTGCTTTTATGGTTAGATTGCTTTGTTTTGCCTGCGGCAAAATCAAGGAACCCCTTAATAGGGTTCCTTACGGCAAAATGTCCACTGGACACTTTGCCTATCCTCCTGATTTTTTTGACGATTGGGGGATTTC
>JAWXUR010000087.1:0-7778 GCA_044426265.1 Clostridia bacterium
AATGCCATTTTTTTGGTTACTTTTTTTGGGCAAGCAAAAAAACGTAACGCCCCTGCGGCAGCAGAAACTGCACTAACCGCATCAACAAACAAAAAAACAAAGCGAAATTTATCCACAACAGCAAATTATAATCGATAACCAAAACAGCCTCCCTCTCGAGGGAGGTGGCACGAACTTGTTCGTGACGGAGGGTTCAAGAACGGCAGAAAAATCAACCGCTACGCAAACGCAAAAACGATAACACAAAACCCAAATCATTACAGAATCAATGAAATTGAAAAAATGGGAAACAAGGAGGAGTAGAGCCCCTCCCCTACGGTTACAAAAATATTTTCTGCAGGTTTGTGCAAACTGTAGGCACGACCCCTGTGTCGTGCCGATGTTGGGATTTATTCGTGTTTTCTTAAACATGGTGGTTTTTGTTTAGTGAAATCACGAAACCGAACATCGGAATGACACAGGGGTCATTCCCTACGTTTTTAATCGAATTTTTTTCGAAACTACGTAGGGGCGGATATTATCCGCCCGAGAACGGCTGAAAATCAAAAAATCATATCAATCCAATTCGATAACAAAAAAATTGTTGTTTTTCATTTAACTTCATAAATCAATCCGTAAAAATCGCTATCGCTCTTTTACTGCTAACGCAAATGCGATGTTGTTTTTCTTTAGATTGCTTTTGTTGAAACTTTACCGCTTTTAGTTAGTTTGTTTTATTTTTATCGCATTTGCTTTGCTTTAATTCTCCATTCTCCATTCTCAATTCTCAATTTACTTGGGGTGTTTCGTTCGCTGCGGCGAACGACTTAAGGCTCTGCCTTAAGAAACCGCAATTTTTTAAAAAAAATTGAGTAAAATTTTACATGGTTTTCCCTTAAGTTGCTTGCATTGGGCACGACCCCTGTGTCGTGCCGATGTTGGGATTTATTCATTTTTCTTTCTTTTATTTTACTCTCTTCACTCTTTCTCTAACCACGCTTTAAACTCCTCATATTTTTCAACAACCCAAAACCTAACCTCAAAACTCGGATCACTACCCACAACCTCGACCTCATCGCCACTCAAAACATCATCAATCTCCAATTCACCCTCAGCACTCGGTAAACACAAAGCCGGAAACATAACACACCACCAATTTTCACCCTCACCCTCACCAATAACAACTCTAACCGCTTGATAATATCCAGCCGGCAATGTGAAACCATCATAACTTCGTGTAGTAAAATAAACCGACTCAATGTTTATTTGCACTTCATAATCAAAACCATTTTCGGCGATAACCGCATTTGCACTTTCAAGCAGCAGCATTAGGTTTTCCTCGATTTTCAAAGTGGCACTTTGAAAATCTGTACAGCCAGAAAAACACTCCTCTCCTGTTTCTAAAATTGCATCTCTAACTTCGAGTTTTAATTCTTGGTCTTCTTCGCTGTCTGAATTTGCCAAAACGTGAATTCTTAGCACGTCCGTGTAAATCTCCTCACACCGCACTTGAAACTGAACGCTTGAGCTAAAAAACAAGCACATAACAAACGCAATGGCGGCGCAAACTTCTAAAGCATATATTTTCATATGTAAACCTCTTTCGCATAATTAGTTAAATTTTGGTTATACATAGTTTAGGCTTCATGTCAAATCTTATTCACTTTTAAATAAAATAGTGAATAAAACTAAACAAAATTATAAAAATATATTTTTTTTCGTTTTGTGTATTGACAAATGCGTTAAGAATGAATAATATATAATTAAGTCAAGAGTTGATGTTTGTTACGTTGACTCGATTTAAAACTAAAACAATTATATATGCTAAAAACACAAAGGAGAATTATTATGGATGTTTTTGAAAAACTCAAAGCTATGATTTTAGATTTCTTGGAAATTAATGAAGATGTTATCACTCCAGAAATCACTTGGGAGGAAATGGGAGTTGACAGCGTTGACCTCGTTGAATTTATCATGGAAATTGAAACACAATTCGATATCGAAGTTAGTGACGAGGCTTTAGAAGACCTTAAAACACTTCAAGATGTTGTTGATTATATTGAACACGAAGCATAATTAAAACAAAACACACAAATCCCACAGTAAACCGTTTTTTTGGTTCGCTGTGGGATTTTTTTATCATCTTTTATTATGATTTCAATTAAAAATTCTTTTGCTCGATTTCAATATTAGTGTGAGAAACAATAAACGATGGTCTATCTTTCACTTCGCTATAAATTCTTGCGATATACTCGCCAATAATGCCAAGGCAAATCAAGATTATTCCGCACATTAGCAAAACAACTGCGAGCACCAAGTTCAATGGGTTAATGCCTTGATCAAAGCCAAAATTCATCACGCAATAAAAAACAGTGTAAACTCCACCGAGTACGCCAGAAAAAAGACCGATATAATAGGCGATTTTAAGCGGTGCACTTGAAAAACTCAAAAGTCCGTCCATAGCGTATTTCAAAAGCTGTTTAAAACTCCACTTTGTTTCACCAGCGGCTCTTTCACGATTTTCGTGTTCAAACCATTTTGTTTTAAAGCCAACCCAAGCAAAAATTCCTTTTGTGAATCTGTTAGTTTCGTTACTTGACACCATTGCTTCAACAACCTTGCGTTTCATTACACAAAAATCTTGAGCGCCATGATCTATTTCAACTTCGCTCAAACGATTAGAAATATTATAAAACGAATCAGAAAGTTTGCTCTTAATCTTGCTTTCACCAGTTCTGTCGCTACGTTTCGCTCTTGCGATATCATATTCATCATCAAGAACGCTTTCAAGCATTTGCGGAATTAGCTCAGGGCTATGCTGCAAGTCTGCATCTAAAATTCCAACATAGGCTGCGCTTGAATATTTCAAGCCAGCGAGCATTGCTGCCTCTTTTCCATAGTTACGAGAAAATGAGATGTATTTTATGTTTTTATCTTTTTCGCTTAGCTCTTTAATTATCTTAAAAGTTTCGTCCTTACTTCCATCATTGATAAAAATTATTTTATAAGAAAAATCTTTTATGCTTTGCATAATAGGGGTAACTTCTTCATAAAAAAGATTTAACACGTCACTTTCGTTATAGCAAGGGACGATTAATTCTATTGTTTTCATTATATTTCACAACCTTTTCAAATGTTTGTATTTTAACATCGTATATTTAATTATACCAAACACGAACATTAAAAACAAGAGGAATAACAAAATGTTTATATTTATCAATTTGCATTTTTTTATTTTCTAATTCGACCTATTTTCTTTTTTAGGTTGATATGTTATAGTGATTTGTGTTATAATTATAAAATATGAAAGTACCGCATGATGAGATAGCCTTTGCAATCATTTCACCGTTGATGTTTCATGTTGTACGAACAAAAAAACACTCCCACGAAAAAACATGAGAGTGTCGATTTTTAATTAGTGGTTATGACAGCTGCAACCTGATGTGCAACCAGCATCGCAATCGTCTGGATAGCCATCTGGGTTTTGTGCTTGCCAGCGCCAAGTGTCTTCGCACATTTTTTCGATTCCTCTTTCAGCTTTCCAGCCAAGTTCGGCAAGAGCTTTTGATGGATCTGAATAACAAGTTGCGATATCACCGTCACGGCGAGGTTTTATGTCATATTTAACTGAAACGCCGCTCGCATCTTCGAATGCGTGAACAACATCGAGTACGCTATAGCCAACGCCTGTGCCGAGGTTGTAGATATCAACACCAGTTTTGCCTAGTGCTCTTTCAACAGCTTTAACGTGACCGAGTGCCAAGTCAACAACGTGGATATAATCACGAACACCAGTGCCGTCATGTGTGTCATAATCGTCACCAAAAACGCCAAGACATTCGAGTTTACCGATTGCAACTTGAGAGATATATGGCATTAAATTGTTAGGAAGTCCGTTAGGGTCTTCGCCAATTCTGCCTGATTCATGAGCGCCGATTGGATTGAAATAACGAAGAAGAGAGATTGACCATTCGTCATCACTTGCACTGAAATCTTTTAAGATTAATTCAACCATGTATTTAGTTGTGCCATAAGGATTAGTTGTGCCGCCTGTTTGCATAGTTTCGTTAAGTGGTGAAACATTGTTCATGCCATAAACAGTTGCAGATGAACTAAAAACAATTTTTTTGCAGCCGTTGTGACGCATAACATCACAAAGTGCAATAGTACCGCTAACATTATTTTCATAATATTCAAGTGGTTTTTTGCAAGATTCGCCAACTGCTTTATAGCCAGCAAAATGAATAACTGCGTCAACTTTTTCAGCTTTAAAAATCGCATCCATTCCCTCACGGTCGCAGATATCACATTTATAAAAGATGAAATTTTTGCCACTAAGCTCTGAAATTCTTTTGAGTGATTCACGTTTACTATTATAAAAATTATCCACAATGATAACTTCATAACCAGCTTTTAAAAGTTCAATACAAGTGTGCGAGCCGATGTAACCAGCGCCGCCAGTAACTAAAATTGCCATGTTTTACACCTCGTTATTATTTATTGTAACTTTATTATACCCTATACAAATTCAAAATGCAATACTAAAAATATAAAAGGAGATAAAAAATGAATTTATCCGATATTAACGTTGTACGTGAGGTCATGAGCCGTCACGGAATCAACTTCACAAAATCCCTTGGTCAAAACTTTTTAATCAATCCAAACGTTTGCCCAGACATGGCAGACATGAGCGACATCGATGAAAACACTGGAGTTATCGAAATTGGCGCTGGTGTTGGCGTACTTACTAAAGAACTCGCTGAGCGTGCTAAAAAAGTTGTGTGCATCGAAATCGACTCCGGACTTTTGCCAGTTTTAGGCGAAACGCTTGCCGAGTACGACAACATTGAAATCATCAACGCAGACATTTTAAAAGTTGATATACACAAATTAATCGCTGAAAAATTCGAGGGCATGAAAGTTGTTGTTTGTGCGAATTTGCCTTATTACATCACTTCGCCTGTGCTCACTCATCTCTTGTTTTCAAAGGCTGATATCGAATGCATCACAGTTATGATTCAAAAAGAAGTTGCAACTCGCCTTTGCACACCAGTTGGCTCTCGTGCCAGCGGAGCAATCACGGTTTGCACTCATTATTTCAGCGAACCTGAGCTGCTTTTCAATGTTTCTCGTGGCTCATTTGTGCCATCACCAAACGTTGACAGCGCTGTTATCAAGCTCAACATCAAGAAAACTCCAGACGTGAAAGTCACCAATCAAGATAAGTTTTTCAAAATTGTTAAGGCTTCATTTGCACAGCGTCGCAAGACAGTTGTCAACTCAATCAGCTCAAGTTTAGGCATACCTAAGCCACAAATTGCTGAAATTTTGACAGCTCACGATATTGATGTCAACATTCGTGCAGAAAAAATCAGCCTTGCCGAGTTTGCGATTTTATGTCAGGAATTACAGTTTTAAGCTAATATATCTATTAAAAAGTCTGCCTTTGGGTGGGCTTTTTTTGTTTTGCCTTTTTTGGCGGTACAATTTTTTGCGGTTTACCGCAAAAAAGGTACGAAAAAAACCGCCACAATCTGATTGACTGTGACAGTTTTGCTGTTTTAATTTTATTCGTTTATTCTTTTGACTTTTGAAAATCCCTTGGTCTTTAAAAACTTCATGTTATACGAGAAATTATCTAAACAATCTGATGGGTCAACATTTTCGAAATTTATCGTGTTCATTTTTTCTCTATCAAATGAAATCGATAAAATCGTTTCCTCCTCCATGTTACCCGTTTGAGTGCTAAGCACTGTGTCAACAGCGTGAACTATGACAAATTCCACTGGCAAAAGTGCAAACATATCCCTCGCAATACGCAAACAGCAACTCGACACATAATCTTGAACTAAATCAAAATGAGCTGTCTTTGTGAGTGGTTTTCTTGCTAGCTCCCCTTTTTTGTCTAGGCTCATTGAAAATTCTGGTATAATCTCATCAGATTTAACCTTAAATTCCACTTCGATAACATTTTTATTATCTGTGCCAAATTCAAAATCACTGCCAAACTCCAATAAATCGTCAAGCGGATTTAGCTCGTCAATCACACTGTAATATGCGTCAATATCGCCAGTTAAAACCTTGGCGGCGACACTTTTAACATATTCCCACTGCTCATATTCACTTTTATCCTTGTTTATTGCCTCTTGTATGGCTTCGTTTAGCTCTTGTTTTTTGGCTTCGACTGCTTTTTTGGATAGTTTTTCTAAAATACTTGGGTTGTAATTTTTCAGATCCGACCTCGCCGCCATTTCATTTTTTCCCATTGTACCGCTTTCAAATGGCGGTTTCAGTTGGCTTAAATATTGCCAATTAACTGGTGGGTCGCTCATTTTATGCGTTGATTTTAGCAAAATCAATAGTTCATCATATTGTTTAACTATGCTTGCCGCTTTTTCGCTATACTCGGCAGTTGCTCCGCTTTGCTGTGCGCTTGTAAAACCATTCGATTTTGAGTTCGATTTTGCACTTGATTTTTTGTTTGATTTAAGGCTTGACGTTTTCACATATGATACGCCAGTTCCAGGAATTCCGATTGAACTTGTCACTCTGCCTTTTGTGTTCACTGTTTTTCTAAAACCTGGTACGCCTGCGCTTATGCTCATGCCAGATTTGCTTAAATTTAGCCTTACGCCTTTGGTTAGCTTGAAACTTTTTCTTACTCTTAGACCCATCGTTTTTTCTCCATTTTAGTTTTAATTGATTGATTTAGTTTAATTATACTCTTATATTTTGGGTTTGTAAATATATTATGGATTGTTTTTTTTAGTTGGCTTTTTTGTTTTCTTTTGTACTTGGTCAAATTCTGCTTTCTTTTTTGATTTTTTTGTATATTTAATCTGTGTTGTTTTTAGATTCATATAATGAGCCGAAAAAGTTCGCTGTCGCTCTCGTTTTCTACTTGCTTATTGGGTAGTGTGTAGTTTTTTGTTGGTTTGATGTTTCGGGACACTTCGGCGAGCGTTTGATTTTGGCTTTGCCAAAATTTACGAGTGCTTTGCACTCGTAAGCGGAGCTTCGCTCCGCCAAACGCTCGCCGAAGTTAGCCGCTAACTGACGTTTATAGTCCATAAAACATTCAGCTGTCGCTGATTGTTTTATTGCTTTTGATTTGCTTTTCGCAATGACTCAGGGGTCATTGCCAATGCAATCAGCTTAAGGGAAAATCGCAACTAAACGTAGGAGATAGGTGCTACTCAAACGTGTTGATTAGAGATTTTTGAGCATTAATTTGTAGGGGACGGCATCCTTGACGTCCCAGGGTTTAACGTATATTTTAATGAAAACGGCAAATTTCGTTTGGTTTTTTTTGTTATCGCTTTTGTGTTGATGTGATTTATGGGTTTGCCGCCGTTCTTGGGAGCGGTAGAACCACTCCCCTACGAAGATGGTGCACGAACTTTGTTCGTGATTTTTTTGGTGTTATCGATTGTAAATTGATGTAATTTATAGTTTTGCTCTCGTTCCCTGGAACGTTTGGGAAGCCGTCCCCCTACGCAGGAAAAATTGAGATTTTTTCCTAATCAACACGCTTGGGGGAAACCCCGTGGTTTATTTTTTGGTTTTTTGTTTATTTTTAGATTTTTTTGCCGTTGGTTTTGGGGTTTTTGTCGGTGTTTTAAATTTTTTTCGTAGGGGAGGGGTTTCCCCCATACATTGGAACTTAAGGATTTTTAAAAATTATTTGTTAGCGTAGGGGCGTCCTTTGGTCGCCCCTACAATTTGCCTATCGTAGGGACATGGCTTGCCATGTCCGCAAGTTAGTACAAACCCAGCCTCGGACATGGCAAGCCATGTCC
>JAWXUR010000088.1:0-4600 GCA_044426265.1 Clostridia bacterium
CCCTGCGGCAGCAGAAACTGCACTAACCGCATCAACAAACAAAAAAAACAAAGCGAAATTTATCCAAAACAACAAACGCAAGAACGGCAGAAAATTCAACCAATACGCAAACGTAAAAACGATAACATAAAACCAAAACCATTACATAATCAAAGAAATTGCAATAATGAGAAACAAGGAGGAGTAGAACCCCTCCCCTCGGTTACAAAAATATTTCTCAACATATATAGCAAGACTAAAAAATAAAATTTTATTAAATAAAAACCCTTAAGTTGCTTGCATTGGGGTCGACCCTACGGAGATTAATCTAACACGGCGGTCGTGCCGACGTGGTCGCCGACTTTTTTTTGCGGTTAACCGCAAAAAATGTACCGCCGAACAAAATTAATTGCTCGGCGGTTTGGTTTATTCTTTTATAAAGTTAATTGCTAGACTGTCCTACTGTGTCACACTGTGTAGGTGAAGAATTGGTATTCTGAAATGCCATTTAGGGTGAATGAGAGGTCTGTGTTTAAGTAAGATATTCCTGAGTTGGTAATCTTGAAATCTTCGATAACAATGTCAGTTTTCATGTCGTAAACCATTGAAACGATTGTGCCAGTGGTTTTGTCAACTGTGATTGTTATGCTTGAATCGTGATATACTTGACTAATTCCGCTGAATGAAACTGAGATGCTGTCTTGTGAATAGTTAAACGCTGCGAAATCTTCATTAGTTAAAATGTCAAACATTAAACCGTGAGTTGTTGAAAGTGCGTTTGTTGGTAAGCTTGTCATTGTTTCATCTTCAAGAGTGAGAACAATGTCGTAAGTGTAGCTTGTTTCTTCGTCAATAATTTCAATGCTTTCGAAGTCACTGACGTCAAGACCTTCAATCATAACGAATTGTTGACCAGAAATTGGAATTGCATTCCAGTAAGCTGTTTGAGCATCGTTGAAATCTGATGATGATGGATAGTTAATCGAGTTAACTGTTTGCATGAAGCTTGTTGATGGAGCAATGAGATTTGTGAACATACCTTCTAAAACTTCTGTTGTGAATTTATCTGATGGATTTGAAACGTTGAAGTTTGAAGTTAAGCTATAGTCAGTTCTATAAAAACCTGGCATTACATCTTTTATTTGATCGGTTATATCGTACGCTAAATCTAAAACTTCGCTGCTTGTCATGCTTGGAAGTATTACAGCGTCACCACTTGTAACAACAACTTTTTCATATTGGCTTGAGTTGCCAGCATTGCAAATTGTTATTGTTGCTGAGCCGATTCCAACAAAGCTTACAACACCATTTGAAACAGTTGCAACGCTTGTATCTGATGAGATATATACCATTGCATCATCTGAGTTTGCTGGAATAAGTGTGGCGTCAAGAGTATATTTTGAACCAATTTCGCAGTTCGTATAATATGATTGACCTATTTCAACTGCAGCGAAAACATATTTGCCATAAGAAGCAGATTGTTTGCCGTCACTTGTTGAAGCTAAGATTGTAACATAGCCAGTGCCAACCATGGTTACAATACCACTATCGTCAACTGTTGCAATGCTTGTGTCTGTTGAAGTCCAAACAACATCATCTTCTGTGTAGCTAGAATCGCTGCTGAATGAAACACTCAATTGATCAACTGAACCATAAGACCAAGCAAGAGTTGAATCGCTTGTTATTTCAATATCTTTTTCTTTAATTGTGAGGTTTGTTGTTGCAGTTTTGCCTGTATCGTCAGTTGTGATTAAAACTGGGAAGCTAAACTCATCGCCTGTGTGAGAATCATTTTCAACGTAAGGAATCACTGTTGCAGCTTTTGCAACTATAACACCATTATAAACTGTCAAATAATCTTCCCAAGGAATTGTCACTGTTTCTGTGTATGTTGTTAAATTAAACAAGCCGCCTTTATAGCTAAAACTATAAGTGTAATCTTGAGGAGTGATAGTGTAAGTTGTTGTTGATTGAGATGGTTTGATTGTTGCGTTTAAAGTTGTTGCTTCGCCAATATAAGCTATTGAGCTTGAATCAACTGAAATCGAAGTTGATTTTGCTGATGTTGTCTTATAAATATAATTGCAAGAGTCTGACCATTGTGTTGCACCATTGCCTTTATAGAAAGCTTTGATTGTCAGTTCATATTCAGTTCCAGGTGTAAGACTTGTGAGGGTTTTGCTTGAAGTTGATTCGCCATATAATGTTACCCAAGACCAATCACTTGAGCCATTTTCTCTGTAATATACTCTGTAACCATCAACACCTTGAGTTGCAGCCCATTGAACTGTGAGAGTTGCAGTGGTTGCGGTGTTTGTTGAGCTTACATATTCAAAATCTTTAATTGTGCTCATGCCAGTTGCAACAACACTTGTGCTTGAATAGCTGCCATAAACTTTGGTTGAGCTTGTTAATTGATAATAAGCACGAACTTTAACAGAAACGTCCATGTTTTGATAAAGGTCAACTGTTGCGCTTGTGCTGGTTGTGGTTTCAACCAATGACCAAGTTGAAGAGTCTTCGGCTTTAATATAGATTTGATAACCAGTTGCATTTGGAACTGAATTCCATGAAATAGCTTTTGTTGCGTCTTCAGCAGTGTTGCTTGAATCTGCGATTTTTAAGTTTTGAACCGCAGAAAGTGTTGTTGTGATATCAACAGTTTTAGTGGTAAATTCGCCATAAGAAACGTTGCCATCGCTGTCACGATAGTACGCTCTGATTTTAAATGAATATGCTGTGTTTTCATCTAAGTCATAAAGACTATATGCAGTTGCGGTTGTTGAATCATATCTTGAATAAGAACTTGAACTACCTTTAGCATAATACACTTGATAACCGCTTGCACCCTCAACAGCTGTCCAAGCTAAATCAACTGATGTAAGCTCTAAGTTTGAATAAGAAACTGAGCTAACTTGAGCTGGATCTGTTGCAACAGTGATTGCATCTGAATAATCACTGTGTACGGTTGAAGAAGTTGTCACTTTTTCATAGGCTCTGATTGAGAATGTGTATGTGCCGAGATAGTCAAGTTTGCTATAAGTATAGCTAGTTGAAGATGTGTACCCCAAAGTTGCCCACTCGCCGTCATTGTTTAAATATGCGATTTTATAGCCGCTTGCTCCGTCAACAGCGCTCCATGAAAAACTTGCGCTTTCAACGCCAGCTGTAACTTTGAAGTTTTCAACCATGCCAACAACAACATATGTATCAGAAAACTCACCGAAGATGTTTCCATCGAGTTTCATGTAAGCACGAACTTCGATGTAAGTTGTTTCATCAAAGTCAACTGTCATTGAAGTTGAAGTTGTTGAATCATATCTTGTGAAACTTGAATCGCTAACGCCTTTACTATAGATTTGATAGCCGTCAGCACCGTCAATAGCGTCCCATGAAACTTCTGCGCTCATGCCGTCAACAACTGTTACAGTGATGTTTTCAGGTGCTGGGAATGTCGTCGTTATGTTCATAACCATGTCGGAAAATTCGCCGTAAGAAACATTGCCATCATCATCTCTATAATAAGCACGAATTTTGAAAGAATAATCTGTATCTGGATCTAAATCTTCAAGAGTTATGAATTTATCGGTTGTTGAAGTGAGTCTTGAATAAGAACTTGAGCCGTCCTTAGCGTAATACACTTGATAACCAGTTGCATATTTACTTGTTGACCAATATAAATAAACTGAATCGATGTTAATGTCTGAAACTTTAACCGTTTCAACTTGAAGTGGCTCTGTAACAAAGCTCACTGAGTTTGAATAGCCACTGTGATATGTTGTGCCAGTGCTTTTGTCGTACGCTCTAACTGAGAAAGTGTAGGTAGTCACATATTCCAAAGTGAGTTTCACGCTTGTTGAAGTTGTGATTTCGTACGTTTCCCAGTTTCCACTTTCATTTAAGATTGCAACTTTATATCCAGTTGCTCCGCTGACTTTGTCCCAAGAAAGCGTTGCACTTTTAAAGCCGTTGCTAAAAGTTAAATTTTGTGGAGTCGCTGGAGTATTACTAGCTGCAGATGAAGAAATGCTTGTGATAGCAAAAATGCTAAGCATTGCTACCAAAACAACAACTAGGCTGATTAATTTTTTTAATTTCATTTTTATGCTCCTTCTTAATAAAAATTTATTGTCTATACTTTAATTGAAACGCCACAAAGTTTTTCACACTTTTTGCTCTTTACGTGGAAAACTCGAGCCATTTAATTAAAGTTATAGTGATACAAAATAATTTTAACATATAGAGTGTTAAAATTCAATAGAAAAACTTTAAATTAATATTAACTTCACCTAATCAAAATAGTTTGACTAGGCTTTTTTATTGTTTTTTTGGTGTTTGGTGTTGGGGTTTTTGGTTTTGTGTTATCGTTTTTGCGTTTGCGTAGCGGTTGATTTTTCTGCCGTTCTTGAACCCTCCGTCACGAACAAGTTCGTGACACCTCCCTCGAGAGGGAGGCTGTTTTGGTTATCGATTATAATTTGTTGTTGTGGATAAATTTCGCTTTGCTTTTTTGTTTGTTGATGCGGTTAGTGCAGTTTCTGCTGCCGCAGGGGCGTTACGTTTTTTTGCTTGCCCAAAAAAAGTAACCAAAAAAATGGCATTTTCTTTTTTTCTGGAAAAA
>JAWXUR010000088.1:4610-7756 GCA_044426265.1 Clostridia bacterium
AAAAAAGAAAAACAAAAAAAGCATTCAAGGAAGTGTCCTTGAAAATCCTCTCGCACTGCGGTGGCTTTCTTTGGGTTTGGTACTGGATTTTGGGTTTGTTGTTTTTCTTTTTATTTTTTTGGGGTTTTTGGCGGTGTTTTAAAATTTTTGCGTAGGGGAGGGGTTTCCCCTCCCGAAGAACGGCAACAATTTTCCCATCACATCAATCTACAAACGATAACAAAAAAACACGAACAAAGTTCGTGCACCATCTCCGTAGGGGAGTGGGTTCTACCCCTCCCTGTTCCCCAATCCACCGCATTCAATGCACACAACATTGGTGCGGGTTACGTTATCGATAAAAATGTGATGTATAGGCAAAATCACCGCCGTTCTTGGGCGGATAATATCCGCCCCTACGCAATATTTTTAAATTTGCGGTTTTTTGTTTCGTGTGCCACGAAACACCAGCATCGGTCGACCACACAGGGTCGACCCTACGAATTTACATAAACTTTCCATCACATCAATTTACAACCGATAACAAAAAAAGCAAATGAAAAATTTACACCAAATTTCCCTACAATTACAAAAAATATTTCTTCCTTATTCTTCTTCACCAGATTTATTAAAATCTTGCTTAATCTCCGTAAAAGTTTTAACTATCTTATCAAAACTCAAACGCTCTTTTTTCTCGTCTGCTGCTTTTTCTTCTTTCTTATTAGTATTGATAGGTACAATATAACTAATCATGAAGTTTTTAAGCACGTCTTTAACCAACAAAGCAGTTGGCTCATCAAGTTGCTTTATCGCTTTAATAATAGTTTCTCTTTCTCTAATAATCAAAGGCATCACATCAGACAACCTTTGAGCGTTCGTTGTTGAAATAACAGAAAAAACAGTGTCGATAACTAAGCGTTTTTGATCTATTGATAAATTATTTAAAAGTTCGTCTAGTGTCTTATCCACATATTTAACACGGCTTGTTACTTCGTCACTTTCGATAAACTCATTGCCATCGATAAGCCATGTGTACGTTTCGTGTTGAAAAAGACCAATTTTGCTGCTTTTAATCACCTTAATTGGAATTGGACTATTGAGAATGAAACCTATGAACGAGCCTTCTGGAGAAATTTTGATTATTTTACTTGTTATTTCTTCGCTGTTTTTTTCTTCCCAAACTTTAGTTTGAAAGCCTGGACCATCTAAGTCATACACATTGATGATGCGTGATTGAGCTTCTTCGTTTGCAAATAATGAACTATAAACGGCGAGGTTTCCGCCTTTTGAGTGACCCACAATGTGGAAGTTGCCCTGCACTTTTTGCGCCACAGTTTCAAAATAATTCACCGCTGAAACTTGGCAAGGAACTGGCGAAAGATAGAGCATATTAAAATCCTCTTTCCAGCCGATAACAGTTGAATCAGTGCCACGAAAGCCGATAACTAGCTCGTCATTTGGCAATTTGAACGTGATGGCGCAAAACTGTTCTTGAGCTTGCACGTCAAATTTTTCATCGTAAAAGTTGATTAAAACGTCACGATATCTTGGACTTGCACACAGTGCTTCCAACAAGTTTTTGTTGCTCGCTGGGTACAAAGTTAAATCAAGCATATGCGAAAACTCTTCCGCCTTATATAAAGACGAAATTGAAACCCACACTTGATTTTGCTCACTCGAGCTTACGAAACGGCTAAAATTCAAATAAGTAAATTGAGCAAAAACTACGCTGTCGACTTCATTAAACGCAGTTTTGTTGAAACTATCCGTTTGATTTTGAACGTACTGTATGATATTTGTGTCTGCCACCTTATTGATGATTGCCATATCATTCACCCCTATTTATTTATTTTATTTCAATCATTTTTTGCCGTGGGGGTCGTACTTTTTTTGGGCAAAGCCCAAAAAACTGTACCCCCAAAAAGCTGCAAATTTTTTAGTCTATATATAAATCTCTGACACCCTCGACTGCACGAATTGCTGAGATAGTCAGCTGCAAGCCGTCTTCATCTCGAGGGAACACGACCGCTTTCATCACGATTGAATCACTCTTGCGCTTTGTTGACGCTCTATCGGCATACATAACCTCGAGCGTGTGCAAATTTCCGCCATAGCGTTTGATGATTGCGCCAATTTCCGCCGCTTGTTTTGACATACTTTCAGCCTCAATATAGATGTTTTTCATGTGATTTCCTTTAGCGATAACTCGTTTAAAGGTGTTGAGCGTGAGATAAATCACAATCGTTGCCACAAAAGCACCCTCATAATAGCCAACACCAACGGCAAGACCAACACATGAAACCGACCACAAACTCGCCGCCGTAGTCAGCCCTTTAACGCTGAAACCCTCACGCAAAATCGTGCCAGCGCCTAAGAAACCGATGCCGCTGATAACTTGAGCGCCAAGCCTTGTTGGGTCAAAAGCGACAAGACCCTCATAATATTCAAAAACATAATGACTAGTCATCATCACAAGCGTTGCGCCCACGGCAACCAAAATATGCGTTCTAAATCCTGCTGGTCGTCTGCTATGCTCACGCTCATAACCGATTAAACCGCTGAAAAGCACAGTTAAACCAAGTTTGAGGAAAGCCTCAATCAAAAGTTGCACAAAATCCGTTTGATAGATTACAACTAAAAAATCTTTTATTTGTTCCAAAATCACAGCTCCTTTTTTTGTCCATTTCATTTTGCATGAAATATGCTACATTTAATTGTATCATAGTATTGATTATAATTCAAGATTGTTTTTTGATTTTTTTTGTTATTGATTTTATGTTGATGTGGTGGGAGGTTGTCGAATACATCACATTATAATTGATAGCACAAAAAATCAACCACAATTTCCAAAAAACGTACAACAATTTAAATTTATCATTATCGATTTAACATTGCGGTAACGAAAAACACACCGCCGTTCTTCGGGAGGGGAAACCCCTCCCCTACGCAAAAAATTAAAAAACACCACCAAACCCAAAAAAACCAACGGCAAAAAAATCAAAAATAAACAAAAAAACCAAAAATAAACACGTAGGGGAGGGGTTTCCCCCAATGCAAGCAACTTAAGGAATTAAAGCCTAGATTTAGGATGAGTCTTTCTTTTAGTAGCTTGTAAATTTGGACGTTGCGAAGCACGCCCATTAACTTGAGCATACGCATATTTATAA
>JAWXUR010000089.1:0-7672 GCA_044426265.1 Clostridia bacterium
GAAAAAAAGAAAATGCCATTTTTTTGGTTACTTTTTTTGGGCAAGCAAAAAAACGTAACGCCCCTGCGGCAGCAGAAACTGCACTAACTGCATCAACAAAACGTAAATATAAAACGGAAAATCACCCACAACAACAAATTATAATCGATAACCAAAACAGCCTCCCTCTCGAGGGAGGTGGCACGAACTTGTTCGTGACGGAGGGTTCAAGAACGGCAGAAAAGTCAACCGCTACGCAAACGCAAAAACGATAACACAAAACCCAAACCAAAAAAACAAAAGGAGAACCAAAAAATGAACATAATCAAAATCCTACAAAACAGATACACAACAAAACTTTTTGACCCACAAAAGAAAATCACAGACGAGGATATGCAAAAAGTAAAAGAGATTTTAAATCTCAGCGCATCATCATTAAACTTGCAACCATGGAAGTTCGTAATCGCCCAAAGTGAGGGCGCAAAACAAAAATTGATGAAAGCCACAGACGGAATGTTTGCACAAAACCAAACAAAGATTTTAAACAGCAGTGCTGTCGTGATTTTTTCAAGCAAGTTGAGCTTAGATGATGAATATCTCGCATATATCTGCGATTGCGAAGAAAAAAGCGGCAGATTTAAAGACGAAGCAGCAAAGCAAAATTATTATAACGCTCGCTGCAATTATCGCAATATGCATTCGGATAAATTTGACGATATTAAGCGGTGGACAGCAAAACAAGCGTATTTAAACCTCGGCAATTTCTTGGTTAGCACAGCAAGTTTGGGCATAGATTCATGCACAATGGAAGGTCTTGACATGGAAATCATCAACGAAGAATTTGACCTCACTCAAAAGGGGTACACAGCCTGCTTCGCAGTTGCAATTGGTTATCGAAGCGAAGACGATTTCAACGATATTTCACGTTGTCCTAAATCTCGCCTTGAAATTGATGAGATTATCGAGCTTGTGTGATTTTTTGTATTACATTATAATAGAAAAGATAATAGTAAAAGCAACCGCTGTAATTTGCGGTTGCTTTTTTGTCTATTAAGATTGGGAAAGCTTAGAGAGTAAATCTTCAAAAGCTTGAAGATATTGAGTTTGAATGTTTTCGCAAATTTGCTCTGCGACATCTTCATCATATAAATGCGATGTTTGGTTTCGCTCGTTTAAAAGATTAAGCCATTTTTTTTCGTCTGTGATTAAGCCAACGAAAAAAGCCTTTTTCATAACGTTTTTTGGTGTGTTTATATCTACAAAACCTTCGTCTAAGAGTTTTTCTCGAGTGGTTTTCCATGCTAATTCAGTTGTGAACTCGAAACGTTGAATAAGTCCATCACGAATAAGTGAAGTATTATCATGCTTACAAATTTCAATTGCCTCGCTTAATCTATCGATAGCCTTGCAAAATTTATCTCGTTTGTCTATAAACTTATCCATAATAATAACTCCATCTCTTTGAATATTTTGTAAAAGCGCCTCGTCTGTTGTGTGCCTAATGTGAACAATATCAATGCCTAAAAGAGAATCAAGCTCCTCAATTTCAAAGGCAAATTCAGCATGATTTTGCGGTGGCATTTCGTAAATTGCAACATCAATATCACTGTTTTCTTGATTATCTTTTCTAGCTCTCGAGCCAAATAAAACAGCACGGCGAGCTCCATATTTTTCACATAATAAAGCAATATCATCATAAATCATAAAACTCACCTCGGTTAGTTGTTAGGGAATAGGGATTAGTGAATAGTTTTTTTTACATTGTAGGGAACGGTCTTGACCGTTCCATTTTTTCAAGTTGGTGCTAACCTTTGGAATGGTCAAGACCATTCCCTACACGCATTATTCTAACTGCTCGGTGTATCCGTCGCCAAATATAGCAAACTAATTTGGCGGTCGTGTCGACGTTGTCGACTGCTCGGTGTAGCCGCAGCTTGACAGAAAACGAGAACGACAGTGAACTTTTTCGGCTCGGTTTAGCAAAGCTATCTCAAAACCACCCAAGTCCGAGCAATTTTCTTGCTCGGTGTAGCCGCTGCCAAATAGAACAAATCAATCCGGCGTGCGTGTCGAGGCAGCTCGACAGAAAACGAGAACGACAGTGAACTTTTTCGGCTCGGTTTAGCAAAGCTAACTCAAAACCACCCAAGTCCGAGCAATTTTCTTGCTCGGTGTAGCCGTCGCCAAATAAATCAAACTAATCCGGCGTGCGTGTCGAGGCAGCTCGACTTATTTGTTTGCACCAGGTTTGCCACAGCATTTTTTGTATTTTTTGCCGCTGCCGCATGGGCATGGATCGTTTACACCAATTTTTCCGCTTTTGCGTACGGTTCTGCCTTTTTCTGTGCCGTCACCTGAGTTGTTCATTGAAACTTTTGCCACGGCTTCACGTTTAACTTCTTGATCTTGTTTGAGTTTTGCGCTGAGAATAACTTTGACTGCATCATCACGAATTGCTGATGACATTGCATCAAACATGTCGTAACTTTCCATTCTAAATGCAACAACTGGATCTTGTTGACCGTAGGCTCTGAGGCTTACACCACGTTTGAGCTCTTCCATTGCATCAATGTGATCCATCCACTTCATGTCAACGTTGCGAAGAAGCATTGCTCTTTCAAATTCACGAACGATTGTTTCGCCAATTTGTGCTTCACGCTCTTTTTGAAGTTTTTGTGCTCTTTCGAGGAGGGTTTGATAAATATCGCCAGCATCTAAGTTGTCTTCTTTGAAATCATCTTCAGTTGTGAGCCAGCCTAAGTATGACTCACGAAGCATTCCTATGCTCCAATCATCTTGAGCAACAGAATCTGGACAGCAAAGCTCAACTTGGTCTGCGATTGACTCTTCAACCATTTTGTTGATAACATCGCTGATGTCTTCGCCTTCGAGAACTTTGTCACGTTGTGAATAGATAACTTCACGTTGCTTGTTCATAACATCATCAAATGAAAGAACGTGACGACGTACAGCGAAGTTGTTGCCCTCGACTTTCTTTTGTGCGTTTTCAATGTTTTTGCTGATCATTGACATTGTGATTGGCTCATCATCATCAACTGAAAGAGTTTTCATGATTGATTCCATTCTTTCGCCGCCGAAAAGTCTTAAAAGATCATCTTGCATTGAAAGGAAGAATGTGCTTTCACCTGGATCGCCTTGACGACCAGCACGGCCACGAAGTTGGTTATCGATACGTCTTGAGTCGTGGCGCTCCGTACCGATGATGTATAAACCGCCAGCTGCACGAACAAGTTCTGCTTCTTGAGCGATGTCTTCTTTGTACTTTGTTTCAAGTTCCTTGAATTTTGCTCTTGCTTCGAGGATTTGCTCGTCATCAGTTTCACTAAATGCGGTTGATTGTGCAATGAGTTCATCTGTGTACTCGAGTTTTTTCATGTGGGTTTTTGCCAAAAATTCAGCATTACCACCGAGCATGATATCTGTACCACGGCCAGCCATGTTTGTAGCGATTGTTACAGCGCCAAGTTTACCAGCTTGAGCAACGATTTCTGCTTCTTTGTCATGGAATTTTGCGTTGAGGACGTTGTGTTTGATGCCGCTTTTCTTGAGTGCTTTTGAAAGTTTCTCTGATTTTTCAATTGAAACTGTACCCACGAGGACAGGTTGACCTTTTTCGTGGCATTTTTTCACAAGCTCAATGATGGCTCTAAACTTGAATTCCTCTGTTCTATAAATAAGATCGTTATTATCAATTCTTGCAAGACCTCTGTTAGTTGGGATTTCAACGCAGTCAAGTGAATAGATTTCTCTAAACTCGTTAACTTCTGTCATTGCTGTACCAGTCATGCCTGAAAGTTTATCGTAAAGTCTGAAATAGTTTTGGAATGTGATTGTTGCAAGTGTTTTGTTTTCTCTTGCGATTTTCACGTTTTCTTTTGCCTCTATTGCTTGGTGAAGTCCGTCGCTGTAACGTCTGCCGTTCATGATACGACCAGTAAATTCATCAACGATGAGCACTTCGCCCTCTTTAACAATGTAGTCAATGCCGTTAGCCATAACACCGTACGCCTTAACAGCGATGTTGATGTGGTGAGAAAGTGTGAGGTTTTCAGGGTCGCTCAAGTTTTCAATGCCGAAAGCTTGTTCAGCTTTTGAAATACCTCTTTTTGTGATTGTTGCGCTCTTTGCTTTTTCATCAACGATATAATCTGCTTCGTGCTCCGCTGCAACATCTTCAAAGTTAACCTTTGAATCCATTTGAGCGATTTTTACGCATTTAAGGCGTTTAACGAAGTTATTTGCTTGATTGTACAGCTCTGAAGATTGACCACTTGCACCTGAAATGATGAGAGGTGTTCTTGCTTCATCGATGAGGATTGAATCGACTTCATCGACAATTGCAAAGTTATGTTTGCGTTGAGCTTTTTGAGCTGCATATTGCACCATGTTATCACGAAGATAATCAAAGCCCATCTCATTATTTGTACCATAAGTGATATCAGCGTTATAAGCTGCTTTTCTTTCATCAGAAGTTAAGCCGTTAACAATCAAGCCAACGCTTAAGCCTAAGAAAGAATAAACTTTGCCCATCCACTCACTATCACGGCGAGCAAGATAATCATTGACTGTAACAATGTGTACGCCCTTGCCAGAAAGTGCGTTTAAATAAGCAGGAAGAGTTGCCACAAGAGTTTTACCCTCACCAGTTTTCATTTCAGAAATTCTGCCTTGGTGAAGAACAATTCCGCCCTTGATTTGCACAGGGAAATGGCGCATATTAAGCACACGAGAAGCACCCTCACGGCAAACCGCAAATGCTTCAGGAAGCAAGTCATCAAGGCTTTCGCCCTCTTGCACACGTTTTTTAAATTCTTCAGTTTTAGCCTTGAGCTCATCATCGGTGAGCTTTTTATATTCTTCTTCATAGCTTAAAACTTGATCCACTAAAGGTTCAACTCTTTTGATTTCCTTTGTTGAATAATCACCAAAGAGCTTTTTTAAAATACCCATATTTACACCTCATAATTTATTTATGTTTACATTTGTCTATTTGTCATTTTGAATTATCGCATGAGTTTTACACGTTAATCAATTAAGTATAACATATTATTTATATATTGGCAATAGCTTTAGCATGTAATTTTTCGCCTATATATATAGTTTAGCAAATCGCCCAAAACAAGCCGATTTTTAGCGTGCGTACAATTTTTGGCGAAGCCAAAAATGAGTACTTCCCCACAAAGTGTAAATCTTAAGGCTCAGCTTAAAACAATCAGCTACCACACAAAATAGTTTTAACCATAAAAACCGCCGCAAACAACAAGTTTTTGGTCAATTTCAACAAAGATTGTAATTAATTGAAATTTTATAAAAAAAATATATCAAAACAGTTGAAAAATATAATCAAATGGGTTAAAATAGACAAGGTAGACCAAAATATAAAATTTTTTTTCGGAGGTATATTTTTATGTCAGTAAAAGTTGCTATTAATGGTTTCGGCCGTATCGGTCGTCTTGCATTCAGACAAATGTTTGGTGCTGAAGGTTATGATGTTGTTGCTATCAACGACCTCACAAACCCAAAAATGCTCGCTCACCTTCTCAAGTATGATACTGCTCAAGGCAGATACGACGGTCACGAAGTTGTTGCAGGCGAAGATTCAATCACTGTAGATGGTAAAGAAATCAAAATCTATGCTGAAAGAAACGCAGCTGATCTCCCTTGGGGCGAAATCGGTGTTGATGTTGTTCTTGAATGCACAGGTTTCTACACAGCTAAAGCTAAATCACAAGCTCACATTGATGCAGGCGCTAAAAAAGTTGTTATCTCAGCTCCAGCTGGTAACGATCTTCCAACAGTTGTTTTCGGTGTTAACGAAGATATTCTTTCATCTGATGAAACAATCATCTCAGCTGCATCTTGCACAACTAACTGCTTAGCTCCAATGGCTAAAGCTCTTAACGATTACGCTGCAATCAAATCAGGTATCATGACAACTGTTCATGCTTACACTGGTGACCAAATGACTCTTGATGGCCCTCACCCTAACGGTGACCTCAGAAGAGCTAGAGCTGCTGCACAAAGCATCGTTCCTAACTCAACTGGTGCTGCAAAAGCTATCGGTCTTGTTATTCCAGAGCTTAACGGCAAACTTATCGGTTCTGCTCAACGTGTTCCAACTCCAACTGGTTCAACAACAATCCTTGTTGCTGTAGTTGCAGGTAAAGACATCACAGTTGACTCAATCAATGCAACAATGAAAGCTGCTTCAACAGATTCATTCGGTTACACTGAAGAACAACTCGTTTCATCTGACATCATCGGTATCAGATACGGTTCTCTCTTTGATGCAACACAAACAATGGTTACTGAAATCAGCGAAGGCTTATATCAAGTTCAAGTTGTTTCATGGTATGATAACGAAAATTCATACACAAGCCAAATGGTTCGTACAATTAAATATTTCGCTGAACTTGCATAATTTTTGCAAATCTGCGTAATTTAATAAAAAAATCAAGTGCTAACGTCCAAAAAGATGTTAGCACTTATTTTTTTTTGCTTTTTGGGGCGTACAGTTTTTTGGGCAAAGCCCAAAAAAAGTACGACAAAGCGAGCAAAAAAGAATTAATCACAAGAATTGTTATTTTCAAATAATTCACAATTATATTTTAACAATTTTTTATGACAACACCTGTTAATAAACTATGCCAATTTAATGGTTTTTAAGAATAATAATAACAAAATTTGTTAAACTACTTGATTTTTATAAGAATGTGATATATACTGTTAAACATATTGTAATTATAAGGACAGCTAAAAACAAATTCCGCACAAAGCGTGAAAATTTATTCTCGTTTTATTAAAGTGCAAAAAGAGAGAAGGTTTGTTGAATGCCAACAATAAAAAAGGAAGACAGAAGAGTTAGGCGAACAAAAAAGAATTTGAGGGACAATCTTTTTGTTTTGCTAAACGCAAAACCAATTAACCAAATCACAGTAACTCAATTAACAAATTTAGCGGACATCAATCGCTCAACATTTTATTTATATTATAACGATATATATGATATGATTGATAAGATTCATGAAGAAATATACATAGAATTTACCGGTCGGGTTGAGTCTTATGGCAAACTCGAGAGCGTTGAATATCTAACAAAATGTTTGCAATTTTGCAAAGAAAACCCAAACGTGTGCAAATTCATTGTTGATGAGCAAACTGGAAACCAACTTGCAATCAAAATTAGAGATTCCATCTTAAGTTTCGTCCTCGATTCAACAACCATTTTTGAGGAGAATGATGCAAGAAGATATAGCTCATGCTTCTTTTCATCAGGTGTTTTTGCTGTTATCCATGACTGGATTAACGACGACATGGCAATTCCAGCCGACGACCTCGCAAGATTTTTAAATCAGCTTTACAAAATCGCTCAAAAAAGCAAAAATGATGTTTAATTACATAATATACAAAAGCAGGGAACGGATTTTTGTCCGTTCCCTGCTTGCTTTTTGTTTTTTTGGTTTTGTGTTATCGTTTTTACGTTTGCGTAGCGGTTGATTTTTCTGCCGTTCTTGGCTTTGTTGTTATGGATAAATTTCGCTTTGTTTTTTGTTTGTTGTTGCGGTTAGTGCAGTTTCTGCTGCCGCAGGGGCGTTACGTTTTTTTGCTTGCCCAAAAAAAGTAACCAAAAAAATGGCATTTTCTTTTTTTCTGGAAAAAAAGAAAAACAAAA
>JAWXUR010000090.1:0-7593 GCA_044426265.1 Clostridia bacterium
TTTGTTTCGTTGAAACATTAAACCGAACATGGCAAGGGCAGAGCCCTTGCCCTACAATATAGCCACACCCAAACCAAATCTACACAGCACACATATAACATCGCCCCTACAATTTGCCTATCGTAGGGACATGGCTTGCCATGTCCGCAAGTTAGTACCAACCCAGCCTCGGACATGGCAAGCCATGTCCCTACAGTGAAATCCTTAAGTTCCCGAGTATGAGGGATAACCCTTGCGGTTATCCGCAATTTTACGCCTACCATTCGGACAACCGCAAGGGTTGTCCCTACATAACATAATCATAGAAAAAAACCAACCATACACAACAAAAAAGAGGGAAAAATCATGAGAAATTATCAAAAAGAACTTGAAAAAATAATCGAAGAAAATCAAAAAAATGGCATCGTGCCAAGCTTATTGCTGCACTCTTGCTGTGCACCTTGTAGCTCTTATGTGCTTGAATATCTCTCGCAGTTTTTCAAAATTACAATCTTTTACTACAACCCAAACATCTACCCTGAACAAGAGTTTTTCTTTCGCCAACAAGAGCAGCAAGACCTCATCTCTCGTATGCAGTGCAAGCACCCAGTTGAGTTTTTAACAGCTCAGTTTAACCCTGATGAGTTTTATTCGAGCGTTAAAGGACTCGAGCACCTCGGCGAAAAAAGTGAACGCTGTCACGCTTGTTATAGGCTTAGACTGGAAAAAACGGCAAGCATAGCAAACGAAAAGGGTTTTGACTTTTTCACCACTACCCTTTCAATTTCACCGATGAAAGATTCGCATAAACTTTGCGAAATTGGCGAAACTCTTGACACTGAGGGTACGAAGTACCTTGTGTCAGATTTCAAGAAAAAAAATGGCTATAAACGCTCGGTTGAAATTTCTAGGGAGTTTGAGATGTACCGCCAAGACTATTGCGGCTGCGTTTTCTCGCTCAAGGAAAAAAATGAACGTTTAAAATCGCAAAATTAAACCAAAACTATACTAGAAGCTTTATTATAATAATGTAATAACTTTCCATGTGTAAAATGACGAAAAACGAGTGAAAGTTTTGTTTATATTGTATGTTGTGCTATTTTTGCTCACTTAACGTGAACATAGCCTTGGGTTTACAATTTATTAATAAAATTCTGCTAAAATTACGCTTGGAAATTTCTCGATTTACTCAGTGAATCGAATAAATATAACAACAAATAAAACAATAAATAAAAATTAAATGCTAAAGACTAAGGAGTTTACTACATGAGAAAAACCAAAATTATCTGCACAATCGGTCCTGCTTGCCGTGACGAAGAAACAATCACGAAAATGATTGACGCTGGCATGAACGTTGCTCGCCTCAATTTTTCGCACGCTGATCACGCCCACCACAAAGAAACAATCGATATGCTCAAAGCAATTCGCAAAAAACTTGAGATTCCTCTTGCAATCTTGCTTGATACTAAAGGCCCAGAAGTTAGAGTGAAAAGCTTCAAAGATGGCAAATGTGAACTTGTGGACAATCAAAAATTCACTCTTACAACTCGTGAAGTTGAGGGAACAAGTGAAATTGTAAGTGTTAATTTTGATAAGTTTGCAACTTCTCTTGTGGCTGGCAATATCATCTTGATTGACGACGGCAAAATCGGCTTGGTTGTTGATGAAGTGAGCGACACTGACGTTGTTTGCACTGTGACACATGGTGGCATGATTTCAGATCGCAAGAGCATCAACGTGCCAAACGTACATCTCGATTTCCCACACCTTAGCGACACTGATAAAGCTGATATCTTATTCGGCATTGAAGAAGACGTTGACTTTGTTGCAGCTTCTTTCATTCGTGATGCATCAGATGTGCAAACTATCAGAAAATATCTCAACTATAATGGCGGTCACGCTATCAAAATCATCTCAAAAATTGAAAACATGGAGGGCATCGATAACTTCGATGAAATCCTTGAACATTCAGACGGCATCATGGTTGCTCGTGGCGACATGGGCGTTGAAATTGAATTTGAAAGACTTCCTGGCATTCAAAAACGTTTCATCAAAAAATGCTATCAAGCAGGCAAAATTGTTATCACCGCAACTCAAATGCTCGAGTCTATGATCTCAAACCCATCACCAACTCGTGCTGAAATCACAGACGTTGCAAACGCAGTTTTTGACGGCACATCAGCTGTTATGCTTTCAGGTGAAACCGCTGCTGGTAAATATCCAGTTAAGGCTTGCCTTGCAATGGCAAAAATTGCTCGCCAAGCTCAACAAGATGCTTTTGAAATGGAAGTGTTCAAGAAAATTCCAACACCAATTGATGCATTTGATATTTCTAACGCTGTGTGTGATGCTGCTTGCCGTGCCGCAAATGACATCGCTGCAAAAGCTATCATTGCACTCACAAAAAGCGGTCAAACTGCTCGTGGAATGTCTAAATACAGACCAGATCAAGTTATCGTTGCAACAACACCAGATGTTAAAACTTATAACCAGCTTGCAATG
Source organism: Clostridia bacterium (assembly GCA_044426265.1). Taxonomy (GTDB): domain Bacteria; phylum Bacillota; class Clostridia; order Oscillospirales; family Acutalibacteraceae; genus UBA6857. The sequence goes on from JAWXUR010000090.1 coordinate 2,482, forward strand.
TCATGGGGCGTTTATCCAGTTATGGCTCGTTACATTGACGATCAAAATAAACTCTTGCAACACGCTGTTGATTGTGCAAAACAAATCGACATGGTTGAAAATGGCGACAATGTTGTTATCGCAGCTGGAGTTCCAATTGGCGCTCAAGGCGGTACAAATATGATTAAGGTTGAAGTTGTTAAGTAATTTTTTGCTTAATGAAAAATCATGTAAAGCTTTACTCAATTTTTCTCGAAAAATTGCGGTTTCTTAAGGCAGAGCCTTAAGTCGTTCGCCGCAGCGAACGAAACACCCCATCGTCAGAAAAATCAGGAGGATAGTCAAAAAAAACTGTCCTTCGGACAGCTTTTTTGACGTAAGGAACCCTATTAAGGGGTTCCTTGATTTTGACGAAGGCAAAACAAAGCAATCTATCCAACACGAAAAAGCTATAAATAAACGCTAGCGAGCTTTTAAAATCAAACCTATTTCATATTTTTAGTTAGCTTTTAACTATCACGTTTATAATATGAATATGCAATGAGGTTAGATTCAGTTTTACTCCAATTTTTCTGAACCTATCTCCACCCTTATTGCTTTCTCCTTTTAAATTAAGTTGTAAAAAACCAGACTTAGCGGTCTGGTTTTTTATCGTTTAACTCGAAAAACATCGAAGCTGGAATAATTTTCCACATATTATTCGCTTTATGTTGAAAAAGGTCTACTTTTAATAGAGGTAATATACATCGTTTTATACTGTAATATTAATCTTTTGTGAATTTGTAACAGTGAGTTCACATTTAATTTACATACATTCTATTTGCTTTATAAGAAAATATTGTATAATCTAAATCATGCGATGGGGAATTTAAGTGTGTTTTTTTCCGATTTTTCACACTTTTTACCCTCTTTCCCAATTGCACCCCTAAATTAGGCAGTAAGCGACGGCTTGCTCCTTTTTTTTTGCTTTTTTGAGTCATTTAACCGACATTTAACTATTATTTTAGTTTTGTTTAAAGCTAAATGATTATACTATAATCATAGCAAAGGGGAGAGAATGTGTGTTTTTTTTTCCGATTTTTCACTCATTCAACCCTCCTCCCCTTTGCTTCCCCTCTTCTTTTTTAATTTATAAGAAAAACGACCGTGCAATGTGAAGCACGGTCGTTTTTTCGTTTGTTGGGGGGGTACAGTTTTTTGGCTTCGCCAAAAAAAGTACGCCAAACATATAGTTTAGCCAAGCCAAAATAAAAAGCCACCTAAGCTAAAAAACTTAGGTGGCAACTTTTCGGCTATGCCGAAATTGTACGATTAAAAATTAAACGCCTGAATATGCGTTGAAACCGCCGTCAACAGCGATTGTTGAACCAGTGATGAAACCTGAATATGTTTCGTCGCAAAGGAATAAGAGGCTTCCTTCAAGCTCTGAAGCTTCGCCGAAACGCTCCATTGGAGTTGCAGCGAGGATTTTGCCAGTTCTTGGAGTTGGTGTGCCATCTTCGTTGAATAAAAGTGCAGCATTTTGTTTTGTTGAGAAGAAACCAGGAGCGATTCCGTTAACTCTGATGCCAACTTTTGAGAAGTGAACAGCCATGAATTGTGTGAAGTTTTGAACAGCTGCTTTTGCTGCTGAATATGCAGGGATTTTTGTGAGTGGGCAATAAGCATTCATTGAGCTAACCATAACGATACAAGTGTTTTGCTTTGCTGCCATGTCTTTAGCAAAAACTTGTGTTGGAATGAGAGTTCCTAAGAAGTTGAGGTTGAAAACGAATGAAATGCCAGCTGGATCGAGATCAAAGAAAGTTTTGATTTCGTCGTCTTTTTCTACAAGGTCAACAGCTTCAAGATATTCTTTTGTTGTTGTGCCACGAGGATTGTTTCCGCCTGCACCGTTTAAGAGAATGTCGCAAGTGCCGAGTTTTTCGTTGATAACTTCACGAGCTGCTTGCATGCTTTCTGTTGAAAGAGCATCACAAGTAACTGCGATAGCAACGTTTCCTTCGTCACAGATTTCTTGTGCTGCTGCGTTTGCAGCCTCTTCATTGATATCAAGAACTGCAACTTTACAGCCTTGACGAGCGAGTGTTTTAGCAAATTCTTTGCAAAGAACGCCGCCTGCACCTGTTACAACGGCAACTCTGCCTTTTAAAGTTTCATGATTAAACATAATTAAAAAATCTCCTTTTGTTTTAATAAAAAATTTTACATCTATAATAATACACCTATTTTAAGAAAATTGCAATATTAATAATTGAATTTTAAGTTAAATATTGTAAAAAAACATTGATTATAAATCAAAATGGACGGCAAAAAACTACAGATGTAAAATCTGTAGTTTCTTTCTTCATTTTCTCTTTTTAAAAGCTACAATATTGTGCTTGAAGTTTGTTTTAGTATGCAAGTATTTTAACATAAACTATGAATAAAATGCAATACTATTATTACACAAACTTTTAAGCTCTATTTTGTACAAGTTGACATGGTGAGAAAAATTTATACTTTCATATTTATGCATATTGTCGCAAAACACGACTAAAATCAAATATAATAACAGTTTTTTATGAATTTGAGATTTTATTTTGCTGCTTTGTTTTTTCTCTTGTGGCAAGAGTTAAAATCTTAACAACTTCCTTGATTGTTGCAATCTTGTCGCCCTTATTGAGCTTCACAGTTAGATAAGGCTTACTTTTCGCCGCACTAACCATAAATCGACCTCTCATGTGTTGGCTCATTTTTGCAATGTATTCCGGCTTAATCTCCTGCATGAAAATGAGCAGACAGTCGTCAACTTGCCTTATCTCATAAATTCCAAGATTTGCCGCATGGTTTCGCAGCAGTGAAATTGTAACCAAACCAACAACATTTTTTGGTGGATTGCCAAAGCGGTCGGTAAATTCGTCCATAACGTCCATTGCATCTTCCGAGGTGTGAATCCGTGCAATTCTTTTATACATATACATTCGATTTTTCACGCTGTCAATGTAATATTCTGGAATGCTTGCCGTCATTGCAATGTCGATTAAGCATTCTTTTTTATCTTCGACTTCAACGTGTGTTTTTTCTTCTTCAACAGCAGCTGAAAGAATTTGCAAATACATATCATAGCCAACTTCTTGCAAATGACCATGTTGTTGCGAGCCCAAAACATTGCCACCGCCCCTAAGCTCTAAGTCTTTTCTTGCAATTTGAAAACCAGCGCCAAACTGTGTAAACTCACGAATCGCAGTGAGCCTTTTTTGAGCAATTTCTGTCACTGTTTTATTTTCGGCATAGGTTAGGTACGCAAAAGCTCGCCTTGTGCTTCTTCCAATGCGTCCTCGAATTTGGTGCAGTTGAGCTAAGCCTAAATTTTGAGCATTTTCAATGATTAAGGTGTTAGCATTTGGCACGTCAACACCAGTTTCGATGATTGTTGTGCAAACCAAAATGTCAATTTCGCCCTCTAATAAGTCTTTCCAAACGGAGCTGAGCTGAGCCTCGTTCATCTTGCCATGAGCCACAGCAACACGAGCATCTGGCAAAAGTTCTGCGATTTTATAAGCGGTTGAATCGATGGTGTCAACAACATTGTGAAGATAATAAACTTGACCACCACGGCGAATTTCTCTGTTCATCGCCTCGGCTAAAATCTCCAAATCGTGCATTAAAACGTAGGTTTGGATTGGCTTTCTATCTGCTGGCGGTGTTTCTAAAACAGACATATCACGAATTCCTGTCATTGCCATGTTCAGCGTACGAGGAATTGGTGTTGCTGAAAGTGTTAGCACGTCAACATCAGGGAATTTTTCTTTGAGTTTTTCTTTTTGAACCACGCCAAAACGCTGTTCTTCGTCAATGATTAAAAGACCAACATCTTTAAACTCAACCTTTTTTGCAATCAAGCTATGCGTGCCCACGATTAAATCAATGCTTCCACGCTTTAAGCCTTGCTTGATTTTCGTTTTTTGAGCGGCTGTTCTAAACCTTGAAATCATTTCAATTTCCACTGGGAAACCGTCAAAACGCTTTTGAATGTTTTGATAATGCTGAAAAGCGAGAATTGTTGTTGGCACTAAGATAACGCATTGTTTGCCATCTGCAATGCACTTGAAAGCCGCTCTTAACGCAACCTCTGTTTTGCCGAAACCAACATCACCGCAAAGCAGTCTATCCATTGGGTGAGCTTGCTCCATGTCGTGTTTTATTTCACGAATTGATTGAAGTTGGTCGTCAGTTTCGTCATAAATGAAACGTCTTTCAAAATCCGCTTGCATATCGATATCTTGTGAAAAGGCGAAACCTTTTGAGTTCATTCTCGCAGCGTAAAGGGCGGTGAGCTGTTTCGCCATCTCTTTAACCGAGGATTTAACCCTCGCCTTTGTCTTTTTCCATTCGTCTGTGCCTAGCTTGTTGAGCTTGATTTTTTTCGCAGTTTCACCTGCTGAAACATATTTTGCAACCAAGTCAAGTTGAGTTACAGGGACGTACAGCACATCCGTGCCCCTATAAGCAATTTTGATGCAGTCTTTAACAATGTTATCAGTTTTCAGCGGTACAATGCCCTCGAAAATTCCAATGCCGTGGATAGCATGAACAACATAATCGCCCTTGCGAATTTCTTCAACGCTTGTGAGTCCTCCACCAACTTTGAAATTTTTCTTGACTTTTCGGCTCGCACTGCTAAGACCCTTACCATAAGAAAAAAGAGTGAACTTTTCGCTCATGTATTCAAAACCAGTTGACACGCTGCTAGCCAAAACGCTAACCATATTTTGTGGAAATTCTGCCGGTACAACTGGAAAATAATGTGCTTTGATGTCTTCGGATTCGAGAGAAAACTCGAGTTCTTTTGCACTTTTTGCCGTACCTGCCATAACAACGCAGGTGTTGCCACGTCTTAAAACTGGCTCTAAATCTTCGAGAAGATACGAGAGTGTGCCGTCCCAATGCGACAAAATGCCAGCCGAAACGCTAACGAGTTCTCTAACTGGAATATCAAAACTGCCACGAGCAAGGTTATCAACAAAAATTGCTTTCCTTGTTTCGTACTGCTTTAAAATCTCCTCCCAAGTGAGTGTGAATTTATCAAGCCCACGAGTGATGTGACCGAGCTCAACCATGAGGTTTAAATCTTGCAAAAACAAAGTGTTT
>JAWXUR010000091.1:0-7466 GCA_044426265.1 Clostridia bacterium
CCCAAAAAAAGTAACCAAAAAAATGGCATTTTCTTTTTTTCTGGAAAAAAAGAAAAACAAAAAAAGCATTCAAGGAAGTGTCCTTGAAAATCCTCTCGCACTTCGGTGGCTTTCTTTGGGGTTAGTACTGGATTTTTGGTTTGTTGGTTTTCTTTGGCTTTTTTGTTTTTCACCTCGATTTTTTAATTATTAATCTATTTTCCCTTAAGTTGATTGCGTTGGGGCGCTCTTTTTTTGCGGAAAACCGCAAAAAATGTACTCAAAACTGAATTTTTCTTAAAAAAAGGCAAAAGAAAAAGAGATAGGTAAACCCATCTCATTAAACTCTGTGCTTGATTTTACACAACTTATTTTGTTGCGTTAAGTTTTAATACAAGAGCTGATTTCTTTCTTGCAGCGTTGTTTTTGTGCAAAAGACCTTTAACAACTGCTTGATCAAGTTTTTTGATAGCAACTTTAACTGCTTCGTCTTTATCTTCAGCATTAGCTTCGATTGCAGCGTTAGCTTTTTTCATTGCTGTTTTGAGAGCTGAGTTGTTTGACTTGTTGCGTGCTTGTTTAGTTGCGCTAACTAAAACACGTTTTTTAGCTGATTTAATGTTTGGCATTGTTACACCTCCTTGTTACTTTTCATGATTAAGTCTGAGCTTAATTCTCATGCTAAGATATAATAACACTTTTTTCGAAAAAATGCAAGCGATTTTTACTATTTTAAGTATACTTTTTTTTAGCTGGAAATAATAATACTATAAAATGCAAAAAAAATCAATAGTTTAGGAGAAAAAAATGAATTTTCGCACAGATTTAGCCCTTGAAAGACGTGAAAACCTCAACGAAAGCGAGATTGACGGCGTAATTTGCCAAACACAGACCGATGAAAATGTGACAGTTAGCACAATTACGATAGAAAATGAGCATGGCAGCAAAGTTTTGGGCAAGCCAAAAGGGACGTATATCACGCTTGAAGTGAAACCTTTTATGTCAAGCGCTGAACTTTTAGACTCGCAGCTGACAACTCTCGCTGAAAAATTAAAATCGCTACTGCCAAAAACTGGCACTGTTTTAGTCGCTGGTTTGGGCAATGAAAAAATCACTCCTGACGCTTTAGGTCCTCGCTGTATTTCCTTACTTCTTGCCACAAGGCATATCAGTGACGAACTTGCAAAATCGATTGGGTTCACCTCACTTCGCAGTGTTGCTGGGATTGTTCCTGGTGTGCTTGGACAAACTGGGATTGAAACTGTGGAAATTATTGAAGGCGTTGTGAAAAAAATCAAACCGAGCGCTGTTATTATCGTTGATGCCCTCGCCTCGAGAAAACTTTCTCGCTTAGGTACGACAGTACAGATGACGAACACCGGTGTTTCTCCTGGTTCTGGAGTTGGAAATTCGAGAAAAAACATTGATGAAAAGACTTTGGGTGTGCCAGTTGTTGCAATTGGTGTGCCAACTGTGGTTGATGGTGCGACTATGGCTTTTGATTTGTTGGAAAAACTTGATATTACTCAAGACCATGAGATGTATGTTGAAAAAATGGGTGATGAGAAATTTATGATGGTTACTCCTAAGGAGATTGATTTGGTTATTGATCGAGCTGCTAAACTAGTTGCTATGGGGATAAATCTTGCTTTGCAACCATCGCTTAGTGTTGAGGAGATTTTGGGGATTGTTAGCTAGGTTTGATGTGGTTATAATTTTGTAGGGGGTCTTGACCGTTCCATGTTGGGTTAGTGCTAACCTTTGGAACAGTCAAGACTGTTCCCTACGTTTTTTAAAAAAAATTATTTGTTAATGTAGGGGCGACCTTTGGTCGCCAGAAAATCACATCAAACCTACTGGCGACCAAAGGTCGCCCCTACAATTTGCCTATTGTAGGGACATGGCTTGCCATGTCCGCAAGTAAAGTGCAAACCCAGTTTCGGACATGGCAAGCCATGTCCCTACGTTGTGAGTGATGATTTTTCCTTAAGTTCCCAACTATAGTGCAGAACTCTTACCCTACATTTTCGAAAATTTTATCAAACCTCAATATGAATCCAAAAGTGAGCTTAGCGCAATTCCCACGCATTTTCCTGCGTATACCGCCTCTTCGAGCGTACTTGAATCTGAGCCAACTTCTAGTAAAATTGAGTTGTGCGTGTAGTTCATGACGTATTTTTTTGCGGTGAAATAAAGTGGTCTTGTTATGCCCTCAAACAGGGTTTCTAACTCGTTTTGTAGGTCTAAGGCGAATAGGAGGTTATACTCCCAATCGTCAAAGCCGGTGATGCCGTTGCCCTCTTCTTGACAACCTGAAATAATCATCACTTGAGCTGCGTTTTTGCCCTCGATTTCGGTTACTGGCTTATATTTTGTGCCGTCTGTGGTGGAAATTGCATCTCTGTGAACGTCAATGACAATTTCAATTGAGGGGTACATCTCTAACCACCGCTCAACTGCGGCTGCTGAATTTGTGTATGATTCGGAATATGAATAATCATGCACTGTGGTGTCGTGAATTACGACGTAACCAGCTTTTTCGAGTTCTTCAACTATCGCATCGCCCACCCTTGCAACATTGATTGATAGGTCATCATCTCGAGTTAAAAAGTCGCTTGCGTAAAAATCTCTGTCTAAAATTTGATAGGTTTCTGTGGTGTGCGAGTGAATGATTAAAACGCTTGGATCTTCTTTGTTTATGCTGATGTCTGCATCTTCGTTTAGCAGCTCTTCAATGTCAATTTGGGTGTCGTTTGTATTTTTCACGTAAATCATGCCAAAACTGTCTGTAGCGCCCTCTGTGGTGTAGGTTTTGGAAATGATTGAGCCGCCCACTTCGTCATCTGCAGCGGTTTCTTCGGCTTTGCTCATGGTGTCTAAGATATCCTCTGGGGTTTCGGTGAGCTGTTCGATTGATGAAACTGTTTTGTAAATCACGAAGTCACTGTTTGTTTGTACGCTCAAATCTTCAAGTGCTGCTGTGGTGGCGGCTGCCTCGGTGACTTTTTCAGTTTCGCTAACTTCGCTCGTTTCTTGCTCTGTTGTACTCGCTTCGCTTAGCGCACTCGAGGAAGTTTCAGCAGTACTAAAAGAAGAAAAATCCACTCCACTCACTGGCAGCATTACGCTTGCGCTTTGGGTCGAGATATAGCCAAAAGCCATGAGTATCGGCTCATAAAAACTCACGCAAATCACTATCGATATTAATATACTCAAAGCTGCCAAAATCGGCTTGGTTAAAGCTTGTTCGTTATTTTTCATTTTTTCACCTTTTCGTTACATATTTCAATAATATATATGTGCAAAATCTAGTTTTAATGAATGGGGTTATTTGATGAGTGAAAATATTAAGGCGATTTTTAGCAAGTTCTTTCTCACTAGCGTGATTATTTTATGCGCTAGTTTTGTGGCTATGGGTTATGTGACAGTGACAGAAAAATCCGCACAGATGAGTGACGGAACTGATTATGCAGTTGTTGCGGCAAAGAGCAATAACGAAAAACTTGAAATTACAGTTGATGAAAAAACTTTCGATTTTGACTTGACATATCTTTATGAAACTTTAGATTTTTTCTTCGAGCTTGAAGTCACTCCCCTTTCTTCTTTAACATATTTTTTCGAGGTTATCGCCAGTTTGTTTGAATAATGCATGATAAATAGCTTTTTAATGCATTAAATTAATGAAATTTACAACTTTTAATCTCAATACTATTGACAATCGAGTCAATTAATGTTAAAATTTATCCAAACCGAATACTTCAATTAAAGATAGAGGCGCAATTTCACATTAGTACCTCAGGGCATAACAAACTCTCGCAAAGTTTGGTCTTGAATTAAAGGGTGAATTGCCGAAGATGTTTAGCGAAAACAATCTGGGCAAATGAAATAAGATTCATTTGACTGTCGCATTTGCGATGTGCTGTTATAATTGTAGAGAACATGACAGAGGAAATAAGATAGTCGTGATTTTGTACTTTTAATGGCCGATGCAAATCGGTCATTTTTTTAGTATTAGCTGAAAGTTTAGTTTTACTGGAAACTTTATTTTACATTTAAATCGAGGAATAAAGATGTTTTCTTTTGGGTTTTGCGTGTTGGTGAAATTGCTTTGTTTTGCCTGCGGCAAAATCAAGGAACCCCTTAATAGGGTTCCTTACGACAAAATAAGAGTCCGAGGGACACTTATTTTGTCTATCCTCCTGATTTTTTTTGACGATTAGGTGTTTCGTTCGCTGCGGCGAACGACTTAAGGCTCTGCCTTAAGAAACCGCAATTTTTCGAGAAAAATTGAGTAAAGCTTTGCTTGTTTTTTTCTTTTAATTTTCAGTTTATAACAACTTACTGTGTTCGGAAATTATTTTTTTATAAATAGGAGTAAACTACAATGAAAAATCAAATCTTTAAAGGCGTAGCAACTGCAATCGTAACACCACTTGATGAAAACGGAGTTAACTACGAAGAATTTAAAACATTAATCGAATGGCAAATCGCTGAGGGCATCAACGCTCTTGTTGTTTGCGGTACAACTGGCGAATCACCAACTCTCACTGACGAAGAACACAAAGAAGTTATCCGCTATGCTGTTGAAGTTGTTGCTGGCAGAGTTCCAGTTATCGGCGGCACTGGCTCAAACGACACTGATTATGCAATCGAGCTCACAAAATTCGCTTGCGAAGTTGGCTGTGATGGTGTTTTAGTTGTTACACCATACTATAATAAAGCAACTCAAAAAGGTTTAGTGAAAATGTTTAGCATGATCGCTGACGCAAGTACAAAACCTGTTATCCTTTATAATGTACCATCAAGAACAGGTGTTAACATTGAACCTGCTACATATGCTGCTCTTGCTGAGCACCCAATGATTGGCGCTATCAAAGAAGCAAATGGCGATATTTCAAAAATCGTTGCAACAATGGCTCTCGTTGGCGACAAATTAGATTTATATTCAGGAAATGACGATCAAATCGTACCACTCTTATCACTTGGCGGCAGTGGTGTTATTTCTGTGCTTTCTAATGTTGTACCAAAGAAAACAGTTGAGCTTTGCGATAAATTCTTCGCTGGCGACATCGCTGGTAGTGCACAAATGCAATATGACCTCTTGCCTCTTACAAACGCACTCTTTAGCGAAGTTAACCCAATTCCAGTTAAAGCTGCAATGAGCGCAATGGGCTATTGCAAAGATTATTTAAGACTCCCACTCACACCAATGGAAGATCACACAAAAGCTGTTCTTTTAGACGAAATGAGAAAACAAGGCGTTGAAGTTTAATTCAATCGCATAGGAGATATAACATGAAAATTATTGTTAACGGCGCATCTGGCGCAATGGGCACTGTTCTTTGCGACTTAATAAGCGAAAGCGAAAAACACGAACTTGTGGCAAAAGTTTCTTTTGATTTGAGTACAGACGTGGCAAGCCACGTTTACCAAAACTTTAACGAAGTGCAAGAGCAATCAGATTGCGTAATCGATTTTTCAAACCACCTCGGAACAGCCGCTCTTCTCGAGTTTTGCACAAAGAAAAACATGCCAGTTATCATCGCAACAACTGGACAAACAGATGAAGAAATGCAAATGATTAAACAAGCAAGCGAAAGCATTCCAGTTTTTTATTCAGCAAATATGTCACTTGGTGTGGCATTAGTTGCTTGCCTTGCAAAAATTGCTGCAAAAACTTTTGAAGATGCAGACATCGAAATCATCGAAAAACACCACAACAGAAAACTCGATTCACCAAGCGGTACTGCTCTTCTTTTAGCTGACGCAATCAAAACAGTTAAAACTGATGCAACTTACAATGTGGGTCGCAGCAGCTATGGCAAAAGAGCGAAAAACGAAATTGGAATTCATGCAGTGAGAATGGGCAACGTTGTTGGCGAACACGAAATCATTTTCAACATGGGCACTCAATCAATTTCAATCAAACACGAAGCGAGCAGCAGAAACCTTTTCGCAGAGGGCGCTGTTAGAGCTGGCGAGTTTTTGGTTGGTCAAGGTGCTGGTTTGTATTGTATGGATGATATTTTAGATTAACTTTAATACGAACTCACTACGTAGGGACATGGCTTGCCATGTCCGAAACTGGGTTTGTACTATACTTGCGGACATGGCTTGTCATGTCACTACAATAGGCAAATTGTAGGGGCGACCTGCGGTCGCCAGTAGGTTTGATGTAATTTTCTGGCGACCAAAGGTCGCCCCTACACTAACAAATAATTTTTTAAAAAACGTAGGGAACGGTCTTGACCGTTCCAAAGGTTAGCACCACCCCAACATGAAACGTTTAAGACCATTCCCTACAACAAATATAAATAATAATAAAAAAACAAACTACCCCAAAAAGAAAGGTAAAATAAAAATGAACGCATACGAAATTATCGAATATATCTCAACATCAACAAAGAAAACTCCAGTTAAACTCTATGTTAAAGAAAATTCACCAATCGATTTTGGTTCAGCTCAAGTTTTTGGTGCTGGCGACAAAGTTGTTTTCGGCGAGTGGAATGAGCTCAAAGAAATCATTGCAGCAAATAGCGAAAACATTGCAGACATCGTTATCGAAAACGATTGCAGAAATTCAGCTATTCCAATGCTTGATAAAAAAGACATCAACGCACGTATCGAGCCAGGCGCTGTTATTCGTGAGCAAGTTGAAATTGGCGATACCGCAGTTATCATGATGGGCGCTATCATCAATATCGGCGCTGTTATTGGCGAAGGCACTATGATTGACATGGGCGCTGTTCTTGGTGGACGTGCAACAGTTGGTAAACACTCACACATCGGTGCTGGTGCTGTTTTGGCTGGTGTTATCGAGCCTGCAAGTGCAACTCCTGTTATCGTTGGTGATAATGTTTTAGTTGGCGCTAATGCGGTTATCGTTGAGGGCGTTCAAGTTGGCGATGGTGCTGTTGTTGCAGCTGGTTCAATCGTACTTGAGGACGTACCTGCAAACGCTGTTGTTGCTGGTGTTCCTGCTAGAGTTATCAAGATGAAAGACGAGAAAACAACTTCTAAGACTGCATTGTTAGATGCACTTAGAAATTTATAAGATTATATAAAATTACGTAGTGAACGGTCAAGACCATGCGTGTTGATTAGAGATTTTGAACGTTAATTTGTAGGGGACGGCATCCTTGACGTCCCAGGGTTTAACGCATATTTTAATGAAAACAGCAAAATTCGTTTGGTTTTTTGTTATCGATTGTAAATTGATGTGATGGGGAGTTTTGCACTCGTTCCCTGGGACGTCTGGGAAGCCGTCCCCTACGCAGGAAAAATTGAGATTTTTCCCTAATAAACACCCCATACAATATCCGCAAATCGTAGGGTCGATTCACGAATCGACCGAAAGTTTCTGCTATCCTTCGGACAATCGCAAGGGTTGTCCCTACAATTTAACCATGTCCCCACAATAGTTAAATTGTAGGGGCGACCTGTGGTCGCCAGTAGGTTTGATGAAATTTTCTGGCGACCACAGGTCG
>JAWXUR010000092.1:0-7450 GCA_044426265.1 Clostridia bacterium
GACCCCTGTGTCGTGCCGAAGTTGGGATTTATTCGTGTTTTCTTAAACATTGTGGTTTTTGTTTCGTGAAATCACGAAACCGAACAACGGCACGACACAGGGGTCGTGCCCTACGTGGTTTTGAGGATTTTTGTGTAAATATGTAGGGATAACCCTTGCGGTTGTCCGCAGATTTCTACTAACTTTCGGACAACCGCAAGGGTTGTCCCTACAATATATATAAATTGTAGGGGCGGATATTATCCGCCCGAGAACGGTGGAAAAATCCCCCATCACATCTATGTAAAATCGATAATAAAAATTTAAAATCAAACATTCATAAATTGGTCCGTAAAAATCGCTTCGCTCTTTTACTGCTAACGCAAATGCGATATCGTTTTCCTTTAGATTGCTCTTGAGGAAAAGATATCGCATTTTGTTAGTTTATTCTATTTTTTGAATCGCATTTGCTGCGGTTCTTTTTTGTTTTGCTTTTTATTTTTTAGATTGCTGGGGTTTTCGCTCGTTGCTACGAGCGACTTAAGGCTCTGCCTTAAGAATCCGCAATTTTTTATAAAAAATTGAGTAAAATTTTGCTTGTTTTTTTCTCTTTTTCTTTTTGTTTTCTATCTTTCTTCTCTGAAGTACGGCAAGCCTAAACTTGCTGGTGGTTGATCCTCTTTCTTATTCCTAAGACTCGTTAAAACAAGCACAAGAATCGTCACCACGTAAGGCAAAGCACCAAGGAAGAGCTGAGTCGCAGTTGTAATCTTCAAAAACGGCAACATTTGAACCACATAAACTTGAGCAAATCTGAGAAGTGCGGCAAAAAGGTACGCACTGAAAATGCTAACTTTTGGTTTCCAACTCGCAAAGATAACAAGAGCCAATGCAAGCCAGCCGTAACCCTCAAGACTTTGGTCATTTGCCCATGCGCCTTGTTGATAGTCCATAACAAAATAAACGCCGCCAAGACCTGTAATCACAGAACCGATACAAGTTGCCATGTATTTATACTTAACAACATTAATACCAGCTGCGTCCGCTGTTGCTGGATCTTCACCAACTGCTCTTAAATTAAGACCAACTTTTGATTTATTAAGAATTCTTTGAGCAATGATTGCCACGATAATCGCAGCATACACCATGAAGCTATAACTGAAAAAGAGTTTTCCGATGTAATCTCCAATTGTTGAAAGCACTGGAATACTTGTGCAAAACGCACTACTTGTCCGCTTAACAGTAACTGTTACAGAGCTGCCGATGATAGTTTTGAGTGAACCACCGAAGAAGTTTGCAACACCTGAACCGAAAATTGTCAGTGCAAGGCCAGTTACATTTTGGTTTGCTCTAAATGAAATTGTCAGTACGCTATAAACCAAACCAGCAAGAAGTGAGCCGAGCATACCGCAAATGAGTGCAACCAAAACCGCAATAACTGCATTAACTTCGCTTACTGATTGCTCGTAAAAGAACGCACCAACCAAGCTTGAAATTGCGCCGATATACATGATACCTGGTGTACCCAAGTTAAGGTGACCAGCTTTTTCTGTGATGATTTCACCAAGAGCACCGAACATTATAACAGTACCGAAAGTGATTGAGTTTGTGAAAAATTGAGCGAAAATATCCATTGTCATGATTATTTTACCTCCTTTTTCTTGCTTGATCTAAACACAAGTTTATAATTGATGAAAAATTCACTAGCCAAAATGAAGAATAAGATGATACCGATAATCATTTCAGAAGCAAATTCATTGAGGTTGAAACTTGTTGCAACTGCTGAAGCACCCTTATCAAGAAATGCGAGGAAGAATGAGAATATGATCATGATGATTGGATTAAACTTAGCGAGCCACGCAACGATGATCGCTGTGAAGCCGTAACCGCCAGCAGTTGTGGTTGAAATTGTGTGGTTTTTACCAGCAACAACAACAAAGCCTGCAACACCGCAAACAAGACCAGAAATAAACATTGTTCTCATGATAACTTTTTTAACGTTGATACCAGCGTATCTTGCTGTGTTAACGCTTTCGCCAACAACTGAAATTTCATAACCTTGCTTAGTGTGTGAGAGGTACACGTACATCAAAACTGTGATTACAAGGAAGATCATAACGTTTAAGCCATTGCCATAAAAGTTATCGAAAATATCCACTAACCAGCCACTTTGTGTACCGCTGTTAATGGTTGAAAGTGATGATGTTGGTGACATGATTGCTGAAAAAGCTGCCACCAATTGAATAGCCACATAGTTCATCATAAGAGTGAACAAGGTTTCATTTGTGTTATATTTTGCTTTAAAAAATGCTGGAATGAGCGCCCAAACACCACCGGCAACGCAGCTTGCAACAAACATTGTCACGAGCAAAAGACCGTTTGACATCTCAGGGCAATAAAACATGATGAGCGTTGTCACTAACGCACCGATTAAAACTTGACCTTCAGCGCCGATGTTCCAGAATTTCATTTTAAATGCTGGAGCAAGACCAACAGCCACACAAAGCAAGAAACCAGCTTCAAAAAGTGTTGACCATAATTGTCTTGACGTGCTGAAAACGCCGTTATACATTGTTACATAAACATCAATTGGGCTCATGCCTGTGATTGAATAAATTAAAACACCATTGACAACAAGAGAAATGAGAATTGCAATAAGGCGAATTCCCCATGATTTAGTGTTAGACATTGTGTCTTTTTTCACCATGCGTACAAAAGGTTCACGAACTTTAACTTCACTCGCCATTATTTTGTTTCCTCGCTTTCTTCAAGATGTGTCATTAAAAGACCAATTTCTTCTTTAGTTGTTGTACGTGCATCAACAATTCCGTTGAGCTTACCAGCACAAAGAACTAAAATTCTATCTGCAAGTTCCACAAGTACATCTAAATCTTCACCAACATAAATAACTGCAACACCTTTTTCTTTTTGCTCGTTGAGCAGATTATAAATTGCATATGATGAGTGAATGTCAAGACCACGAACAGCGTAAGCGGTCATTAGTACTGTTGGAGCTGCTGCAATTTCACGACCAACCAAAACTTTTTGAACGTTACCACCTGAAAGGCGACGAACTGGAGTTTCGATATCTGGAGTTGCAACTTCTAATTCATTTTTAATTTTTGTTGCAAGCTTTTTAGGCTCTTTTTTGCTTGTGAAAAATGATTTACCCTTGCTATAATCTTTGAGCATCATGTTTCCAGTCATGCCCATTGTGCCAACAAGACCCATGCCGAGTCTATCTTCTGGAACGAAAGAAAGAGAAACACCTAAATTACGAATTTGCTTAGGTGTTTTGCCAATAAGTTGCATTTCATCTGTGGTATTTTCAGGATAATATTTAACGCTACTATCTAAGTCTGTGAATTGAAGACCAGCCACAGCCTCGAGCAATTCTTTTTGTCCACAGCCTGAAATACCAGTGATACCTAAGATTTCGCCACCAAAAGCATCGAAGTTGATGTTATCAAGGGCTAAAACTCCATCTTTATTATAGCAAGTTAAGTTTCTAACTTCCAAGCGTTTAACAAGGTTTTTAGGTGTGGTTCTTTGAATGTCAAGCTCAACTTTTTCACCAACCATCATTTCTGTGAGTGAAGAAGTTGTTGCATCTTTAGTGAGCATTGTGTCAACATAAGCACCCTTACGAAGAACAACAACCTTATCAGAGATGCGAAGAACTTCGTGAAGTTTATGAGTGATGATGATGATTGACTTTTGATCTGCTTTCATGTTGTTAATAATAGCGAAAAGCTTTTCTGTTTCTTGAGGTGTGAGAACAGCTGTTGGCTCATCTAAGATGAGAGTGTTCGCACCACGATAAAGAGCTTTAACAATTTCAAGTGTTTGTTTTTGTGAAACTGACATGCTATAAACTTTTTGTTCAGGGTCAATTTCAAAGCCATACTTATCACAAATTTCAGTGATTTTTGCACCGATTTTCTTGAGGTCAAGTTTGCCTTTTTCTTCAAGACCAAGAGCAATATTTTCAGCCGCTGTGAAAACGTCAATGAGTTTGAAATGTTGGTGAATCATGCCGAT
Organism: Clostridia bacterium; assembly: GCA_044426265.1. Taxonomy (GTDB): domain Bacteria; phylum Bacillota; class Clostridia; order Oscillospirales; family Acutalibacteraceae; genus UBA6857. Next base: position 4,021 of record JAWXUR010000092.1, read on the forward strand.
TCCGTTATCAAAAGCATCTTTTGGGCTTTTGATTGCAACGAGTTTATCCTCGATATAAATTTCACCCTCGTCTGGATAATAAATACCAGCGAGCATATTCATAAGAGTGGTTTTACCGCTGCCATTTTCACCTAAAAGAGAAATTACCTCACCTTTTAGGATTTCGAAGTCAACATCAATGTTAGCTACAACAGAGCCAAATCGTTTTGTGATTTTTGTCATTTTAACTGCTGAGTTTGACATAGTTACCTCCTAGAGTTTTTTATTTGATTAACTTTAAAATACATACATTATTTTATATTTGCATTTTAAAATTAATCAGTTTTTTGGTTTTTTGCAAGCTATTAAAAGAAAAATCATGCAAAGCTTTACTCAATTTTTCTCGAAAAATTGCGGTTTCTTAAGGCAGAGCCTTAAGTCGTTCGCCGCAGCGAACGAAATCTCCTAATCGTTCAAAAAAATCAGGAGGATAGACAAAAAATTGTCCATTGGACATTTTTTTGTCGTAAGGAACCCTATTAAGGGGTTCCTTGATTTTGCCGTAGGCAAAACAAAGCAATCTATCCATAACTAAAAAGCTATAAATAAACGCTTAAATTTCAAGTTTCGGTCGATTCATGAATCGACCCTACGATATAATTTGCAACAACGTTGGTCGCATCTTTTTTTCGCAGAGCGAAAAAAATGTACCGCCAAAAAATTAGAAAATGAGAACGACAGTGAACTTTTTCGGCTCAATTTAACAAACCAAATCGAAACCACAACGCTCGAGCAATCTAACTGCTCGGTGTAGCCGTTGCCAAATAGATTAAGCTAATTCGGCGTCCGTGTCGAGGTGCTCGACATCAAGAAAACCCACAAACAATATTTAAATTCGTTGTTTGTGGGTTTTATGTTAAGCTAAATTATAAATTAGCCGTTGAGCTCTGTGATACCATCGATACGAAGTTCGAAGTAAGGAGCTGATCTGAATGTTGATTCTGAGAATGCGCCATCAATAATTGGTTGAACAACTTCGCCTACGTAAGCTGAACCCCAAACAGTTAAATCGATTTCATATGTTGAATCCATTGTTTCGCCGTCAACTGTGAAAGTTGATGTATCGAAAACTTGAATTGAACCATCGATGATGCCAGCAACAGCTTCTTCAACTGCTTCTTCTGTGCCATCAGCGATTGTTGCTGTGTTGAGCTCTGTGAGACCAACAGCGTCCATTGAATAACCTTCTGACCAGTCAACAGCGATTTCTTCGCCATTGATTTTTGCTGAGAAGAGGTATTCATAATAAACTGCCCAGTTGTTTGTTGATGAAGTTAAAACTGCATCTGGAGCAACGTCCATCATGTCAACATTGTAGCTTACGCTGTAAACTACTGTGCCGTTTTCTTGAGCTGTTTGACAAGCTTGAGGAGCACCGTATGAGTCTGCGTGTTGACCGATGATTACGCAACCTGAAGCGATTAATGATTCAGCTGTTGTTTTTTCTGCATCGATGTCAAACCATGAGAATGTGTATTGAACGTCCATAACAACGTCTGGGTAAACTGATTGGATACCAAGGAAGAAAGCTGTGTAACCTGAAACAACTTCTGCGTAAGCATAAGCGCCTACGTAACCGATTTTAACGTTGCCGTCTTCATCGTAGTTAGCCTCAGAGAGTTCGCCGTTTTCAACGAGTTCAGCAATTTTTAAACCAGCAACAACACCTGAGATGTAGCGTGCTTCGTAAACGTCTGTGAAAGCGTTATAAATATTGTCTAAGCCTGAGTTAGATGCATCGTCACCTGTCATTGCAACGAAATCAACTTCTGGGAAGTCAGCTGCTGCGTCCATTATGAAAGTTCCGTGACCATAGCTGTTAGCGATGATGAGTGTGCAACCTGCGTCAGCAAGTTCTGCAGCTGCATCATAGCAAGCTGTTGATTCTTCAACTGTGTATTTCCAGATGATTTGATCTTCAGCAACACCGAGTGTTTCTGCTGCTGTTGAGATACCCTCCATGTGAGCTGCTGTGTAGCCTTCATTTTCGTCACCAACTAAGATAACGCCGATTTTGATGTCTGTTGCTACTGTTTCTGTGTCTGTTGTTTCTTCGTCAGTGCTTGTTGAGCAAGCAGCGAAAGCGAAGAGCATAACAAGTGCGAGTGCGAGTGCAATAATTTTTTTCATTGTGTTTGTCCTCTCAAAATAAATTTTTATTTAAACCACCAAGCCAACGGACGCTGTTGCATCTGTCTAGCTTATGGTAATTTACTTGTGTTAATTTGCCTTGGTAGGCAACGGTCTTGACCGCTGCAAATTAAGCTGAAATTACCCAACATGGAATGGTCAAGACCATTCCCTACAGTTTTTAGGGCTGTTTATTTAAACTTGATAACTCCATCTTCCATGCTTTCAAGAACTGCGAGAGATTCGAGTCTAACGCCGATTTCAGCCATTTTTTCAGCTCCACATTGGAAACCCTTTTCAATAGCGATACCAGTGCCAACCACAGTTGCGCCAGCTTGTTGGCAAAGGTCGATAAGCCCCAAAAGAGCGTTGCCTTTAGCTAAGAAGTCATCAATAATGAGAACTTTGTCACCCTCGTTCAAGAAATCTTTGCTCACGATAACATCGTAAGTTGTGCCATGGGTGAAAGAAGCGACCCCAGTTTTATAAACAGTGTTTGCGATATTTTTAGTCTTAGTTTTTTTCGCAAAAAGCACAGGGCAATTAAAAAACTGTGCAGTTATACAAGCTATTCCAATACCAGATGCTTCAATGGTAAGAATTTTGTTAACTTCACAGTCGGAGTAAAGGCGTTTAAATTCCTTACCCATTTCGTTATATAGTTCAATATCCATTTGGTGGTTAAGAAAAGAATCAACCTTCAAAATATTGCCTGGGAAAACTTGTCCATCTTTTAAAATACGCTCTTCGAGAAGTTTCATAAACATGCACCACCAATCTTCAATAATAGTTTTTTAGTTTTATCATTATACTTAATTGTAACAAATTATGTCACTTTTTGCAAGTATTTAGATGTAAAATCTGCACTGCTTTATCTTCATTAATTTAGTGCAATTACACAAAAATTTTAACTTTGTTTTAACTTAGAACTTTTTTCTTTTTTAAACTCCGCTAACTTTGCCTTGTTTTGCTTTTTTGTACATTTTTTTGCGGTTAACCGCAAAAAAAGCAGCGCCCCAATCAATTACAATAATTTTTTAATTGATAACGTAAAAGCCTCCCTCTCCGAGGAAATTCGGTGAAATTTTGTAGGGGACGACCCCAAAGCAAGCAACTTAAGGGGAAATAGATTGATAATTAAAAAATCGAGGTGAAAAACAAAAAAACCAAAAGAAAACCAACAAACCAAAAATCCAGTACCAAGCCCAAAGAAAGCCACCGCAGTGCGAGAGGATTTTCAAGGACACTTCCTTGAATGCTT
>JAWXUR010000093.1:0-7408 GCA_044426265.1 Clostridia bacterium
GTCCGCCGTAATCGACCCATCTCCACAAAACGCATTTTGGTTACTTTTGTGCGAGCAAAAGTTACGCCCAGCGGCGAGCGTGGACGAAAATGATGAATAAATCAAAGTGGAAATCATCGATACAAATTAACCATTAAATAAGAAAAAAACGCTTAAGTTGCTTGCATTGGGGTCGTGCCCTACAAAATTCCACCAAATTTCCTCGAAACCACGTAGGGGAGGGGTTTCCCCTCCCAAGAACGGCGGCGAAATTCCCCAAAACATCAATTTGCAATCGATAACAAACCAATCAAAAATTGGCTTTTCGTAGGGTCGACCCTACATTTTCCAGGGGATACCGCTGCAAAATCATAAAGACCATTTAACAAATTTCAACAAGAAATTATCAAACTAATGTCGAAAAACGCATGATATTAACATAGCTATGCAAAAATTAATTAAACTTTTGTACAACTTGTTTAGCTTTAAACAGTATTTTTTGTATAAAATTAATGGTATTTTTTTTCTAATTAACTTTACTTATGTGAAAATAAATGTTAAAATAATATAGATATAGATTATTTTGTATATCTATGCCCATTTTGGTGCGAGCTTGCGAGCTGTACCGCCAAAAGGCTAGGCGATTTTCAAAAAACAAAACAAAAACTTTAAACACAGGAGGCTATACACATGGCAAGAAAAACTAAAACCATGGACGGTAACAACGCTGCTGCCCACGTATCTTATGCGTTCACAGAAGTTGCTGCTATCTATCCTATCACTCCATCTTCAGTTATGGCTGAAGTTACAGACGTTATGTCTGCTCAAAACGTTAAAAACCTTTTTGGTCAAAATGTTAAAGTTGCAGAAATGCAATCAGAAGCTGGCGCAGCTGGTACAGTTCACGGCTCACTCGCAGCTGGTGCTCTCACCACAACATACACAGCATCACAAGGCTTGCTCCTTATGATTCCTAATATGTACAAAATCGCAGGCGAACTTTTGCCAAGTGTTATCCACGTTTCTGCTCGTTGCGTGTCTTCTCACGCTCTTAATATCTTCGGTGATCACTCTGATATTTACGCTTGCCGTCAAACTGGTTACGCTATGCTTTGTGCTGGTAACGTTCAAGAAGTTATGGATCTCGGTGCTGTTGCTCACCTTGCAACAATCAAATCTCGTGTTCCATTTATCCACTTCTTTGATGGTTTCCGTACTTCTCACGAAGTTCAAAAAATTAAAGTTTGGGATTATAAAGATTTAGCTGATATGCTCGATTTCGACGCTGTTGATGCTTATCGTAATCGTTCGCTCAACCCTGAACACCCAGTTCTTAGAGGTTCAGCTCAAAACCCTGACATCTTCTTCCAAGCTCGTGAAGCTTGTAATAAATACTATGACGATGTTGTTGGCATTACTGAAAACTACATGGACGAAGTTAATGCTAAAATCGGCACAGATTATAAACTCTTCAACTACTACGGCGCTCCTGATGCAGATAAAGTTATTATCGCTATGGGCTCTGTTTGTGACACAATTGAAGAAACAATCGATTACCTCAACGCTAATGGCGAAAAAGTTGGTCTTATCAAAGTTCGTTTGTACAGACCATTTTCAGTTAAACACCTTGTTGACGTTATGCCAAAATCAGTTAAATCAATTTCAGTTATCGACAGAACTAAAGAACCAGGCTCACTCGGTGAACCTCTTTACCTTGATGTTGTTACTGCTCTTCATGACACTGAATTTAAAGATATCCCAGTTTACGGCGGTCGTTATGGTCTTGGTTCAAAAGACACAAACACAGCTCACGTAATTTCTGTATATCGCAACATGGACGCTGAAGCTCCTAAAAAGAAATTCACAATGGCAATCTTTGATGATGTTACTGGTCTTTCTCTTGACGCTGAGGAAGCTCCAAACACAACACCAGCTGGCACACACTCATGTAAATTCTGGGGTCTTGGCTCTGATGGTACTGTTGGTGCTAACAAAAACTCAATCAAAATCATTGGTGACCACACCGATATGTACGCTCAAGGTTATTTCTCATATGACTCTAAAAAATCAGGCGGCGTAACAGTTTCTCACCTTCGTTTTGGTACATCTCAAATCAAGTCAACTTACCTTATTAACAAAGCTGACTTCGTTGCTTGTCACCAACCAGCATACGTTGCTAAATATCCAATGGCTCAAGATCTTGTTAAAGGCGGCACATTCCTTCTTAACTGTTCTTGGAGCGCAGAAGAGTTAGATGCTAACCTTCCAGCAGCAATGAAAAAATACATCGCTGAAAACGATGTTCAATTCTATACAATCGATGCAACACACATCGCTAAAGACTTAGGTCTTGGCAACAGACTCAACACAATTTTACAATCAGCTTTCTTCGGTCTTTCAAACATTATCCCAGCTGAAGAAGCAATCACATACATGAAAGATGCTGCAACAAAATCTTACAGCAAAAAAGGTATGGATATCGTTGAACTTAACCACAAAGCTATCGAAAAAGGCATGGGCGGCGTTGTTAAAGTTGACGTACCAGCTGCATGGAAAGATGCAAGTGATGAAGAAGTTGCTGTTGAGATTAAAACTGATAGAGAAGACATGAAAAAATTCGTGACTGATATCTTAAATCCAACATCAGCTCAAGTTGGTGATAGTATCCCAGTTTCAACATTTGTTGAATCTGCAGACGGTACATTCCCACAAGGTTCTGCTGCATTTGAAAAACGTGGCATCGCAGTTGAAGTTCCATCATGGCAACCAGAAAACTGTATCCAATGTGGATTCTGTTCATACGTTTGTCCTCACGCAGTTATTCGTCCTTTCGCTCTCACAGCTGACGAATCAGAAACTTTACCAGCAGGTGGTCAAGTACTTCCAATGACAGGCATGAAAGATTATAACTTCTCAATCGCAGTTTCAGCAATGGACTGTACAGGTTGTGGCTCTTGTGCTAACGTTTGCCCAGGCAAAAAAGGCGTGAAAGCTCTTGTTATGAAAGAACTTGCAACACAAAAAGATCAAGCAGAAGTATTTGATTACTGCTATAACCTCGATGAAAAACCAGAAGTTCTTGAAAAATTCAAAGCTTCAACAGTTAAGGGTAGCCAATTTAGAGTACCTCTTCTCGAGTTCTCAGGCGCTTGTGCTGGCTGTGGTGAAACACCATATGCTAAACTCGTTACTCAACTTTATGGTGATAGAATGTACATTGCTAACGCAACTGGCTGTTCTTCAATCTGGGGCGGTAGTGCACCAAGCACACCATACACAATGAACAAAGCTGGTCACGGTCCAGCATGGTCAAACTCACTCTTCGAAGATAACGCAGAGTTTGGTTATGGTATGCTCCTCGCTCAAAAAGCAATTAGAACAAGACTTGCTGATGCAACAAAAGTTCTCCTTGGTTGCGGTGATGCTGCAGTTGTTGAAACAGCTCAAGCATGGCTCGACACAATGGAAGACGGCGAAGAAAACGCTGTTGCAACAAAAGCATATAAAGCAGCACTCGCAGCAGGCACATTTGAATGTGAAGCTTGCGCAGCAGCAGCTAAAGAAATCATCAAAGATGAAGCTTACCTCGCTAAGAAATCACAATGGATCTTCGGTGGTGACGGCTGGGCATACGATATCGGTTTCGGTGGTCTTGATCACGTTATCGCATCACATCAAGATGTAAACATTCTTGTATTTGACACAGAAGTTTATTCAAACACAGGTGGTCAAGCATCTAAATCAACACCTACTGGTGCTGTTGCTCAATTCGCAGCTGCTGGTAAAGAAGTTAAGAAAAAAGACCTTGCACAAATTGCAATGAGTTATGGTTACGTATACGTTGCACAAGTTGCAATGGGTGCAGACTACAACCAATGCCTCAAAGCAATCAGAGAAGCTGAAAGCTACAAAGGTCCATCAATCATCATCGCTTACGCTCCATGTATCAACCACGGTATCAAAATGGGTCTTAGCATGACAGAAATTAAACGTGCTGTTGCATCTGGTTACTGGCACACATTCCGCTTTGACCCAAGACTCAAAGAAGAGGGCAAAAACCCATTCGCTCTTGATTCAAAAGCACCATCAGCTGAGTACTTAGACTTCATCAAGAGTGAAGTTCGTTACTCAAGATTAATGCGTGAGTTCCCAGAAAGAGCCGACACATTATTCGCAGCCTCAGCAAAAATGGCTGACGACAAGTATAACAACCTTGTTAAACTTCAAGGCTTATACGCACCAGACGCCGAATAGGTCGAGCTGCCTCGACACGCACGCCGTGTTAGGTTAATCTATTTGGCAACGGCTACACCGAGCAGTTAGAATAATGCGTGTAGGGAATGGTCTTGACCATTCCAAAGGTTAGCACTAACTGGCTTGGAACGGTCAAGACCGTTCCCTACAGATGTGTGGTTTTGATTTAGGTTTAATGATTTGAGCCGAAAAAGTTCACTGTCGTTCTCGTTTTCTACCTTGGTTGTTGGGAAATGATATTAAGCTCCGTATCGCTGGATACGGAGCTTTTTTATGTGTTTTATGTTTATTGTAATGCTTGAACGTGATTTTTATTTGGAAATTAATCTAATTGATTTGATATATGTTGGGGAAAATTTTTTGTAACCGTAGGGGAGGGGTTCTACTCCTCCCAGAAACGGCGGCGATTTTTCCTCTATTACAATGTAAAATCGATAACAAAAAATTTACACTGTCGAGCTGCCTCGACACGCACGCCGTGTTAGGTTAATCTATTTGGCAGCGGCTACACCGAGCAGTTAGAATAATGCGTGTAGGGAATGGTCTTGACCATTCCAAAGGTTAGCACTAACTGGCTTGGAACGGTCAAGACCGTTCCCTACAGATGGGTGGTTTCGATTTAGGTTTGATGATTTGAGCCGAAAAAGTTCACTGTCGTTCTCGTTTTCTACCTTGGTTGTTGGTAAATGATATTAAGCTCCGTATCGCTGGATACGGAGCTTTTTTTCTTAAAATTATTCTTATTGATTTGCTAATTTCAATTATACACCTTTATTCGCCAATTTAAAATACCTCAAACAAAAAATCACTTACAAAAATTAATTTGCAAGTGATTTTATTATTTAAAATATCGATTATTTAATTACGTTTTTATCGCTTCTTGGGTTTCAACTTTCTTTTTCCTCTGCTTCTGCGGAATTTGCGAAACAATAATCGCTGCAAAAATAATTACACAACCTAAAGCTTCACGAGTTGTTGGCATTGTGCTTAAGATTAAAATTTCTGTCAAGATGGCAAAAACTGATTCTAAGCTCATGAGCATTGAAGCGATTGTTGGGTCGATTCGTTGTTGAGCGAGAATTTGAAGAGTAAACGCAACACCGCTCGACATGATGCCAGCATAAGCGATTGAAAACGCTGCTGATTTGAGATCAGCGAGAACGATTGTTTCAGTGAGCAGCATTGGCACAGTTGCAATGCACCCAGCCACGAAAAATTGAATACATGAAAGTTTAACGCCGTCAACGTGTGGTGAAACTTTGTCGATAATCATGATGTGGAATGTGAAAGCGACTGCGCATGAAAACATGACGATGTCTGAACTTTCAATTGTGAAGTGCTCTGTGACACAAAGAAGATATAAACCACCAAGAGCCGCTGCTGAACAGCACCAAATGAGCGGACGAACTTTCTTTTTGAGTGCAATTGAAAAAATTGGCACTAAGAGCATATAAAATGAGGTGATGAAACCAGCTTTACCAGGCGCTGTGCCGAGTGTGAGTGCGATTTGTTGAAGAGAAGTTGCGATTGTGAGCACGACACCGCAAATTATTCCGGCTTTGATGAGGTACTTTTTATCTTTTTCGCTCATCTTTTCTCTTTTTTCTATCGGTACGTTCTTATTTTTAAGTTTGTCACGCATGATCACGACTGGCAAGAGTGCTGCCGAGCCTAAAAAGCTTCTGAAAACGATAAAAGTGAACGCTCCCACGTATTGTGCGCCAGTTGATTGCGCCACGAAAGCACTGCCCCAGATTACTGATGCGATGGTGAGCATTAAAATTCCTTGAATGCTATTTTTCCTTTGTTTTGTCATCATTGCCTCCAAAAATTTATTTTCATATATAAACTTGTAAATTTGTTTTACAAGACATTTTAACATAAATATGCACAAACCTCAATATGTAAATCTGTATGTTTTTATCGGTTTAATTTTTATTTTTTTTGTACAGCTTTTTCTGCGAAAAAGCAAAAAAAGAAACAGCAAGCAAAGCTTTACTCAATTTTTCACGAAAAATTGCGGATTCTTAAGGCAGAGCCTTAAGGCGCTTGCCGCAGCAAGCGAAACACCCCAAATAAATTGAGAATTGAAAATTGAAAATGAAAAATTAAATCAAAGCAAATGCGAAAATAAAACAAACCAACGAAAAAGCCAGTAACCAAATCTAACAACCAAACCTAAAGAAAACCAACAACGCATTTGCGTTAATAGTAAAACAGCGAAGCGTTTTTTACGGATTGGTTTATGAAAATTCAATTAAAACCGCAAAGGTAAAAATCATATAAATCAAAATTGTGGTTTTTGTTTCGTGTACCACGAAACCGAACATGGCAAGGGCAGAGCCCTTGCCCTACAATGTGACCTGTGAACCCACACTCGAAATATTGTAGGGCACGACCCCAACGCAAGCAACTTAAGAGAAAATAGATTGATAATCAAAAAATCGAGGTGAAAAACAAAAAAACCAAAGAAAAACATCAAACCAAAATCTAGTACCAACCCTAAAGAAAAGCAGAGCAGTTCGAGAGGATTTTCAAGGACACTTCCTTGAATGCTTTTTTTGTTTTTCTTTTTTTCCAGAAAAAAAGAAAATGCCATTTTTTTGGTTACTTTTTTTGGGCAAGCAAAAAAACGTAACGCCCCTGCGGCAGCAGAAACTGCACTAACCGCATCAACAAACAAAAAAACAAAGCGAAATTTATCCACAACAACAAACGCAAGAACGGCAGAAAAATCAACCAACACGCAAACGCAAAAACGATAACACAAAACCCAAACCATTGCATAATCAAAGAAATTGCAATAATAGGAAACAAGGAGGGGTAGAACCCCTCCCCTACGGTTACAAAAATATTTCTCAACATATATAGCAAGACTAAAAAATTAAATTTTATTAAATAAAAACCCTTAAGTTGCTTGCATTGGGCACGACCCCTGTGTCGTGCCGACGCTGGGATTTATTCGTGTTTTCTTAAACATTCTGTTTTTTGTTTCGTGTGACACGAAACCGAACATGGCAAGGGCAGAGCCCCATAGTTGGGAACTTAAGGAAACAATAAAAAACAACAATGGAAAATTGAGAATTGAGAATGGAAAATTAAGGGTCGAACCCTCAGTCAGCTTCGCTGACAGCTCCCTTGAAAGGGAGCCAGTGCTCCGATTGTAATTTTTGCT
>JAWXUR010000094.1:0-7316 GCA_044426265.1 Clostridia bacterium
TCGAACCGTCGACCTCTAGCGTGACAGGCTAGCGTTCTAACCAACTGAACTACCGGGCCATGTGGTGGGAACAACAGGGCTCGAACCTGTGACCCTCTGCTTGTAAGGCAGATGCTCTCCCAGCTGAGCTATGCTCCCACATCTGTGTGTCGCTTGCTGGTATCTCTTAGCGACTTGTATAATATACACTATCTTGGCGCAAAAGTCAATAGTTTTTCGAAACTTTTTTTGATTTTTTTCAAGTTTTTTTATTTTATTTCAGTTAGGCAACATTTGTTGGCGTTTGTCGTGATTTTAGTGGGTTTTTCTTTGCAATTTTATTTTGTGTTTGCATTAAGCTGTACATGGCAAGAATAAATCCCCATAGTTGGGAACTTAAGAATTTTCAACGTTGAGGAAATTGCAGGGCACGACCCCAACGCAAGCAACTTAAGGGTTTTAATTTAATAAAATTTAATTTTTTAGTCTTGCTATATATGTTGAGAAATATTTTTGTAACCGTAGGTGAGGGGTTCCATTCCTCCTTGTTTCCCATTTTTGCAATTTCTTTGATTATGTAATGGTTTGGGTTTTGTGTTATCGTTTTTGCGTTTGCGTGTTGGTTGAATTTTCTTCCGTTCTTGCGTTTGTTGTTTTGGGTGATTTTTCGTTTTATATTTATGTTTTGTTGATGCGGTTAGTGCAGTTTCTGCTGCCGCAGGGGCGTTACGTTTTTTTGCTTGCCCAAAAAAAGTAACCAAAAAAATGGCATTTTCTTTTTTTCTGGAAAAAAAGAAAAACAAAAAAAAGCATTCAAGGAAGTATCCTTGAAAATCCTCTCGCACTGCGGTGGCTTTCTTTGGGGTTGGTACTGGATTTTGGTTTGTTGGTTTTCTTTTGGTTTTTTTGTTTTTCACCTCGATTTTTTAATTATTAATCTATTTTCCCTTAAGTTGCTTGTATTGGGGTCGTGCCCTACATTCCTTAAGTTCCCAACTATGGGGTAGAACCCTTGCCCTACACTATAATTCTATCGTGAGTGTTTTAGTGTAGGTACAAAAAAAATCCTCCACAAAATTAATTGGGAGGATTTTGAAAAATCATGTTGTTTTATTTGTTGATATTTGTTTCATCCACTGTTGTGCTTGTTTCTTCCGTTGTTGTTGTCACAACTGTTGCTGCGAAGTCTTGTGAGAAACTCATTAAGCTTATAATTTTATTAATGTATTTTGAAACTGCTTCAAAAAGAGTTGAGAAAAATCTAACGATGTCTGAATCATCATCTGTTTTTTCTTCCCAATAAGCTGTTAACACAATCTCACCATCAACATAGATTTGATCATCTGGTTCATAAACATTAAGATCTGAATCATACCAATACTTGAAAGTATAATCAATTGCAAGAGGAATATCGTCACTGATGGTTAAGTAACCTTCTGTGTCGTATGTAAACTCTAAAATTGGTGTGTAAAGGCAGTTAACTGAATCTGTAACGAAAGTTACTGTGTAAAAAGTTGGTGATTCAGCTGTGGTTGGAGTTGTGATATCATCATAATCAACTGCGCTTGATGAAACAGCGAAAACTGAAAACATTGATAAAACTGCCATGAGTACGGCTAAAATTTTCTTTGATTTAATCATTTTGATGTGTCCTCCATAATTGTGTTTATTATTGTTGTTTCTTATTATAATGTATAAACTCGATTTTATAATTCTATTTTAGAAATTTAACGCTGTTTTTGCACGATTTATATAAACTTCTTATTAAAATCAATATGCTTATCTATTGTCTAGCTGTTCAGCGTATAAATAAACTGATAAGAACTTATCGACCGCTACCCAGTATTCCTCATGATAACAATGCGAAGAAAGTGCGTGTTCTGCGCCTTTAACCACATATCTTGCCTTTGGTGCTGCGCAAGCTTTATAAACAACATCTAAATTGCTTGGAAGAACAAAGTCATCTTTATCTCCGTGAATAAACATTGTTGGTGTAACGCTTTTTTTGAGCTGCTCAACCGCTGAACCTTTGCCGAAAAAGAAACCGTTGAAAATTCTATAAACAGATTTGTTGGCGGTACAATCAGCCATGGTGGCATTTTGTATGCCCTTTTTGATTGGTCAACTAAGATGTCTTTAACTCCGCTGAAACCGCAATCTTCAATTGCGAGCATCACATTTTCAGGCAGTTTTTCGCCAGTTGTCATCATTGTTGTTGCTCCGCCCATTGACACGCCCATGATGATGATTTTTGACTTTGGAATTTCCTCAACAATGTTTTCAATCCAATCAACAACATCAAGGCGATCATTCCACCCCATTGTCACAAATGAATATTCACTGTTTTGGTGTCCTCTAAGCTCTGGAATCAAAACATTAAAACCACGCTTATAAAACTCATCTGCATAAGCTGACATTTCACGAGTCATATTTGTCCAGCCCTGAAGGCACACGACCCACACGTCACTGTTTGATGGATTTCTAAACTCCACTGCGTGAAGGTTTTTGCCTTTGCGATTTTTGATTGATACATTTTGATGATAAGTTTCATCAAACCATTTATAACCAGCAATTAAGTGTTCATTTGTCTTGTTTCTTTCAAACAAACTATCATGTGCCGGTTGTGTTGGGTCTTTACGTTTTTTTCTGCCGAGTGCAAGATTAAAAAAGACCAACCCCAAAAGCAGATAAAGAAAAGCTAAGACTGCTACAATTATAATAGCAATTTTTATGCCAGATTGAAACTCTGGTGACATTGTTAAGAGATTTACCATATTAATTTCCCCTAAATCCAAACGTATATATACATTATAACTCATACATTCATAAAAAGCAAACATTTTTTATGAAAATCTATTTTTTTTGTACAAAAATTAAATGTGCCTAACTTAAAATTCAGATATTTCAAGTTAAACACATTTTAAATTTCTATTTTTAATTATTAATTCTCTTCTATTAGTTTATCCAAATGATAATAAAAACGTTTAATTCTTGGCATGAATGTACAAATTACTTCGTAATTAAAGCTGCCTGAAAGTTCGCCAAATTCTTCAGCTGTGATTCTTTTTTCACCATCTGAGCCTAAAATTGTTGCAAAGTCCCCCACCTGTACGCCTTGAATGTTTGACACATCAACCATTAAATGATCCATGCAAACATTGCCAACTATTTGAGCTTTCTCGCCATTTATAAGCACATAACCTTTATTGGATAAGCTGCGATTAAATCCGTCAGCATAGCCGATCCAAACTGTTGCAATTTTTCTTTCACTCGCAGCAGTGTAGGTATGATTGTACCCCACGCACTCGCCTTTTGCAATGGTTTTGATGTTAATAACGTGGCTCACAACTTTCATTGCTGGGTGCAATTTAACCTTAGTCTTATCAACCTCTTGTGAGGGGTACATTCCGTACATCGCCATGCCCACACGAACCATGTCGAATTTTTCATCAATGTCGATTGCGCCGCCGCTGTTACAAATATGTTTAATAGGTATCTCTATGCCTTTGTCTTCAAGCTGACTTATCATCTTTTTGTACCTTTTTAGCTGCGCATTCGCTGAGGTTTTATCTGCTGCATCTGAGCACGCAAAGTGGCTAAAAACGCCTTCTACAGTGACGTACGGCAACTTGATAATTCTTTCGACTGCCTCGATTGTTTCATTGTTATCTGGGAAACCGACTCTGTTCATTCCAGTGTCGAGTTTAATGTGAATGACAACGTTTTTGCCGAGCTTTTTCGCAGCGTTTGAAAGCACAATCGCTTCGTGTTCATCATAAATTGTTGCACTGATGTCATTTTCAACCAAGATATCATATTGATTAGGGTTACAGTACGACAACAAAAGAATCGGCTTTTTGACACCGCCATTTCGAAGCTGCATTGCCTCTTCAATAACAGCCACAGCGAAATAATCCACTGTTTCATCAAACTCTTGAGCCACACGCACAGCACCATGACCATACGCATCAGCTTTAACCACTGCCATAAGTTTGGTTTTTTCACCAATGACTTTTTTGATTTCTTTTATATTGTTTGCAATCACGCTTAAATCTACGCACGCAAAGCTTCTATAATATTTAGGATAATTTGTTTTATTTTGCATTTTGTACCGCCTTATTAAAACTGTATTTCACGGTTAGAGTTTATTTCATATCTTAATAGTATAATAAAACTATAGCTTTTATTATACGTTAAAAAGCTTGAAATTTCAAGATTAAATAAAAAATTAATTGTTTGAGCTATAAATAAGTTATAAAGAAACCGCTTAAGCTCTAATTATTAAGAACTTAAGCGGTTAATAACTTTTAATTTTTTAATATAAAACATTTCCGTTCTCATCGTAAAAAGTCACTGTGTGAGAGCGATTAACAATGATAACAAATCCCTCGCTGGCACTAAGTCGATAAGAGGTTTGAGTTGTGCCATCGCTGACTGAATATGAGGTTGCAACTTGAGAGTTGCTCGAGATGTAAACCAAATTGCTAAAAGTTGAATCAATATCAATAACGCAAACGTCTGTTAGGCTTTCATCTGAACCAGTTTGTGCAATAGCTGTTGGTGAAATTGCGTTGATTGGCTCTAAGATAATAAGCGATTTTTCAGTTGCATTGCTATATGTGAAAATTGCTTTAAATTCGTCACACTCAGCACTAATCGTGTTTGAGCCTAAGGCTTGCAAATCTTCAACCATAGCTGTCGCTGAAGATATCATCGAGGATTTCACGCCATATGAAATCAAAATCAAAAGTACAGCCGTTAAAATGCTATATTTTATCATTCGCCAGTTGCCGTTTGAAATTTCACTTTCCATCTTATCACCTCATTTTATTTTAGTTGCTATTTTAATTATACACCATTTGTAAACTTATGCAATAGTTTACCCTTAATGTTAATAAATAATAAACATATTGTTGACATAAAAAAGTTAGTTAATACACTTCATTGCCTTGAGCATCATAAAAGTTAACTAAACTTTCACGCTCGGCTATGATCACAAACCCCTCATTTGGATCTAAATCGAATTGTTCAGTGCTAGAATCTTGCCTTATTATATAGTATGCAGCGTTTTGAGAATTAATAGAAATATAGGCGATATTGTCGCAATAACTAGCCGCATCATGGGTTAGTACGTCAGTAATTTGATCGGTTGCTCCACTTTGAGTTGTGACATTGCTTGTGTTATCGCTACGCATTGTTTCAATTGATGTTGTTTTACTTTCAGTGTCATATACAAAAGTGATTGTGAATTCGTCGCAGCTTGCTGTGATTTCTTGTGGGTTTTGCATTTGACTTAAAAGTTCGCTTTGGCTTTGCAATGCCACTTCGGAAAACATTTCGCCCAAACTAAGGCTAATTGCAAAATAAATTGCGGTGAAGATTGTTAAAACAATCAGCGAGATTACTATGTACTTGATGTTTGTTTTGTTTTTGAAAAACTCCATTTTCTTTCCTCCTAGTTTTTTAAAAAAATTTTCGTTGCGGATTTTTCGTCAGGGTAAGCGAAGCGACGTACGATGAAAAAGCTTAAAATATTACCACAATTGTAGTATAACATAATCAAATTACATATGCAAGGGGTTTGTCTAATTACTTTGTTAGAAAATTCACACTTCAATCTGTTTATTTTGCATAATATATCAATTATTTCACTGTAACACTTGAAAACGTTGCGTGGGTGTGATAAAATATAAGGGTAAAATATTTTTTTAAGGAGATTAAACACATGAGTTTTATTAATGACAAATTTATGCTTCATTCAGACACTGCAGTTGAGCTTTTCGACATGGTTAAAGATTTGCCAATCGTTGATTATCACTGCCATTTATCACCACAAGAAATTGCTGAGGATAAAAAATTCAAAAACGCTTTCGACCTCTTTTTAAGTGGTGACCACTATAAATGGCGTCAAATGCGTACAAACGGAATCGATGAAAAATACATCACTGGTGACGGCGAAGATTATGAAAAATTCCAAGCTTTCGCTGCAACAATGCCTTATCTCATCGGCAACCCTCTTCACCACTGGATGCAATTAGAGCTTAAAAGATATTTCGATATCGACGAGCTTTTAACTCCAGACACTTGTGAAATGATTTGGAACAAATGTAACGAAATTCTCGCTTCAGACGACTTTTCTGCACGCAACTTAATCAGAAAATCAAACGTTAAACTTATCTGCACAACAGATAACCCAATGGACGATTTGAGATATCACAAACAGCTCAAAGAGGAGTTCCCAGAAGTAACAATTCTTCCAACTTTCCGTGCTGACCTTGCTAATATTCCTGAAAACGTTGTTGAAAGAATGGATTATTTCAACGAAAACGGCTGTATGCTTTCTGACTGTTCAGTTGATTTCATCAATGATGAAGTTATCGAAAACCTCATCTTCTTAGGCGAAGAGTACGCTAAAAGAGGCTGGGTAATGCAAATTCACATGAACGCTATCAGAAACAACAACACAAGAATGTTCAATCAACTTGGTGCTGACTGTGGTTTCGATTCAATCAACGACCTTTCAGTTTCACACCTTTTAACAACAGTTCTCAACACTCTTGAAATGAAAGACGCTCTTCCAAAAACTGTTATTTACACACTCAATCCAAAAGATAACTACCTCATCGGCTCAATGATTGGTAACTTCCAAAAAGGCCCAACAGCTGGAAAAATCCAATTCGGTTCAGGTTGGTGGTTTAATGATCAACGTGATGGCATGGTTGAGCAAATGAAAGCGCTTGCAAACCTTGGCATGATTTCAAAATTCATCGGTATGCTCACAGATAGCCGTAGTTTTGTTTCATATCCTCGTCACGAATATTTCAGAAGAATTATGTGTAACCTCATTGCAGAGTGGGTTGACAATGGCGAATATCCAAGAGATATGAAAATGCTCGAAGAAATCGTTACTGGCATTGCTTCAAACAATGCAATCAAATATTTTGGTTTAGATAAATAATCACCGAATAAATTAAAATTAGGCGATATAATTTCCTTTTTGATAGGGAGTTATATCGCTTTTTGTTTTGCTTTTTATTTTGGTTTTTTTGCGGCGGTACAATTTTTGCGGTTAACCGCAAAAAAGGAAACGACCCAAACGCAAGCAACTTAAGGAATTTTAGCATGAATTTACATAGCAAAGGCTCTCAAAAACAAAAAACCTTAAGTTACTTGCATTGGGATTGTCCCTCGATACATATAAATTGTTGGGGCGATTCCAATGCAAGCAACTTAAGCGTTTTTTTCTTATTTAATGGTTAATTTGTGTCGATGATTTCCACTTTGATTTATTCATCATTTTCGTCCACGCTCGCCGCTGGGCGTAACTTTTGCTCGCA
>JAWXUR010000001.1:0-102582 GCA_044426265.1 Clostridia bacterium
TTGCAAGAACTTCTTGAACGCCGTCACCCATTTCGATAACAGAAACGTCGAATGTACCACCACCAAGGTCATAAACCATAACTTTTTGGTCGTTTTCTTTGTCAATGCCGTAAGCAAGAGCAGCAGCAGTTGGCTCGTTGATGATTCTCTTAACTTCAAGACCGGCGATTTTACCAGCGTCTTTAGTTGCTTGACGTTGAGCATCAGTGAAGTAAGCAGGAACTGTGATAACAGCCTCTGTCACAGTGTCACCAAGATAAGCTTCAGCATCAGCTTTAAGTTTTTGAAGAATCATTGCTGAGATTTCTTGAGGAGTGAAGTTTTTGCCGTCAATAGCAACAGTGTAACCTGTACCCATTTGACGTTTGATTGATGCGATAGTTCTGTCAGGGTTTGTGATAGCTTGACGTTTAGCCACTTGACCAACCATTCTTTCACCAGTTTTAGCAAAAGCCACAACTGAAGGCGTTGTTCTAGCACCTTCTGCGTTTGCGATAACAACAGGTTCGCCACCTTCGATAACAGATACACATGAGTTTGTTGTACCTAAGTCAATACCAATAATTTTAGCCATAATAAATATCCTCCATAAAATATAATTTTTAAAATTTGTTTTAATTTATAGTTAAGTGTCGTTAAACACCTAATTGCATATGTTTGAGTTTTTTGTTTGGCGGTACAGTTTTTTGCAAGCAAAAAACGCTTATCCCACCTTTAGTGCTTATGAGTTAATAAGCATAAATCTTAGTTTGCAACTTGAACCATTGCTTCACGAAGAACTTTGTTGCCAATTTTATATCCTTTGCTGAAAACTTGAGAAACAACGTTTTCGCCGAGCTCTTCGTCTTCAACGTGCATAACACCATTGTGGAAATTTGGATCAAACTCTTCGCCAATTTCTCCAAATGATTCAACACCCAGAGTTGAAAGAATGTCAGTGAAGTTTGCGTAAATCATTTCCATTCCTTTTTTGTAAGCATCGAAATCAGCAACACCAGAAGTGGTCGCACGTTCGAAGTTATCAATAACAGGAATGAGTTTGCTTAAGCAATCAACTTTTGCAGATGTGTAAGTGTTTTCTTTTTCTTTTGCTGAACGTTTTCTGAAATTATCATATTCAGCAAGAGATCTAACAAAAGCATCTTTAGTGTTTGCCAATTCTTCTTCAAGCTCTTGAATTTTTGCATCTTTTTCATCAACGATAGTTTCTGATTCAATTTGTGCTGAAGAGTCTGTTTCAGTTGATGCTTGCTCAGCTGCTTGAGTGTCTAAAGCTTCATCAGTGGTTTCGTTTTGCTCCACCTTTGTTTCTTCTTTATTGCTGTTCGCCTTTTGTTTGCTTTTAGCCATTTGCTGTTAACCTCCTAAATGTTTATTGTTTATCTAAAGTGTCGGTAAGTAGTTTACCAACTAAGTCGGTTAGGTATTCTATTCGAGGAATAAGATTAGCATAGTCAAGCCTTGTTGGGCCTATAATACCAATCGAGCCACCCTCGCCACCTTTAACGTTATATCTTGCAACAATCAAACTAGTGTTTTCAAGTTGTCTATACATATTTTCTTTACCGATAACAATTGAAAGCGCATTTTTGTTATTTGAAATAGCTCTTTCGACTTTTTCGTTTTCATGAAGAAATTGCATCATGTCATAAAGATTTGAATGAAACTCACGATGATTCAAAAGGTTTTGTTGACCCTCAAGTTTGATTTCAGCTTGAATTGCATTGCTTGCAATATCAGCGAGAATAACAAACAGAGGTGACATTGCAAGAGCATCACTTCCAAGTGAAGCCACAAGCGTTTGAATCATAACAGTGCCGATATCACTAACTGGTTTTCCAATGAAACATTCATTAACAATCGAATAAAAGTTTGAAACCATTCGAGGTGTTATTTCAGTTTCGGTTTTGCAAACACCATTTTTGATAATTCCAGAAGAAGTCATCAAAACGATCATTGCAATTTTTCTGCCAACCAAAACTATTTCAATGTGTTTAACAGTTGCAAGTTCATCAGTTGGTGTTGTTGCAACTGTTGCACAGTTTGTGATTTTTGCGAGCATTTCGTTTGCTTTTTCAAGAATTTTTTCAGGGTCAGTTGCGCTGAGCTCTAATTCTTTTCGCATTGATTGTTGCTCGTCAAGATTCATTTCGTTCTTGCTCATCAAATTATCAACGTAGTATCTATAACCATCTTGTGATGGGATTCTACCAGCTGAGGTGTGTGGCTGCATTAAAAGACCAATTTCTGATAAATCTGACATCTCATTGCGAATGGTTGCAGAAGAAACTGAAATAGGAAGAATTTGCATCAACAGCTTAGAACCTATTGGCTCACCTGTTTTGATGTATTGCTCAACGATTGATGATAAAATCAATTCTTTTCTTTTATCTAATTGCATTACCTCACTCCCTTCTAGTTTTTGCTTTTAGCACTCTTTGTGTTTGAGTGCTAATCACTGTCACTACTATAACCCCTTTGCTAAAAAAAGTCAATACTTTTTTTAAAATTTTTTTCAAAAAGCTCGAATTTTTTCTTGAAATCCTTAATCATTATATATATAAGAGAAAAAATGCGTTAAAAATTGACGAAAACACTTGCTTTTTTTGCTTGCAAAATTTAAGCACTCGAAAGTTTGTCTGCTATATTTAACATAATATTCCAGTTAGCTAAAACCAAACATAATAACTTAAATAATATTTTTACTCGTTTACTAACGTTTTATTCAACAACTTAGCTAAAATAATTACTCATATATCTAGCTAAGTAAAATCAAAGTAAAAAAGCAATTTTAGTCAATTTTTTTCTCAATAAGTGTTGAATTTTTATCGATTTTGTTGTAATATATAATTGTATAATAATAAGGTGGTAAGTAAATGACAAATGAACAAATAAATGCTGAGTTTTTTAAACTTAGACAGCAAGTTATAGAAAAAGATTTTAAGCGCATGAATAATATGCAAAAACAGGCGATATTTCAAACAGAAGGGCCAATTTTGATTTTGGCTGGAGCTGGTAGCGGTAAAACAACAGTACTAGTTAATCGAATTGCAAACATCATAAAGTACGGCAAAGCGTACAACACCGATAGGGCAGATTTTGCACCGAGCGAAATGGATTTAGCATACATGAAAGAGTACCTAGGCGGAAATGAAGATGTGAGGTTTGATTTTGAAGATCTACTTCATTATGATTCAGCAAAGCCTTGGCAAGTGCTCGCAATTACATTCACAAACAAGGCAGCAACAGAGCTTAAAGAAAGACTTAGCGCAATGCTTGGAGAAGATGCAAAAGATATTTGGGCAGCAACTTTCCACAGTGCGTGCGGAAAAATCCTAAGAATGAATGCACAGCTGCTAGGGTACACCTCAAGTTTCACAATCTATGACACAGACGATGCAAAAAGATTGATTAAAGAATGTCAAAGGCAGCTCGGTATAAAAGATGCTGACCTTCCACATAAATCAATCTTAAATGAAATCAGCTCCGCTAAAGATAAACTCAAAACCCCAGCTGAGTATAAACTAGACGCTGGCGATGATGCCTACTATTCACGAATAGCTAAGGTGTATGAAATGTATCAAAAAGAGCTAGTGAAAAGTAACTCAATGGATTTTGATGATATAATCGTTAACGTTGTAACCCTACTTCAAAATCACGAAGATGTGAGAAAATATTATCAAAGAAAATTTAAATATGTCATGGTCGATGAATATCAAGATACCAACTTTGCCCAGTATAAACTCATTGAACTTTTATCAGATGGACATAAAAACATCTGCGTTGTTGGTGATGATGATCAAAGTATTTATAAATTTAGAGGTGCAACAATTGAAAACATCTTGAACTTTGAAAATAGATATAAAAACGCAAAAGTTATAAGACTTGAGCAAAACTACCGCTCAACTAACACAATTCTTGATGCAGCAAATGAAGTTATTTCAAACAACACCAACCGCAAAGGTAAAAAGCTTTGGAGTGCCAACGGTAGAGGTGAAAAAATTGTTGTAAATAATGCTTATTCTGAATCTGAAGAAGCTCAATTTGTAACTAAATGCATCTTAGACAATGTGGCAAGCGGGAAATATAAGTTTAACGACCACGCTATTTTGTACCGCATGAATGCACAATCAAATGCGATGGAAATGAACTTTGTGCGCTCTGGCGTACCATATAGAATTATCGGTGGACATAGATTCTATGAGCGCCTTGAAATTCGTGATGCAATTGCGTACTTAACAGTAATCAACAACCCTAACGATAACATCAAACTTCGAAGAATTATCAATGTACCAAAACGTGGCATTGGTGACACTTCGGTCAACAAAGCTTTTGAAATTGCAACAGGTTTAGATATTAGCCTTTTTGAAGTTATCAGCCATGCAGATGAGTATGAGGGCATAAAAAGGGCAAGCGCTAAATTAATGGCGTTTGCGAAAATGATTCAAGAGTTTCACGATTGCGCTGAAGAAGCTAATATCGACGTGCTTTTTGAAGAAGTTATGCGAACAGTTGAATATGCAGAACATCTTAAGCTTGATAAGCTAAAAGGTGCAGAAAGAGCGGAAAATATCGGCGAGCTTAAATCAAACCTTGTCAAGTATAGACAAGAAAATGAAGAAGCAAGCCTATCAGATTTCTTAGAAGAAGTTTCGCTCATGACAGACCTTGACAATTATGATGCAGACTCAGACACAACAGTTATGATGACACTGCACTCAGCAAAAGGGCTTGAGTTTCCAGTTGTGTTCATCGTCGGTTTTGAAGATGGAATTTTTCCAGGAATTCAAAGCACATATAACACAGAAGACCTCGAAGAAGAAAGACGTCTCGCCTATGTCGGTATCACCAGAGCAAAACAAAAATTGGTGTTATCTCACTGCTCATCAAGAATGCTTTTTGGGCAAACATCAAGAAACCCAGCATCAAGATTCTTAAAAGAAATTTCAGATGATTTGCTCGAGAAAACTGGTGGATATACAACACAAAATGGAAGAGCCACACAACAAAAACTTAATGAAGCAAATAGATTTAGCATGGCAGCAGGTCAAAAAATGCAAAAAGACCGTGAAAATCTCAACAAACAGTTCCAAGCAAAAACAGCTCAAAAAACTGCAGCACCGCTTAATTACAGTGTGGGCGACAGCGTAAACCACAAAACCTTTGGCAACGGAGTTATTCTTTCAATTAGAAAAATGGGTAATGATTCAATGATTGAAATAGCTTTCGCCAACGGAGCAACCAAAAAGTTAATGGCAAATTATGCAAAACTTGATAAAATTTAATTTTATCAAAAAAATCAGAAAGGTATCGCAGCTTCAAGTTTGATTATGTTAAGCATGAAGTAGCGAAGGGGAAACACAAGCAAACAATCATCGGATATTTCAACACTTGAAGTATTTAAGATTGTAATTTATAAAAACAACAAATTCAACATGGAGGAAAGCTAAAATGTATAAATCAATTTTCAAAAAGGCGACAGCTTGTTTCTTATCTTTAATAATGATGTTTTCTCTCACAATCGTTGCCTTTGGTGCAGATGATGAAGAAATACCAGTTATCGTAATTAGCGGTATGTGCTCAAGAAACTATTATAATAGTGAAACTGGTGCGTACGTTGTACCGCCATCAGCTAGCGATTTCACAGAGTTTTTAGTGGACATAGCAGCACCAAGTTTCACAACTATTTTTACTGGCGATTATTCAGCTTTTGCTGAAAGTTTCGCAACAGAATTATTCGATATGCTCGAAGTTTTTAGCTGTGATGAAAACGGCGATCCACTTTATGATGAAGTTGTAACAGACACATATGACGAGCCAATTAGCAACTACGCTGATTATTTTGATAGCTGCACAATGTTTCAACAAGCCTTAGCTCGCTCAATCGGTGATGAAATCGGCAGCGATAGAACATATTATTTCAACTATGATTGGCGCTTAAGTCCACTCGATCATGCTGATGATTTAAACGACATGATCGAATCAGCAAAAGAAACTTTCGGAGTTGATAAAGTTAAAGTTGTTGGTCTTAGCATGGGCGGCACTATTTTATCATCATACATTTATAAATACGGCACAGATAGCCTTGAAAGCATAACTTACGCATCAACTGCTTATTCAGGTGTTGATTTAGTTGGCTATTTATTCAACGGTGAACTCAGCTTTTCTTCAAGTTTAGTTTTAACATATCTCACAGGTCTTTTTGAAGATTTTTATATCACAAGTGGCGCTTTAAGCATGGCTTCAACTTCACTTAGTGATTCTTATCTTGAAGGCGTACTCGATAGCTTCCTCGATGACTTAGTTGAGCAGTGCACAGAGCCATTGTACGCTGATGCACTTGCACAAAGCCTTGGCACAATGCTCGGTCTTTGGTCACTTGTTCCACAAGAAGATTACGAGTCAGCAAAAGCTTATGTTAGTCAGTATATCGACTTAAGTGATAACTTTTGGTCACAAGCTGATGAATACATTTATAGCGTTCAAGCAAACGCAGACGAGATGTTAATTCAGGCTCAAGAAGACGGCGTACAAGTGAACTTCGTTGCTGCCTATGGTTACAGCGGAATTCCAGCAACAGATGCAACAGTGGCACAAACTGACGTTTTAATAGAAACAGAAAATATGCTTTCAAATGCAAGCGTTGCAAATTATGGAGAAACTCTTGAGATCACAGATTATACCTACGCTTCAACTGATAACGTGATTGATGTTTCACAAAGCGCTTTTGCAAACACAACTTGGGCAATTAAAAGCACAACTCACGTTGCTTATAAATATGGAAAAGTAACGTGTGACTTGTTAACTTGGGTAGTGACGGCAGATGAAGAAATCGACATTTATTCAAATGAGCTGTACCCTCAATTCGTTCAATATAACGCTGATTCAAACACATTTTCTTCTTTAACTGAAGGTGTAACGCTCGAAGGAGATTTACTTGAAGATCAAAACCTCAGTTTCTTTGAACAAATAGTTGAGTTCATCAAGTCAATTCCAAACACAATTAAAGAGATATTTAGCTTATATATTTTGTTTTTTGAATAAACCTATTGTACATTAGAAAAAGAATTGAAGTATTTGCAAAAATTTTTTTGACATTAAGCTTTAATTGTTCACTTAAAATTTAAAGTTAATTATTATTTGGAGTGCTTTAATGATAAAAAAACAAAATCATTAAATAAATTTTCCAAAAAGGCTTTACACAAAGCAAGTTATCTAGTAGAATATTATAAGTATAGAAATGTTTGCCTGTGATTTTTGTTAGATTTAAGTTTTCATGAAAATCTTAGCGAACTAAAAACGAAATATTTTTTATTTGGAGGGTTTCAATAATGCAAAGCATTTATAAAAGAATACTCTTAAAGCTCAGCGGCGAAGTTTTAGCTGGTGAAGCTGGAAGAGGAATTGACTTTGAAACAGTAGACACTATTTGTACAGCGGTGAAAAAATGCGTTGACCTTGGGGTTGAAGTTGGTCTTGTTGTTGGTGGTGGTAATTTCTGGAGAGGCAGAAGTAGCGGCAAAATGGATAGAACAAGAGCTGACCACATGGGCATGCTCGCAACAACCATGAACTCGCTTGCACTCGCAGATTGCCTCGAGCAAATGGGCGTTGACGTTAGAGTTCAAACAGCAATCACAATGCAACAAGTGGCAGAGCCATATATCAGAAACAAAGCAGTACGCCACCTTGAAAAGGGTAGAGTAGTTATCTTTGGTTGTGGTACTGGTAACCCATATTTTTCAACAGATACAGGTGCAGCACTTCGTGCAACAGAAATTAACGCAGAAATCATCTTAAAAGCAACAAATGTTGATGGTGTCTATGATAAAGACCCTAACAAATTCCCAGATGCAGTTAAATATGATCAGCTTACTCACTCAAGAGTGCTTGCAGATTCAATCGCTGTTATGGATAGCACAGCAGCATCTCTTTGCAGAGATAACGGCATCAATATCTTAGTGTTTAATCTTGATGACCCTGACAATATCATTAGAGCTGTAACTGGTGAAAGCATCGGTACGCTCGTAAAAGAATAAAATTTTCAGTTTTGAAAGCTGAATGATATAAAATAATTAATACGAAAAGAGGACTAATATAATGAAAACTGTTTATGAATTAGCACAAACAAAAATGGGCAAAACTGTTCACGCACTCAAAGTGGAATATGGCACAATCCGTGCAGGCCGTGCAAATCCAGCAGTGCTTGATAAACTCACAGTTGATTATTATGGCACACCAACACCAATCAACCAATTAGCTTCAGTTGCAGCAACAGAGGCTCGTGTACTTACAATCCAACCTTGGGATAAATCAGTTCTTAGCTTAATCGAAAAAGCAATCCAAGCATCAGATATCGGCATCAACCCACAAAATGATGGTAATGTTTTACGTCTTAGCTTCCCAGCTTTAACAGAAGAAAAACGTAAAGATTTAGTTAAAGAAATTCACCAAATTGCCGAGCATTCAAAAGTTGGTATTCGTAGCATTCGCCGTGATTGCATTGAAAAACTTAAGAAAATGAAAAAAGATTCTGAAATCACTGAAGACGATGTAAAAGACGGTGAAAAAGAGATTCAAAAATACACAGATAGCTTCATTAAAGAAATTGACGAAGTAGCAGTTTCTAAAGAAAAAGAAGTTATGGAAATCTAGTCTTAGTTTATCAAGGCTAAAAATTTAGTATTTAAATTTAAATTTCGAGGGGCTGATTTTATAGTCAGCTCCTTGAGTGATATTTAATATATCAAGAAAACATTAAAATAGATGCGAGGTATGCAAATGGAAAAGAAATTCGAGTGTCTTCCACAACACATTGCAATAATTATGGACGGAAATGGTCGCTGGGCAAAAGATCAAGGTTTGAATCGTTCTCGGGGACATAAAAAAGGTGCTCAAGTATTCGAAGAAATCTGTGAGTATGCATCTAAAATAGGAATTAAGCACATCACTTTTTACGCTTTTTCAACTGAAAACTGGAAACGCTCAAAAGTTGAAGTGGCAGCAATAATGACCCTTTTAAGACAATATCTAAAAAGAATGCAAGAACAAGAAAAAGATAACGATAAAGCTGGTTATTGCATCAAATTCATAGGCTCAAGAGAAGGTCTTGAAAAAGACATCGTCAAAAAAATGGCGGAAGTTGAAGAAAAATCAGCAAACAAAACAGGTATTTACATCAATGTGGCAGTAAACTATGGTGGACGTGCAGAAATTGTTAATGCAGTGCAACAAATTGCTCAATCAGTGAAAGATGGCAATGTTGAAATTGATGATATTAACGAGCAAATGCTTTCAGATTTCATGTACACTAAAGGTCAACCAGACCCAGACTTAATCATTAGACCAAGTGGAGAATTTAGACTTTCTAACTTCTTAATTTGGCAAGCAGCATATTCAGAATTTGTGTACGACAATGTGCTTTGGCCAGATTTCACAAGTGAAACCTTGGATAAAGCAATAGAAGTATATGAAAAAAGAAATCGCAGATTTGGCGGAGTGTAATTTATAAAGATAAAAAGTGATACAATCAAAAAAATATCACATTATAATAGTATCTTTATTAGTGTTAATTTAGAAAGGTCAAGACTTTTTAGTCTTTTGGTATATATTATGAGCGAAACTAAGAAAAAGAAATTGTTTGATTTTAAGGGAGAAAGAACAGCATCGTCAATCATCATTTTTTCAACTGGTATTTTATATCTAGTAAGTTTGTTTTTTGAAATAACGTTTCTTTCTGTGGGAATTATTGTATTAATTAGCACAAGAGCAACATATGAATTAATCACGGCAACTGGCTGCAAAAATAAACTCTTATTAGCAGTTTCATGTGTGGGCAGTTTGTTATACATTTTAAGCATAGCTTTTAGCATCACTATTCCAATGGCAACATTAGTCATTCCAGCATACATTTTATTGCTCTTGTCAATCAGCGTTTTTCAATATTCAAATGGAGTGAAATTCATTGACTGTATAGTTGCAATTTTTGCAAGCACAGCTATGCCATACGCTTTTTCATGTTTCATTAGACTTTATAACATCGGTGACATCATACCTAATTACACAATCTACGAAGGCTTACTTTTGGTTCTCTTTGCAACAACAAGTTCATGGGGTACAGACGGCTTCGCCTTTTTGGTTGGTAGAAAAATTGGCAAACACAAGTTATCACCAAACATCAGCCCTAAAAAATCAGTTGAAGGAGCAGTTGGCGGTTTAATTTTAGCTGCTGCAATGAACACACTCATACTTTTCATCTCTTCAACTATTTATACATCTATCACAGGCGCACAGCTTTTCGCTTTAGGAAACATTAAATATCTTTACTTGCTTCCAATTTGCATAGTTTTATCATTAGTTAGCATGGTGGGTGATTTAGCTGCATCAGTGCTTAAACGTAATGTTGGCATCAAAGATTTCAGCCAACTTTTACCAGGTCATGGTGGCATGGTAGATAGATTTGATAGCTGTTTATTTGTTATCGTTCTTTTATACGGTTTCTTTGAGGTAGTATCAACTTTTTAATAGCATATAATTATTGAAAGGAATTGAAAAATCATGTTTAAAACATTATGTATTTTAGGATCAACTGGCTCAATCGGCACTCAATCTTTAGATGTCGCTCGCAAGCTCGGCTTTGCCGTGTACGCCGTGACAGCTGACACTAATGTGGATATAATAGAAGGTCAAATTCGTGAGTTCAAACCAAAATTTGCCGCAATGGTAAATGAAACAGCAGCAAAAAAACTCGCTGAAAAAGTTGCAGACACAGACACTGTGGTGCTCAGCGGCATTGAAGGTGTTTGCGAGTGCGTGAAAGGCGAAGAAGTTGACGTTGTTATCAATGCAATTGTTGGCATGGCTGGCTTAATTCCAACTCTCGAAGCAATCGAGCATAAAAAAACTGTCGCTCTAGCTAACAAAGAAACCTTAGTTGCTGGTGGTCAATTAGTTATGGATAAAGCCAAAGAAAACGGTGTTGACATCTTACCAGTTGACAGCGAACACTCGGCAATTTTCCAATGTCTTGAAGGCATGAATAAAAAAGATGAACTTCAGTCAATCATATTAACAGCATCAGGTGGACCTTTCTTTGGAAAAACAAAGGAAGACCTCGAAAAAGTTACTCTCGAGCAAGCACTCAATCACCCTAACTGGGCAATGGGCGCAAAAATAACTGTCGATTCAGCAACAATGATGAATAAAGGTTTAGAGCTCATCGAAGCGGTTTGGCTTTTCGATGTTTCTCCAAAAGACATTCAAATTGTGGTTCACCGTGAAAGCGTGATTCATTCTCTCATTGAATATTGCGATAACTCTGTAATCGCTCAACTCGGTGTGCCAGACATGAAAATTCCAATTCAATACGCAGTAACCTACCCTCAAAGATTTGAGTCAGACGTTAAAAAACTTTCTCTTAGCCAATATGGCAGTCTTAGTTTCGCTGAGCCTGATTACGACACTTTTGAGTGCATCAATCATTGCAAAAATGCGATAGCAAAAGGCGGACTTTACCCATGCATCGTAAATGGTGTAAACGAAAGAGCTAACGAGCTATTTCGTGAGGGTAAAATCAAGTTTTTAGACATTCCAATGCTTGTTGGCAAAGCATTAAACACCCTTGAATCAAAAGAAGTTTACACACTACAAGACGTACTCGACACAGATAAAAAAGCAAGAGAGTTCGTCAATTCTCAATATGATAAGGTGATAAAATAATGATTTTAAGCATTTTTTCAACCATTTCCAGTGCATGGTCATCAGTTTGGCCTTACCTTGTGGCAATTTTATTTTTTGGATTTATCATTTTAATCCATGAATTTGGTCACTTCATTTTCGCAAAACTTTTCAAAGTGAAAGTCAACGAATTTTCCCTCGGAATGGGGCCTCTCATTTTTAAAAAGAAGGGCAAAGAAACTCAATATTCAATTCGACTTCTTCCAATTGGTGGCTACATCAGCATGGAAGGTGAAGACGAAGAAAGCCAAGACGAGTCAGCTTTTTGCAATAAAGCGGTTTGGAAAAGAATGATAATTGTTGCTGCTGGTGCAACTTTCAACCTCATTTTAGGCTTGATTATTTGCATAGGTATAGTAAATAGTGACGATTTAGTCGGCACAAACACAGTTATTAGCTTTAACGATTCTGTCGAAGTTTCAGATGACACCCTAATGCCTATGGATGAAATTCTCGAAATCGACGGCTTAAAAGTCTATTCAGACTATGATATTAGCTTTTTACTTCAAAGAAACACCACATATATTTATGATATTGTTGTTTTACGTGAAGATGAAGAGGTAATTTTGCAAGACGTTGAAATGGATTTCACAAACGGCTTCGGTTTTACAATCTTAGGCGTTGAAAAAACAATTCCAACAGTGGTTACAGGCGCTGCAAAATACGCAGTTTCGATGTGCCGCATGATTTACATCAACCTTTATGACTTAGTAACTGGAGTTTATGGCATGGACGACATGGCTGGGCCTATCGGCACAGTAACAGTTATTGCTGACGTTGCAGAATCTAGCGAGCGGTCGGCTGATTGGGGTCAAATGTTCACAATCATGGCGCTCATCACCATCAATATCGGCATTTTCAATCTTCTTCCAATTCCAGCTCTCGATGGCGGACGCTTGTTCTTCATGTTTATTGAGCTCATTCGCAGAAAGCCAATTCCAGCAAAATATGAAAGCTGGGTTCACGGTGCAGGTTTGCTCCTCATCTTCGGCTTAATGCTCGTTATTTCCGCTGGCGACATTTGGAAACTGATTTCAGGGCAAGGATTTTATTAAAATTTAACGCTTAGTGTGGGGTGTACAGTTTTTTGGCGAAGCCAAAAAAAGTACGACCCACCGAGCAATTTATTAATCAAGTAACAAACTTAAGCCGTAAGGTTCACTGAATGCTCGGTGGATTTTTCGGCTTTTATGGACAATAAAAAATAAATAAGGAGAATCATTATGTTACATAGAAGAAAATCAAAAGAGTTAAAAATCGGAGATGTTTTCATAGGCGGAGATCACAGCGTGAAAGTGCAATCAATGCTCAACGTGCCAGCTCACGACATTGAGGGAAACGTTGTTCAAGCTATAGCGCTTGAAAAAGCTGGCTGCCAAATTATTAGAGTAGCAGTGCCAGATATGCGGACAATCGAAACAGTTAAAGCGCTCAAAGCAGCGATAAAAATTCCAGTGGTTGTGGACATTCACTTTAACCACAAATTAGCCTTAGCAAGCATTGACGCTGGTGCAGATAAAGTTAGAATCAACCCAGGCAACATCGGCAGCGATGAAAATGTACGTCTTGTGGCTGAAAAATGCAAAGAGTTTGGCGTGCCAATTCGAATTGGAGTAAACTCTGGCTCAGTGCAAAAAGAAATTCTTGAAAAATATGGTGCTCCAACTGCCGAAGCTCTTGCAGAAAGTGCAATGTGTCACGTTAATATCTTAAGAAAACACGATTTTGATGACATGGCTATCTCAATCAAATCATCAGATGTTGCAGTTATGATTAGAGCATATGAGTTAGTGGCGGAGCAATGCGACTATCCACTTCACTTAGGTGTAACCGAGGCTGGCACTGAAAGAATGGGTCTTATTAAATCAAGCATTGGCATCGGCTCACTTCTCACAAGAGGAATTGGCGACACAATTCGTGTTTCACTCACAGCTGACCCAGTTAAAGAAATTGCAGCTGGCAACGACATTTTAAAAGCAGTTGGCTTAAAAAATGACTGCGCAAGCCTTGTTTCATGCCCAACTTGTGGCAGAACAAAAATCAACTTAATCGCTCTTGCAAACGAAGTTGAAGAAAAACTCGCTGGTGTTAACAAAAACATCAAAGTGGCTGTTATGGGCTGCGTTGTGAATGGCCCTGGCGAAGCAAAAGAGGCGGATATTGGCATCGCTGGAGGAAATGGCGAAGGCTTAATTTTCAAAAAAGGTGAAATTTTAAGAAAAGTTCCAGAAGATAAAATTGTTGAGGAACTTATGTTAGAAATCGAAAAAATGTAAAACAGAAAATAAATATAGTTAAAAATGAGGTGAAAAAGTGAAGAGTAATTTTATGGATTTGTTTGGAAATATCTTCGAAAACGAAACTCTAGCGCAGATTTTTTCAGCAAGTTCAATCACCAATATACAAGTGCAAAAAGAAAAAAGAATCATGCATTTAGATATCAATTTTAGTCAATTGATAACATACGATCAACTTGAGTTGGCACAGTCGATTTTAAGCACAAAATTGAGCTTAAGCTCTCTTAAAATCGTACCTAAAATGCCAAGCGAAGTTTTTTCAGATGCATATTTTTCAACATTAATAAAAGAAACTAACCTCGCAATTGCAGCAACAAATGGCTTTTTCAAAGATGCAACTTGCATATATGACGGCAAAAGCCTAATAATTGATCTTAAACATGGCGGTATTGATATTTTAAAAAACGTCAATTGTCAAGAATATATGAAAGCTATAATTGCCAAGCGTTTTGATAGAAATGTTGCGATTGAAATCACTGGCGAAGTTGCTGAAACTATCGAAACCGAAAAAATGTATAGCGTAATTAAGACCGAAGAAAAGGAAATGCTTGATAAACTTTCAGGTGAAGGCAAGGTCAAATTAATTGCCGAAGGACTCCCAATTTACATGAGTTCCGCTCGCCCTATTTATGGAAATATCATCACCAAAAAGCCAAAACCAATCATCGAAGTCACTCCAGAAGATGGCAGTTGCATCATTTGGGGCGAAGTTTTCAACTTCAACGCAAGATTAACTCGTGACAACAGAAGCTACATCATAACTTTCAATGTCACTGATAACACTTTTTCATATACTTGTAAGCTTTTTGAAAAGAAAGAAAATTGCGACACCATCGTCAAGAAAATCAAAGATGGCGTAACTATTTTGGTTCGTGGTGATTTTGGTTATGACAAATATGCAAATGAAAATGTTATAAATGCTCGTGCAATTTCGATTGTAACGAAAGTTGAAAGTAAAGATGAGCGGGAAGAAAAGCGTGTTGAGCTTCATCTTCACACCAAAATGTCTGTTATGGACGGACTTTCCGATGCAAAAAAACTCGTTAAACGTGCAATTGATTGGGGACATAAGGCGATAGCCATCACTGATCATGGCGTACTGCAAGCCTATCCCGAGGCTTGCTCAACAGCAGCAAAGTCTAACCTAAAAATCATTTACGGAGTAGAAGCGTACTTCATAAACGATGACGAACAAACATTTGAGCAGTGGAAAGGTACAAAAAAAGCGAAATATTTCCACCAAATTATCTTAGTTAGAAACTCAGTTGGGCTCAAAAACTTATATCAATTAGTTTCATACGCTAATATTCAAAACTTTCATCGCAAGCCAATAATCACAAAAAAACAGCTCATGAAACATCGTGAAGGTTTAATTGTTGGTAGCGCCTGCGAGGCAGGTGAGCTTTATCGTGCAATTGTTGCAGGTGAAAGTGATGAGCAGCTTTTAAAAATTGCCTCGTTTTACGATTACTTAGAAATTCAGCCACTTGGCAATAATAAATATATGATTGAAAGTGAACGTTTTCCAAATGTTAGCAGTTTTAAGGACATTGAAAACTTCAATAGAAAAATCATTCACCTAGCAGATCAGCTTGGTAAAAAAGTTGTTGCGACTGGTGATGTGCATTTCTTAGACAAAGAAGATGCAGTTTATCGTGCAATTCTCATGGCTGGTCAAGGCTTTAGAGATGCAGAT
Source organism: Clostridia bacterium (assembly GCA_044426265.1). Classification (GTDB taxonomy): domain Bacteria; phylum Bacillota; class Clostridia; order Oscillospirales; family Acutalibacteraceae; genus UBA6857. The sequence goes on from JAWXUR010000001.1 coordinate 15,730, forward strand.
AATCAGCCACCACTTTATTTTAGAACAACTGATGATATGCTCGTAGAGTTTGCATATTTAGGCGAAGAAACAGCAAAAGAAGTCGTTATCACCAACCCTAATTTAATCGCTGATATGACAGAAAAACTCATTCCAATTCCATCAGGAAACTTTCCACCAAGCATCGAAGGTGCAGACGAAGAACTCACCGAGATTTGTTGGACAAGAGCAAAAGAATTGTATGGCGACCCAGTTCCTGAGTACGTGGCAAAAAGACTTGAGAGGGAACTTACTTCAATCATCAAACACGGCTTCGGCGTTTTGTATATGATCGCTCAAAAATTAGTTAAAAACTCTGAGGATAACGGTTATCACGTTGGCTCGAGAGGTTCAGTTGGTTCGTCGTACGTGGCTAACGTTTCGGGAATTTCTGAGGTTAATCCACTTGCGCCACATTACCGCTGCAAAAAATGCTTACACAGCGAATTTTTCCTAAATGGTGAAGTCGGTTCAGGTTACGACTTACAGCCAAAAAATTGCCCAACTTGTGATTTACCTATGGAGCGAGAGGGTCACGATATCCCATTTGAAACTTTCTTAGGCTTCAAGGGCGACAAAAGCCCTGATATTGACCTCAACTTTTCAGGTGATTATCAAGCAAGAGCGCATAGATACACAGAGCAACTTTTCGGCACAAGCCACGTTTTCAAGGCTGGTACTATCGCAACAGTTGCTGATAAAACTGCATATGGCTTTGTTAAAAAATACCTTGATGAACGTGAAAAAGTTGTGTCAAGAGCTGAGGAAGATCGCCTCACTCGTGGCTGCACTGGTGTTAAGCGTACAACTGGACAGCACCCTGGCGGCATGGTTGTTGTACCAAATGAATTTGTTGCAGAAGATTTCTCGCCAATTCAGCATCCATCAGATGATGCAAAAAAAGGCACAATGACAACTCACTTCGACTTCCACGCACTTCATGACACCATTCTCAAACTTGATAATCTCGGTCATGATGTGCCAACTCTTTATAAACATTTAGAGGATCTCACAGGAATTCCAGTTATGGATTCAGATATTTGCGATCCAAAAGTGTATGAGCTTCTCACAAGCACCGCACCTCTTGGAGTAACTCCTGAGGATATAGAGTGCCCTACTGGAACACTTTCCATACCAGAAATGGGAACAAATTTCGTTATAAAAATGCTGCTTGATGCACAGCCTAAAAATTTCTCTGACTTAGTTCAAGTTTCAGGTCTTTCACATGGTACTGGCGTATGGCTGGGAAACGCTCAAGATTTAATCACGAGCAAAACATGCACGATTTCCACAGTTATCGGAACTCGTGACAGCATCATGGTTTATCTCATGCACAAGGGTCTTGACCCAAGCATGGCGTTTAAAATCATGGAAATTGTTCGTAAAGGTAACGCTAAAAAACTTCTCACAGAAGATCATTTTGCAGCGATGAAAGAGCACGGAGTAGAGCAGTGGTACATCGATTCATGCATGAAAATCGAATACATGTTCCCAAAAGCCCATGCTGCTGCATACGTTAGTGCAGCGCTTCGCTTAGCGTGGTATAAAATTTATTATCCTATCGAATACTACACCGCATTTATGACAGTTCGAGGCGGTGAACTTGATGCACTTTCAATCTCAAAAGGTCGTGATGCGGTTAAACGTAAAATGACTGACATAAGATTAAAAGGTAAAGATGCCTCAGCAAAAGAGCAAGCAACTTACACCGCACTTCAAGTTGTTAATGAAATGATGGCTCGTGGAATAGAGTTTTTACCAATTGATATTTACAAGTCACACGCAACTGATTTCATCGTTGAAGATAACAAAATTAGAATGCCATTTGGTGCACTCAGTGGTGTTGGTGGAGGAGCTGCAGAAGGTCTTGCCGCTGCTGGTCAATCAGGTGAAAACTTCGTTTCGATTGATGATTTCGCCCAAAAAGCTGGCGCATCAAGCACAGCAATTGAGGCTCTCAAACAGTTAGGCGCATTCGGTGATTTGCCTGCAACAAGACAAATTAGTTTGTTTGATTTTTAATTGAATAACATAAAAATTAAGGCTCACAAATTCGACTTTGTGAGCCTTAATTTTTGACGCTTTTTTGGTGTCGTACAAAAAAATTGCAAGCAATTTTTGCTATCCTCACGCTCAAACAAAGCTGTCCGCATGATACAGTTTTTGACGTTTTTACGTTCAATAAATTACTGAGTTTAGAAGAAAAAACTGCTTTTACTATCGAAAATATTACTAAAAGAACTAATTTTACTTTCTTAATCAGAAAATGACAAGAATGCTCAAAAACTGTCCACTTGATACAAAAGAGGATTGAAACTGTCCGTTTGATACAGCTTTTGAATAAAACTTCTATTTTAAATTTTCTTCGATGATTGGATAAATTGATAAAAAATAAAAAAAGAAGTTTGCTTATATTAATATTGTATATAAATAAGGGATTGAATATCACAAATCAAGCAAATTATATATAAAAACATCGTGTTTTTGAATACGTTTTTATAGCAAACTCCAAAATTTGGGAGTTTGAAAAAAATGGTAAAAATTTTTACATTTAATCGATTGACAATGTTATATAAATGTGTTAAGCTTACTACGAAGGATTTATAATAAAGTTCTTTATGTGAAGTCGCATATATATTTGTGCGATTTTTAGAACAAAAAATTATTAAACAAGGAGATCAAATTATGTTAAAAAAAGTCTTATCAGTGACATTAGCCATATTAATTATGATGCTTAGTGTCCCAATGACATCACTTGCCGCAGATGAAGATGGTTGTACATTGACAATTGCAGCAGACGCAACAGGCGCAACTAGTGACGTTGCTTTTACTTATGAAGTAATGCTCGACGGCGCACTCGCAGACGCAACAGCTTTAGGTGACGATGGCGTTGCTTATGAAGTAGTTGACGGCATGGTAACAATTCCAGCCGAGGTAACAGCAACTATTTCAGGAATCGAAGCTGGTGCAACTTATTCAGTAACAAGAATGGAGTACGACAATGCTGAGTACGCTTTAGTTTCAGCAAGTGCAGCTCAAACAGGTGTTCTTGGTGGTTCTGAATATTCAGTAGTTAAAAATGGAGAAACAACTCTCATCACAGCAGATGAGTACAACGAAGCAACAAACGATGGCGAAACTGAAACAGTTATTGACATCTACGATGCTGAAGGTACATCATACGATACATACTATACAACATCTGAAGGTGCTACAGTAGCAGAGTATGAAACAATTGATTATGTTGTTTCAACTAGTTATACTGGTTCTAGTAAAAATGTTTCAACAACAGTTTTTGGTTACACAACAACTGTAACATACTATGGTTATAGTTGCCCAACATCTTTAACAGCAACAATTGATGGCGTTGCGTTTTCAGAAGCTCTTACAGCTTCTTGTACAGCTGGAGATGTTAAAGCATATTTAACAGAAGATTTAGCAAAAACAGCTGCTCTTGTTGAAGTTAACACAGACGTTTCAGAGGTTGTTGAAGCTTTTGAATCAGCTCTCAGTGCAACAGGCAAATCTTATAACCTCATTTCAGAACCATCAACAACAATGACTTCAACAAGTGATTTCGGCACAGCAACATATCAAGCTGAACTCTATGCAACAGAAGTTACAGTTGATACATATGAATATGCAGCAGAAATTAAAGAAGGTTCTGCAGACCTCACTTTCGCAGTGGCTCTTGAAGCTGCTCCAACAGCAACAATTGTTGTTAACTATAACTTAGATAGTCTTACAAGTTCACAAGAAGGCGTTTTTGAAATCGCTACACTTGACGGCACAGTTTTAGTTGAAGGTGAAGATTACACATTAACAAAAGAAGATACAACAGTAGCTGCTCTTCTTGATTCAATTTCAACTTCAATCTCAGACTATATCACTCTTGATATCGGTTACACAGCTTATACATTCTCGGATATCGCAACAGGTGATTACACATTCACACAAGTTGGCGGTCCAAATGGTTACACAATCGATGCTACTGCTTACGCATTCTCAGTTGCAAGAGATGGTACAATCTCAAGCACAGAAGAAAAATCAGCAGTTGAAAGCGGCGCTTTGAATTTCTACACAAGCGTTACATCAATTGCACTTTCAGATTATGATCTTTTGGGCTGGTTCGGTTGGGAAGACCTTAACTTGTACTTCTTCTCAAACGCAAGCTTTGATATCGAATTCACAAAAGTTGACCAAGACGGCGTAGCTTTAGCAGGCGCAGAGTTCGTTATGGTTGAGCGTGCAGCTTTAGTAACAATGATCACAGAAATCGCTGATTTTGGTGTTGAATCATTCGAAACAATGTTCAACAATATTTCAGACATGGATTTCTCATCACTCACAGATCTCGTTTCATCAGATGAAGAATTCTCACTTGATGTTGACACAATCGTAGCTCTTCTCACAAGCTTAACAGAGCTTACAGGTGCTCAACTCGAAACACTCACAATTCCAGCAATCCACATGGCAACATCTGGAGATGATGGTGTTGTTGCATTTAGCAACTCAACAAACATCTTAAGCATTGCTGATTATGTTAACTTAGACACATTCACACTCGCAGACCTCGGCGATTTATTCGCATCACTCCTCGGCGACACTCTCGACGAAGAAATGTTAGAATACCTCGATGTTTTAGATGCATTCGACACAGTTATTTCAGTTCGTACAGGTATGCCAACAGGCGCATATGTTATGATGGAATCAACAGCTCCAACAGGTTATGAAGGTACAGAACTTTTCTATACAATCACTGTTAACGCTGACACAACAGCAACAATCGAAGTTGGATTCATCGTTTCAGCAGCTATCGAGCTTTTCACAGAGCAATTAGACATCGACCTTGCTGGTGTAATTCTTGAAACAGAAGAAGAATTCCTTGCAATGTATGATGAACTCATGGACGAATATGCAACTTATGATGAGTATGTTGCAGAAGTAGCAGATCAAATCGTTGCATACGCAAATGAATATATCGGTGAATATGTAGACTTAACTGAGCTCGAAGAACTCGCAGCAACTATCGTTGAGTACGCACAAACACCTTACACTCTCACTGAAAGCATTGAAGCAGCTCTTGAAGAGTTCAATGCATACTTTACAGCTGAAGCAATGACAGCTGATTATAACGTTTACAATGAAATCATCTATGTTGACGTAACATTAGAATCAGTTCTTTGCGATGGTACAGCAATTGACGGCGCAACTTACACAGTAACAGACGCTGAAGGAAATGAAGTGGCATTAAATGATGATGCAACATCATTCACAGCAATCTATGGCACATACACAGTAGCAGTTACAGTAGATGAGAAATACGTTGCAACTGAAGACACAACTTTCGAAGTTGTTATTGAATCAGAAGACGATTTCACACAAACATTTGCTTACCACTCATTAATCGTAACAACAACTCCTGCAACTTGCGTTGAAGATGGCTCAATCGTAACATCTTGCGAAGTTTGCGGCGAAGTTTTTGAAACAGTTGTACTTGAAGCAACTGGTATTCACACATACGAAGCAGTAGAAACTCCAGCAACAGCAACAGAAGATGGCTACACAACTTACACATGTACAGTTTGTGGTGATTCATATGTTGTAGTTGACGAGGGTAGTGCAGCAGCAGTAACAGCTGATTTACTCGCTCAAGCAAAATTGGCAGTTGAAGCATATGATTTCACAGCTCTTGTAAGCACAACAGCAGATGAAGCAAACACAGCTATCGGCTGGCAAATGATTCTCGGCGCATCAAAAGAATTCACTTATGGCATTAACTATAAAACAACAGCAGTAGAGTTCGTAGCATCAACAGATGACACTCTTGGTTACTACACATTCTGCGCAGAACTTTTATACAATGGTCAAACAGTAACAACTGAGCAAATCACAGTTGCAGTTGAAGCAACACAAGGTTATGCTGCTGTTGAAGTAACAGATAGCTACACAAATACTCCAGATGCAGTAAGAATTAACTGGGTAGCAAACTCTAATGCTGCAGGTTATGAATTATATCAACTCGTTGAAGATGAATATGTTCTTATCGCTACAATCGAAGATGGTAGTGCTGATACTTACAGAATTGACGATCTTGAAGTTGCATCAACATTTACATTCAAAGTTAAAGCTTACTATTATGACATTAATGGTGAAGTAGCTTACGGCGAATTAAGTGATACAATGACAGCTAAAACTGAATTAGTTTACGATCAACTCCAAATGCTCGAAACATATTCAAACACAAACACAGCAGTTAGAATTAACTGGGAATCTCAAGAAGACGCTCTTGGTTATAGAGTATTCATGATGATCGACGGCGAATGGGAAAGCATTGCAACAGTTTATGGTGAAGAAACAACAACATATAGAGTTGCTGATCTCGTTGTAAACTCAAGCTACACATTCTATGTTGTTGCTTATTATGAAAACGTTGATGGCGTTTTTGAATGGGGTACTGCAAGTGAAGAGTTTGTTGCAATGACAGAAACTGCACAAGTTCAAATGCTTGATAATTACTCAAATGTTTACGATGCAGTAAGAATCAACTGGGAAACAGTTGACGATGCAGCTGGTTACAGAGTTTACATGTTAATCGATGGAACTTACACAAAAATCGCAACACTTTATGGTGAAGACGTTGACACTTATAGAATCGCAGGACTTGAAGAAGGTACAACTTACTCATTCAAAGTTAAAGCATTCTTCAAAGAAACAGACGACAGCGTTGCAACTTGGGCTCTTGCAAGTGAAGCTTTTGAAGCAGCAACTGAGTCTTCAACAGTAGTTGTAACAGGATTCACTTCAACAACAAGCTCAATCACTCTCGAGTGGGATAAAGTTTACTTAGCTTCTGGCTATAGAGTTTACATGTATGTTGATGGTTCATGGGTTAAAGTTAAAACTCTTTATGGAACAAGCACAACAGATTACACAGTTGAAGGTCTTGACGTGGGCACAGTTTATGAGTTCAAAGTTAAAGCATTCTTCAAAGAAACAGACGACAGTGTTGCAACTTGGGCTCTTGCAAGTGAAGCATTCACAGCAATGACAGCTCCAAGCACAGTTTCAATCACTTCATATTCAAACACTGAAGATGCAATCAGAATTAACTGGACTGAATCAACTGGCGCAACTGGCTATAAAATTTACGAATTAGTTGATGGTCAATGGGTTGTTGTAGACACAATTTATGATGCATCAGTAACTACTTTAAGAATTTCAGGTCTTGAAGAAGCAACTAGCTATTCATACAAAGTTCGTCCTTTCTCAAAAACAATTGGTTCAGTTGTTTGGGGTAGTTCAGACGGCGGCACAGTAACTGAAACAGAATAATTTAAACGATTGTTTTAATTTCATAGCATAAAATTTAACGACTCACTTCAATGCGAAGTGGGTCGTTTTTGCAATCATGCCGTACAATTTTTTTGGCTTCGCCAAAAAAAGTACGCCCCCATGCAGCTAAAAAACCACACAAGGACGCTTGTTGTTATTCATAAAACTAATTTAGTTCTTTTTTGATAAAACTTCAACTATAGGCAGACGTAAGTTGCTTTGTTTAATTGGAATGCTTTCAATAGAAGGATTTTTAATAAAATCATTAAAAATTGAAGCTTTTTTGCTTGACGACATCTGATATTTTGAGATTAACTCAACTAATTCAGCTTTAATATCAATATTTTCTTTAACTTTAACATCATTTAATTCAACAACGATTTCATCAGTTGGCAAAACATCTTTAAGTATAATTACAACTTTTGAGCCGAAAAGATTCGTGAGAGTTTGAATATTATCGATATGATGAGATATGTTGGATTGACCAGCAACGCTAATAATATCTTCGAAATGTAGTTCATAAGTTCGCTTTGCAACTGTGCTATCGCAATCACCTTCGACTTTAGCAATCTTAAAAGTCAAGTTAGAACCTTTTTCTGAAACTTCAAACTTTGTAATTGCAAATTTACCATCTTGAAAAGCATTACTTTCACCATCATCTTCGTAAAGTTCAAACGAATTATTGCCACGATAAATTTTAATTATCATATGTTCAGGATTCGCACTGTCGTTATCAGTGTCATTTTTCGAAAGTGGAATAATCGCACCTTCTTTAGCTAAAAGAGGGAAGTTTTCAATGCCTCTAAACATTTTTAATCGTTGATCACCTTCATAAATTGCTCCAGTGAAAACATCTGTCCAACGACCTCGAGGCAGCCAAACATCAGCATAGCCAAGATTAGTTGTAGAATTAATTTTATGGGTAATTGGTGCACAAATTAACTCGCTGCCAAAAAAGTATTGATTTTTGACTTCGTAAGCAGGATTTTTATTTGGATATTCATAATACATTGGCTCACAAAGAGCTCTAGCATTTTTATGTGTTTGATAATTCATCGAGTAAATGTAAGGAATAAATTTATGGCGAAGTCGCAAAAATTCAGTTGCAATATTTTGAGCTTGATAATTATGTTTCCAAGGTTCTTTACCCATAAATTCATTGTTTGAAGAGTGAAGTCTATTAATAGGGCTAAAAGCGCCAAATTGAACCCAACGCAAATAAAGTTCATCATCTTTTGAACCATTCATATGACCGCCAATGTCATGACTCCACCAAGTGTAGCCGATATTAGTGGCTGTAGCTGTGAAATAAGGCTGAAAATCAAGGTTAGCCCAGTTAATAGCGGTGTCGCCTGAAAAACCAACTGGATAACGATGCGAACCAACGCCAGCATATCGAGATAAGATCAGCGGTCGAGTTTCCTCGTTACCATTAGCCATAGTGTGATAATGATTGAGCGCCCAAAGTGGGTCAAAGTTTTTAGCAGCGGACTTCTTGCCTTGTTGCCAGTCAATCCACCAAAAATTAACACCATCATCTTCAAAAGGTTTATGTAAAATATTAAAATAAGCCTCAACAAATTTTGGATCAGATAAATCAAAGTCAATTTGCTTTTTGCTCGCTGGGTCAACTCCCATTGTCCAAGCCATTTCTTCATATTGATCTTCAAAAAATCTCACGCCTTGTGCTGGGTGTAAATTAAGAGTAACTTTGAATTTGTTTTCATGTAGCCAGTTTAAAAGCTGCTTGTAATCCGGAAAAAGCTCCGTGTTCCAGCTGTACCCAGTCCAGCCTTGAGAGTTAACAACTTCATAAATAGTCTTAGGCAGCAAAGTTGGACGCTGATATTTTGCACCTTTACCAAAACGCTCAACAATATCAACCCAATGCCAATCCATGTCAATAGTAGCAATCGTAACAGGAATTTTTTCATCGATAAAGCGCTTCATAAGTGAAATATATTCCTCTTGAGTGTACGCCTTGTACCTACTCCACCAGTTGCCAAGGCAATAGCGTGGAATAAGCGGCACTTCACCAGTTAGCTTATAAAAATCTTTCAAACACCCACGATAATCATTGCCATAAGCAAAATAATAATCATCTTTTATAATGCTTGGACGTGGGGAAACTCGACCATTTTGCTCAACGATTAATGAATGTTTATCACTAATAACGCTAACACCATCTCGTGACATCAAGCCATTTTTAAGAGGAACTTCTCTAAAAGTGCCATCTAAAGTTCGCCTTGTACCTTTTAAATTGCCAGAGTCAAACTCCATAACAACACGTCCGCCCTTAAAGGCAACTCGAATCATCTTGCCACGACTAGTGTTATAAGTGAAAATGCAATCTTCGGTTGAAATTTTAACAATGTCACCATCAACCTCAGCTTCAAATTTAGGCTTTTCAAAATTACGATTGAGAATCGATTGTGTTGCTTCATCAACAAAGTTTTTGCCCTTTTCAACTCTAATTAGTTTTGAAGTTATAACAGAAAAACGATAATCGTGTGAGCAAATTGTCCACTCGGTATCGGTTTTGCTTTTTGTTTTAATAGAAAAAGTTTCCTCAAAATACGACATATAACACCCTCCAATTTTTTACTATAATACTATTATACACGCTTTTATAAATTTTTCAACAATTTTAAATACTTCGTAATTTCTTACAAAAAATCATTAGAAATTTTGGCAATATTTCCCTCGAATTTATTTAAATTTTACTGTTATTTAATGGTAAAAAGCTTGTGATTATGTTAAAATAAATAAAGATTGAAATTAATACGCAATAAGTTTAATATTTTATGGGTAAGCGAAGCGATGTACGCCTTGAATTTAAAGAAAAAAGAGGAGAAAATATATGGAAGAAAAAAATTATGTGCCAAAAAAAGAAGTCTGGACTTACTCCATTGCCGCACTCGGTCAAGGTCTAGTTTATAGCTGTATGTCAAGCTACATCACAGATTACTACATGAACGTTTTAACACTCAACGCAATGTTCGTTATCGTGTTAATGTTAGTTGCTCGTGTGTGGGACGCAGTCAACGACCCAATGATGGGTATGTTAATCGACAGACGTACAACAAAATGGGGCAGAATGAAACCATATCCAGTTTTAACCGCCTTGCCAATTGCGATTTTGACGATAATGATGTTCGTAAACCCTGGCTTTGACGTCACAAACAAAAGCACTGGCTTATACGTCTATGTCACCTTAGTTTACGTGCTGTGGGGCATGATTTACACCATCAGCGATGTTGCGTACTGGTGTATGCCAAACGTGATGACACCAAACCCAAAAGAACGTGGAAAAATCATCTCGTATTCACGAACAGTTGGCGGAATTGGCAGCGCTGTCACAGTTGCTTTGCCAATCATCATGGGGTACATACTCGCTTCAAGCGAAAATGCAGACATCTTAAAATACGCAATCATGGCAATCTCAATGGCGGTTATCGGTATGCCACTATTTTGTCTATCGTCATTTAAAGTCAAAGAAAGAATTGATCTGCCAAACACAGTGAGCGCCAAACAATCAGGGCAGCCGTCAGCAATTTCAAGAATTTTGCACTGCAAACCGCTCATGTTAGTGGTTCTTTCAGGTATCTTAAGTTTCGGCAGATACATGCTTCAATCAGCCGCAGCTCACGTTGGCAGATACGCAGGTTTATACATAGGAATTGACCCAGAAACAGCAACCGCTGAGCAGCTGTACTCGAATATTTCAACTGTTCAACTTATTATTCAAATTTGCGCCGCAGTGGGAATGTTTAGCTCGATGATTTTTATGCCAAAACTTTTCAAAAAGTTTGAGTATAAATCACTTATGATCTATTCATGTTTAGGCGGCTTCGTTGCAAGTATTTTTACCTTAGTCATCGGCTGGACAACTAAAAATCTCCTCTTATGCATTCCATTTATGCTGCTTTCAAGTATGCCTCTTGGTGTAATTAATATTGTGTCTTTTGCAATGATTTGTGATTGCCTTGACTTCATGGAGTGGCAAACTGGCTTTAGAGATACGGCTATGGGTGCAGCGTGTCAATCGTTTGTAAATAAGCTTGGCAACGCTTTTGCAACTGTCGTTATCATAGCAATGTACATTATCGCAAGCATTGATGTCGAGCAAATGAATATAGGTTCAAGCGATGCAGTAGTCAACATTGCCCAAAATCTAACAACTTCACAAAACTTCGCAATGTTTTCCCTCGTGACAGTTATCCCAGGTTTGAGTTTATTGCTTTGCGCCGTTCCAATTTTCTTTTACGATATCACAGGTGCTAAAAAAGAAAAAATCATCAAAGAACTTGCCGAAAAACGTGAGGCTCAAGGCATAGTTGTATCACAATAAACTTATAATATAAAAAGGCACTGCAAATTTAAATGCAGTGCCTTAAATATTGATTTAATGTAAAAATCAGATTTTGCTAAGCTCATCAATCATAGCGAGTTCGTCAGCGGTGAATTTTGGAGCGTCAATAATTTTGCAGTTATCCAAAATTTGTTCTGCCTTAGATGCGCCGATAAGCACGCTAGTCACAACTTCATCACGAACAACCCAAGAAAGTGCCATTTGAGCAAGGGTTTGACCACGATTAAGAGCGATTTCGTTAAGAGCACGAACTTTATCAGCGGTGTCAACGATTTTTTGGCGATTCAAGAAGTGACCTTCGCCACCACTTAAACGGCTATCTGCTGGAATGCCATCTAAGTATCTATTAGTGAGTACGCCTTGAGCAAGAGGACTAAAAGCGATGATGCCTTTGCCTTGTTTGCGGCTTTCTTCAAGAAGACCATTAGTTTCGATATTTCTATCAAAAATTGAATATCTATTTTGATTGATGATGAAAGGACATTTGTAATCTTGCAAAATAGCTGTAGCTTTAGCTAAAGTTTCGCCATCATAGTTTGAAAGTCCAGCGTAAAGCGCCTTGCCACTTTTAACAGCAGTGTCAAGAGCAGACATTGTTTCTTCAAGTGGGGTGTCAGGATCCATTCTGTGGTGATAAAAAATATCAACATAAGGAAGGCGAAGGCGGCTTAAGCTTTGATCAAGGCTCGCAAGAAGATATTTGCGGCTGCCGAAGTTTCCATAAGGGCCGTCCCACATTGTGTAACCAGCCTTTGAGCTGATGATGAGCTCGTCACGATGAGCGCTGAATTGTTCTTGCAAAATCTTACCAACATTAGCTTCAGCACTGCCAGGAATTGGGCCATAGTTGTTAGCCAAATCAAAGTGTGTGATGCCGTTATCAAAAGCGGTAAAAAGCAAATCTTTCATATTTTCTTCGTTAGCGTTGCTGCCAAAATTGTGCCAACAACCGATAGAAACGAGAGGAAGTTTCAAGCCACTAGTGCCGCAATTATTATAAGGCATAGTTTCATAGCGTTTTTCATTTGCAGTATAAATCATAAAATTTCTCCTTAGTTTTAAGTTTTGAGTAAGTCAATTATATCACATTTTAACGCTACTAGCAACATTAAAAACAACTTTTTCCAAATTCACACTCCAATTTTTTGGAGTCAGTTCAAATACGCAAAATTAAAGTTTGCCTTTTTGCTTTTAATGTGATAAAATATTATAAATAAATCTTTTTCGCCGTACAGCTTCAACCCCCTACTAAAGGCGAAATTGCAGTTTCAAAGTCAAACTCAAGAAACTTGATTTACTTTCAATACAAGAAAAACTTAGGCGAGCAGAAAGCTAAAAACTGTACGAAAAAAACAAGCAAAAAAAGGAGAACATCATGAAGTTTTTACACTTATCAGATTTACATATCGGCAAAAAAGTCAATGAAATTTCAATGCTTGAAGACCAAGAATATATCTTAAATGAAATTTTAAACATGATAAAAACGCACAAACCAAACGCAGTTATCATCGCAGGTGATATCTATGATAAATCAATTCCGCCAACTGGAGCAGTTGAGTTGTTAGATGATTTTTTCGTGTCGCTGAGCAAATTGAATGTGAAAACCTACGCAATTAGCGGCAATCATGATTCAGCTGAAAGACTAGCTTTTGGTGCAAGACTTCTTGAAAACAGCGGCATCTTCTTAAACTCTGGCTATGATAAAAACACCCAACCCTTTGACTTTGAAGATGAATTTGGCACAGTGAAAATCCATCTATTACCTTTTATAAAACCAATTCATATCAAGCAACAATTCGAAGAAGTCGAGATTGAATCATACACCGATGCGGTGAAAGTTGCCATTGACAACATGAATATCGACCCAACTCAAAGAAATTTATTAGTAACTCATCAATTTGTGACCGGCGCAACAAAATGCGACTCGGAAGATATAAGCGTTGGTGGAAGTGACAATGTTGATGTGAGTGTGTTTGATGATTTTGACTATGTCGCTCTTGGGCATCTTCATGGCGCACAAAAAATCAAACGTGAAACAGTGAGGTACAGCGGTACACCACTGAAATATTCGTTTTCTGAAACCAAACATAAAAAGTCAGTGCCGCTCGTTACAATGAGTGAAAAAGGCGAAGTTAACATTGAGCTTTTGCCACTTGAGCCGCTGCATGATATGGTGCAAATCAAGGGCGAATATTTGCAGGTTGCTTCAAAAGAATTTCGCTCAAAGCTAAAAACAGATGATTACATCAGAATAACTTTAACCGATGAAAATGACGTGCCAGATGCAATGGGTAAACTTCGCAGCATTTATCCAAACATAATGAAACTCGATTATGACAATAAAAGAACCAAGTCAAATGAGCTAATTAACGCACAATCAGATCTCACAAAAATGTCACCACTTGATTTATTTTGTGATTTTTATAAGCTGCAAAACAACCAAAAAATGACAGAAGAGCAACTCGAGTTTTCTAAAAACTTAATCGAAAAAATTTGGGAGGACGAGTCATGCGACCTTTAAAATTAACAATGAGCGCCTTTGGCCCATACGCAGGCGAAACTGTGCTAGAACTTGAAAAACTCGGCACTTCAGGTTTATACCTCATCACTGGTGACACTGGTGCAGGCAAAACAACGATTTTTGATGCGCTAATGTACGCACTATACGCTGGTGCAAGTGGCGATATAAGAGAAAATAATATGCTGCGCAGTAAATACGCAAACGCTGAAACCCCAACATTTGTAAACCTCGATTTTGAATGTAGAGGCAAAGTTTATAGCGTACAAAGAAGCCCAGACTACGAGCGTCCAACCAAACGTGGCACTGGTGTAACCATGCAAAAATCTCGGGCTTCACTTACATATCCAGATGGTCGAGTTGTCACAAACACTAAGCAAGTAACCGAGGCAATCGAAGAAATCATCGGCGTAAATCACAAACAATTTTCGCAAATCGCAATGATAGCTCAAGGCGAGTTTTTGAAATTAATTCACGCCACAACCGAAGATAGACAAAAAATCTTTCGTACACTTTTTTCAACTGGTTATTATCGTAAACTTCAAGATGGGCTTAAAAACGAAAGCTCGATTTTATATAAAGAAATGGAAAAACTCAAAAATAGCGTAGCGCAGTACATCGGCGAAATTGAGGCGGACGAGCAAAATATATATCTATTAGAAAAAATAAATAGTGGGGAAGTCTTGAACTCGCAAATTATAGATTTATTCGCTCAAATAATTGATGATGAGAAACAAAGCGAAAAAGCAATCGAAGAAAAATTAAACAACCATACTAAAACTGCAACCGAATTAAAAGAAAAACTAACCAAGAATGAAGAATTAATCAAAACTAAAAATGAGCTGTCAAGTTTAGATGCTCAAAAAGACAAGCTTACAAAAAATATTGAAATTTTAAATAAGCAACTAGAAGAAAAAAACCAAAACTTGCCTTTAATTTCAAAGATTGTAAACGAAGTTATCTTGCTTGAAGATCAGCTTGCGAGCTATGATAAACTTGATGAATTAAAAAATAAAAAACAACAAACCAAAACTCAGTTTACGCAAAGCGAAACTAATCTTTCAAACTCAAAAAAACTTAGTGAAAGCTTAGCTGTAACGCTTGAAAAAGATCAAGAAGAGTTTGATTTAAACAAAGATATTAGCACAAAATTATTAGAGCAAACGCAAAAACTTGAAAAATTAAACGAGCAAAAAAACAAGCTTTCGCAAATTAACATTCAACTCGAAAACTCCAACGAATTAACTTCAAAAATCAAGTTCAAAAAAGAGCAATATCTAAAAAGTAGAGAAAATTTTAAAACTCTAAAAACAAGCTATGATATAAAATATAAAGCCTATTTAGACGCTCAAGCTGGCATTTTAGCTAGTGAATTGGCGGACGGTCAACCTTGCCCAGTGTGTGGTTCGGTGGAGCATATAAATCTGGCAAAAATCAGCGGTGAAGCACCAAGCAAAGCAGAGCTTGAAAAAGCAAAAAAAGCCAGTGAAACAGCGGATAGCAAAACTTCAAGTCTTAGTGAAGAATTGGCAAGTTTAAACGCAAAACTCGAAGCTAATAACAACTTGATTATGCAACTGACAAGCGAAATATTTGGCGAAATTAGTTTTGATTTAGTGGCTGATAAAGTAAACGATGAAACCCAAAAAGTGCAAGGTGAGCAAGCAAAACTTTCACTTGAAATTGGCTCATTGAAAAATCAGCAGCAAAAGCATAAAGAGTTAGAGAAAAACATCGAGCTAAATAAATTGCAGCTCGTTAAAATTCAAAGCGCACTAAACGAAAATCAACAAGAAAACATTAAACTCGAAACCCAACTTCAAAACATCACCGAGCAAGTAAAACAGCAAGAGCAAACACTGAAATTTGCAAGTAAACAAGAAGCTATGAGTCACATCGAAACTCAAAAGCGTACGGCGAAAAAAATGCAAGATGAAATTTCAAAAACTGAGCAAGAACTCAAAAAATCAAATGACAGCTTAATTCAAATCAAAACAAATATCGAAGTTTTAAGTAAGCAAATCGATGATAAACAGTTGTTAGATTCAAATGAGTTGAAGCAAGAATTATATGAAACTTCTCTTGAAATAAATTCGTTAGGCGCAAAACTGAAAAAATATAACGCCATGATAACAGCGAATAAAAATCGTTTGACAAGTTTAAAAAATAGAAACAAAGAGCTTGAAGCAGTTGAGGAAAAATACACTTGGGTAAGTACGCTTTCAAAAACTGCAAACGCTAACCTTTCAGGTAAAGAAAAAATCATGCTCGAAACCTATGTTCAAATGAATTATTTCGATAGAATCATCAGCAAGGCAAATGTTAGATTAATGTCAATGACTGGCGGACAATACGAGATGGTAAGGCGATTAGAAACAGAAAACAGGCGCTCACAAAGCGGCTTAGAGCTCGACATAATCGATCACAATAACGCAAGTGTTCGCAGCATCAAAACACTTTCTGGCGGTGAATCTTTCAAAGCCTCACTTTCATTAGCTCTCGGACTTTCTGACGAAATTCAAAGCTTTTCAGGCGGCATTGAGCTCGACACGATGTTTGTTGACGAAGGCTTCGGCTCACTTGATGATGAATCGCTTCAAATGGCAATTAAATCACTAATGGGTCTTGCTGAATCAAACAAATTAGTGGGAATAATCTCTCATGTTGGCGAATTAAAAGAAAAAATCGATAAGCAGTTAATTATTAAAAAAGACAAGGTTAACGGCAGTCAGATTGATATGATAGTATAAAATCAAAATAGCATAGAAAAAAGGACTGTGAAATTAATCACAGTCCTTAAATTTTACTATTAGATTATTCAGAAAATTGCCAATCAAAAATTGACTCTCTTGTGTCGCTATCATATTCAAAACCTAACATATTATAGATAACTTCGAAGAAAGAATCAAAGAGTTCTTCGAAAACATCGAGAACGTCTTGGAAAACACCTGAAAGTGTATCTTGAACATCATCAGAAAGAACAGATTCCCAATCATCATCTTCTGGGGCAAGAGTTGCTGCACTGCAGCAATCACAGTTGCAATCACAAGGGAATGTTCCAGTGCAAATTTCGCAACAAGTTTCACCAGAAAAATGTCCTGTAGAGTCTTTTGCACAAGGTAAAAGATAAGCAGTGTTAAGATATTCACACTCAGCGCAGCAAGTGCAAGTGCCTGCAACTTGAGTACATTCTTTTTCGCAATATTTGCAAACACTAGTTGCAGAGCTTGTGAAACCAATTGAAAACATTGATATCATCATAATAACTGCTAAAAGCAGCGAAATAGATCTTTTCATAATAAAATCCTCCATAAAATTTTCATTAACTTAATTATAATATTTTATGAGCTAAAAGTCAATACAAATCAAGCAAAAATCATTTTATTACGTTAATTTAATAAAAAAAGAAGTGATAAATATCTCAAAAAATGAAATATTTACCACTTTTTTCAACTTTTAATTAGAAGCCAAGGAAGAAAAAGAAAATCTTCATCAAAACTTCATAAATTTTAGCCCAAACTAAATCTAAAACTTTGTCTGTTTCTTCATCTAAGTCAACAGAGCCATCATCTGAGTTTTCGTCAGCATTTGTATCATCATTAGTATTTACATTATCATCACCACTAGCTGTGCCGTCAGAGATATCAACTGCTAATAACATAGTAACGACTTTTTTCGTAAAAATTTTGATTCTTTTTAAATTTCATCTCCAGTATCATCTTCTTCAATTATATCTTTAATGAGTTGAAGTGCTTCTTCTTTTCTCTCTTCGCTCAATAATCTATAAGATAATAAAAGATTTTTTTCATTTCTTTCAAGATTTGCAATTGGATCTATTTTAAAAGATTGATTTAAACGAACAGGGCTGAAAGCTTGAACTTTTTCCGTGTTATTTTTTAAATTTTCTTCAACGCCAATTAAATAGCCAATTGAAACATCATAAATCTTAGCAAGTCCGCAAAGAGTTTTAATAGATGGTTGAGTTGCTCCAGTTTCATAAAAAGTGTAAGTTGTTCTATCCACGCCTAAGAGCATCGATAAATCTTGTTGAGTTATCTTATAACTCTTTCTAAACCTACGTAATCTATCACTAATCATTTAATCATCTCCTTAACTGTGAAAATTATATCATAAATTCGTTGAATTATCAATAAGATAAGCGTTTTTTTGCGTTTATTCGTCAATATTTTTTGATTTTTCATGAAAATGTGAGTAAATATTAATAGCATCTTTTTCACCAATACCATAAGCTTGTCCAAGCTCTTCGACAGAGGCGCTTTTAATCTTTGCCATGGTTTTGAAATGCTTAATCAAATTCTCAGCTTTTTTCTTTCCAATTCCCTCAATTTGAGTGAGAGTTGATGAAAAAGCATTTTTGCTGTGCTTGCTTTTGTGATACGTGATAGCGAACCTGTGCACCTCGTCTTGAATGTTTGAAACAAGAGAAAAAACACTGCGTGTGCTATTAATCGCAATTTCACCACCACTTGAAGTGATCGCTCTAGTTTTATGTTTGCTATCTTTAACCATGCCAAAAACAGGAATATCCAAACCAAAAGCCTCAATAATAGGGAGCACAGCATTGACTTGCCCTTTACCGCCATCTAAAAGAATTAAATCTGGCAGTTTTCCAAAACCCATACCGCTGTCTTTTTCTTCTTCGTACCTGTTTAGCCTGCGGCTAAACACTTCTCTCATCGAGCCATAGTCATCTTGCCCAGCAAAGCCTTTGATCGCAAATCGCTTGTACGCAGACTTGAAAGGCTTGCCATTTTTGAAAACGATTAAAGCACCAACATTGTCGCTGCCGCCAGTGTGAGAAATATCATAAGATTCGATATATTCAGGTGTCTTGTTAAGATTTAACATCTTAGCAAGTTCGTCCAAAACGGCTGTATCTTTGGCTTTTTTATCCATCAGTTCAGCGAGCTTTTGAGCAGCATTGCTTGAACACATCTGCATAAGCTTAACTTTTTCTCCACGCTGTGGCACAGTTAAACTAACCTTCTTGCACTTCTTCTCACTGAGCCATTGCTCAATTAATTCACTATCGCTAACTTCATCATCAACGATGATTTCGCTTGGAATCTGCCTGTCCAGTGAGTAGTAAGACATTAAAAGTTCGTGTCTTGTGTCGCTTAAATTCTCGCTTGAATCGATAATAAAATGCTCACTCGCATAAAGTACGCCATCTCGAAAGTTAAGCACAGCAAGGCAAGCTTTGTCTTCACTTTGCACGATTGCAAACACATCTTCGTCTTTGCCTTGAGCAATAATAATTTTTTGTTTGTTGTTGATTTTTTCAATCGCCTTAATTCTATCTCGAAGTTTGCCAGCTTTTTCAAACTCAAGATTTTCAGCAAGAATCATCATCTCTTCTTGCAGTTTCTTACAATAATTTGTGCTTCCACCTTTTAAAAACGCAACAGCGCCAGCCAAATTTTCTTCATACTCGCTTCGCTTTATTTTACCCGAACATGGAGCTGCACATTTGTCAATATAAAAATTAAGACAAGGTCGAGATTTTTTGATGTCACGAGGAAAAACCTTGTTGCACGTTGGCAGTTTGAAGATTTCTTTTGCTTGACTCACTGCGTTAGACACCGAAAAATTCCCAGTGTACGGTCCAATGTAATTTGCATCTGGGTCGTCTTTTCGATAACACGGACTAAGCTTGCCCCAAGGATTAGCAGTGATTTTAACATAGCTATAACCCTTATCATCTTTGAGTAAGATGTTATATTTTGGCATATATTGCTTGATTAAACTGCATTCCAGCACGAGTGCTTCAAACTCCGTATCGGTTAAAATATAATCAAAATCATCAACATTTTCAACCATTTTACGAACTTTAATAAGGTGGTTGTTTTGCGAGCCAAAATATTGACTAACACGATTTTTAAGTTTTTTCGCCTTACCAATATATATGATTTTATGGCTTTTATTTTTCATTATATAAACACCAGGAGTGAGCGGAAGTTTCATCGCTTTTTCTCTTAGAGTTTTTAGTTTTTGTTCATCGAGCATTATATCACCAACTTTGCGCTTATAATTTTATGTATATTATAGCATATAACACAGTTTTGAACAAGAGGAAAATTTATTAATGTACGAAAAAAATCAACCGATAGTTAGCTTAACGAAAAATGATGAAAGAACAAAACTTGCAAAGTCTGCCGCTAAACCAGCGTAAAGAGTGTGCCTAGTGTACTTGATACCGATTGCAGAAAAATAGACAGTAACAGCATAAATCGTGGTGTCAGTTGAACCCATCAGCACCGAGGCAACTTGCCCCAAAAATGAATCAGGCCCATCAGTTTTGAGAATGCTCTCAAAAATTGTTAGCGAGCCGCCACCAGAAATAGGACTTAGCAGAGCCATAGGTGTAACATCGTCAGGTACGCCCAACAGATTTGAGATAGGCGAAAAAACTGCTGCGATTAAATCCATGCCGCCGCTTGTTGTGAGCATCGTCACTGCCACCACTAAACCAATAATAGTTGGCATTAGATCAACTAAAGTCTTAACACCGTTTTTTGCACCACTAACAAAACAATCAAACGGATTGATTTTTTTATATAACCCAAAACCCACAATGCCCACAACCATCATAGGCAAAACCCAATCACCAAAAGACCCCATAAAGCACCTCCAATTTTTAATTTTAACTAGCCTTGCGAGCTAAATATGATTTTTTCTCCATCGGAGTTTTGTTATATTTTAAAAGCTTATTTCCAAGTTTAGCGGTGAAAATCGCCACAGATAAGGCACAAACAGAGGTCAAAATTGAAGCTGGCATAATTTGCATAGGGTTTATCGAGCCATATTGCGCACGAAGAGTGGCAACAGTTGTTGGAATAATGTGCATCGCCGCCGTGTTCATAACCACAAAAACCACCATTTCATCGCTTGCAACTGGTGAGTTATCGTTAACTTCTTCAAGCCTTTTCATCGCCTCGATTCCAAGCGGAGTTGCAGCATTTCCCAAGCCTAAAATATTAGCTGTAACATTCATTGAAATAGCACTGAGTGCGTAATCGTTATTTTTGAGTTTAGGAAAAATCAACTTCATCACAGGCGATAAAAGTCTGCTAAACGCTTTAGTTATTCCAGCTTGTTCAGCGATTTCCATGATGCCGCCCCAAAGTGAGAGCATCGCAAGCAGCCTTAAAAGCAGGTCAACAGCGTCCATCGCCCCTTGAATAATCGCACCCGATAATTCGCCCATATTGCCGTTAATAATGCTAGAAACAAAGGCAAAAATAATCATAATCGCCCACACATAATTCATCAAAATTTCCATCTCCCAAAATTTCACATATGAAAATTATATGATTGTTTCTATATTAATATAACAACGTTTTGCGGTACAATTTTTGGCTTTGCCAAAAATGCGTTCCCCCAACTGAAATAATAAAAGTGAAAAATAATCAAAATTGAAAGTTTCGCCAGTGTACCTTTTTGGCGGTAAACCGCCAAAAATTGTACCGCCAAAAGCAAAAGTGCCCAAGTCACCAGAACTTGAGCACTTTGCTATTAATTGATTTCGTTCACATTTAATTTTTCATGATTAACTGTTTCTTAGCAATACTATTGTATATCAAGGTTTTTATTAATCAATAACTAAACGAACTTTTAAATCTGTTTTGAAATAATTATTTCAATTATTTCATGCCGTTTTCATAAGATTCGATCATTTTTTTAACCATTTGACCGCCTACAGAACCAGCTTCTCTTGAAGTTAAGTGACCGTTATAACCTTGTTTAAGATTAACGCCAACTTCAGCAGCTGCCTCCATCTTAAATTTGTTAAGTGCTTCTCTTGCTTCTGGAACTAAACTTTTTGAATTACTACTTTTAGCCATTGTTATTTTCTCCTTTTGTTTATTTTGCGTCTGTAGTTATAGTTTGTCACTATTATCAAAAGTTATAAGTGTTAGTTTTTTCCTATTTTTGAAAAAATGAAATTTCATGAAAAAATATGCTATATGGCTCATTTTTGTTGTATTTATCAAAAAATTGACGAAAATTATTGTAAAAAAAACAAAAAAAGATAAAAAACTTTTAAAAATATATTGAAATTGCTGTAAATAAGTTGTATAATAAATTAAATATTAAAGTGGGAGGTGTTCTTTTTGGCTGCTCAAAGATATATTGATATGAATATTCATACAGATAATTCGCATTTTGGCAAGGCTTCTCCAATGTGCCTTTGTGAATCTGCAATAAAAAAAGGAATTCGTGCGGTAACTTTCACAGATCACTGTGATTTGGAAAAATTTTACGATGAAGATTATGGTAATAGCACAATGTATTCTTATTTTGAATGCATGAAGGCTCGAGTGTGCTTTAGAGGAGAACTCTTAATTCTTATAGGTTTAGAGTTTTGCAATCCTATGCATAATATTGAATTATCCGAAAAGGTGCTTAAAAGAAATAAATTAGATTATGTTCTCGGCGGTCTTCACGAATTAAGTGAATATCGCAATGAAGATGGCGACATTAATTTTTTCGACATCGATGTTTATGAGTACATGACTAAATACTTCGAAAAACTCATCGGCATAGCTAAATGGGACGGTTGCGACGCCCTTGCTCATTTAACATATCCAATGCGCTTTATTGAAGGCGAATGCGGCATTGATTTTGATTATAGCAAGATCAGTGAAGTGACTGATGAGCTTTTATCAACCATGGCGAAAAATAAAAAAGCACTTGAAATTAACACTTCAGGTTATAGATTAAGCATAGGTAAACCAACGCCAGATGAAAACATTATTAGAAGATTTAAAGAGCTTGGCGGAAGAGAAATAACCATAGGCTCAGATTCTCACAGAGTTGTGACAGTGGGCGGAGGAATAAAAGAAGGCTTAATCTTAGCCAAAAAATGTGGCTTTGATAAAATTACATTTTTCGAAAACAGAGAAAAGCTGCATATAGACATTAGATTATAGTGATAGTTTGACAGACCTCAAGTTCAATCTTGGGTCTGTTTTTTCGAAAATTAATTTATATATAATAGTATACGAATTAAATAAGCACAAGTTTTTTGAAAAAATTCAAAAAAAGCTTGACAAATTTAATTCGATGGTGTATTATATAGATATGGTAATGATAATCATTATCAATAACGGACGAAAGGAGTTAAGAAATGCCAGTAACAAGAGCGAGCAAACAAAGAGAAGCAGTTTATAATGAACTTAAATCTCGTTTTGACCATCCAACAGCAGAAACCATATATTTAAGCTTGAAATCAGAATTTCCAAATATCAGTCTAGCAACTGTATATAGAAATTTGAAAGTGCTTGAAAGGGAAGGTTTAATCGTTAAAATTCCTGGTGTCGAATCTGATTATTATGACGCACATTGTCATACACATTATCATTTTACATGCACAGTATGTAAAGCGGTTTCAGATTTAGAGCTAGATGAAAATGTTGACATTAATCTTTTACCGAAGAATTTCTCTGGTGAAATCAAAACTCACTCATTAATGTTTTACGGCACTTGCTCCAATTGTAAATAACAAAGCAAAAAACAAAACAAAAAACAAAACAAAAACAAAAATTAGTGGAGGAACACAAAATGAAAAAGTATTACTGTCCTGTATGTGGTTATGAAAGTGATGAACCAGTTGATGTATGTCCAATCTGTAAAGCAGCTATGAAAGTTCGTGAAGGCGACACAATGGCATGGGCTGCAGAGCACGTTTTAGGCGTAGCACAAGGCGTTAGCGAAGAGATCCTTGATGGTCTTAGAGCAAACTTCAACGGCGAATGCACAGAAGTTGGTATGTACCTTGCAATGTCAAGAGTAGCTCACAGAGAAGGCTATCCTGAAATCGGCATGTATTGGGAAAAAGCTGCTTTAGAAGAAGCAGAGCACGCAGCAAAATTCGCAGAACTTCTCGGCGAAGTTTTATCAGCAAGCACAAAAGAAAACCTCGAAGCAAGAGTTGCAGCAGAAAACGGCGCAACACTCGGCAAATTCGAACTTGCTAAACTTGCAAAAGAAGAAGGTCTTGATGCAATTCACGACACAGTTCATGAAATGGCTCGTGACGAAGCAAGACATGGCAAAGCTTTCGAAGGTCTTTTAAACAGATATTTCGGTTAATCTAATTTAAACATTTGATTGGTATAAAGTCTTATAAATTTTCCCAGTGTAATTAAGTTACACTGGGATTTTTGCATTTATTTAGTTTTTAATGACAATACTAAGCCTAATAAAACAAGGTGGTATTAAAATGAAAAAGATTAAAATAATATTTTTCGGTGTTTTAATAGGTCTAATCAACGCCCTTTTTGGAGCTGGTGGCGGCATGATAGCAGTGCCAGTGCTGAAAAGTTTAGGCTTAGAGCAAAAAAAAGCTCAGGCGACTGCAATTTCAATAATTTTACCGCTTAGCATAATTAGCACTGGTGTATATCTTTATCGAGGTTATTTCGAAATTACTGATGCTCTTTGGTACATTCCTTTTGGGTTTATAGGTGCAATAGTTGGCACAAAACTAATGAAAAAAGCACCAAATAAAATCCTAAAAAATGTGTTCTCTCTTTTCATGCTTTGGGCAGGTTTCAGATTGATTTTTAATTAAGGGAGGTACGCTATGAGTTTGATTTACACGGCGGTTTCGTCTTTTTTATCGGGGATTTTAGGCTCAATGGGATTTGGCGGCGGTACAATCTTAATCGTGTACCTAACAGTGTTTTTAGGTTTGCAGCAAACAAATGCGCAGGGGATAAACTTAGTGTTTTTCATTCCATGTGCAATTTATGCTGTTATTAGTTATGTTAAACAAGGTTTAATTGATAAATTGCTTAGTATAAAGTTGACATTATCAAGTCTAATTGGTGTAGTAATAGGGTATTACTTGTTAACTTTAATAGAGCCAGATTTACTTGGCAAAATTTTTGGTGGATTTTTGATTTTATTAGCGTTAAAGGAAATATTTTTTACAAAAAATAATAACGCACAAAAAAATAGCTAAACAAAAACCTCTCGTATAAAAAAACGAGAGGTTAAACTATTTTATTTTCTCGATTGCAAAAAGCTTTCCAAAATAAAAACAGCTGAAACAGCATCAACAACCGCTTTGCGTTTTTTACCTCTAACGTTTGTTTGACTAAGTGCTTTATGAGCTGAGCAAGTTGTGAGTCTTTCATCAACCATCTTAGTTTCAATGCCAGTTTCTTCTTGAAGTTTTTGAGCAAACTCAGTGCACTTAATAGCACGCTCTCCACTTGAGCCGTCCATGTTTTTAGGAAGACCAACAATGAGAAGTTCAGCCTTAACTTCTTTTGCTTTTTCTGCAATAGCTTTTATAACCTTTGGTTCATAAGCTTCGAAAACAACTCCAGCAGGTGAAGCTAAAAATTCAAATTTATCACAAACAGCAAGGCCAGTTCTTGCATCGCCATAATCAACAGCTAATATAATCATTATAACATTCCTTCACTTAAAAACTACACTGCACCAACAAGCACAGTGTAGTTTCTTTTCTTTAATTTAGTACGTTTCACCGATTAATTCTTCGAGGTTTGCCATTGCGTCAGTTTGCACATCGTCAAAGGTTTTCGAGTCTAAATCTTCGTGAATTGACGAGAATACCTCGGTGAAAATCGTCTTAGCGGGGTTTGTACCGCCAGTATTTAAATCCGCTCGATAATCATAGCCATACCAAACAGCAGTAACATAATATGGAGTACCGCCGCAATACCACTTATCACAGTTGTCGGAGGTTGTACCAGTTTTTGCAAATGTTTGGAATCCGCTGATTTGTGAGCCGTACGCCGTACCATAAGTTTCGGTTACAGCTGAAGTCATCATGCTTAAAAGTGTTTCAGAAGTATAAGTTGAAATAACTTGTTCTGGAAGTTCTGTTGTGTTATCTAATAATACTTTTCCAGTGCTGCGTTCTTCAACAGTATAATAACTATATGGTTCATAATAATAACCACCATTACCAAAAGTTGCATAAGCACTTGCCATTTCTAAAGTTGTAACACCAGAGTTAGTGCCACCAACAGCAAGAGGGCTGAGAGCTTCATCATAGGCATTGAGGTCGAGATGGAAGTTTTCATTGCAATATTCATAACTAGTTGAAACACCTAACATTTGGCTTAAAATGGTTGCTGGAACAGTGTTAAGAGATTTTGCCAGTGCATATTCAACAGTTATATATTCACCAGAACCATAGTCACCAGCGTAGTTAATTGGCCAGCTTTCTTCCGTGCCATCGTTATCTTTATCGATAGTTAAAGCTTCGTCTAAAATTAACGTTGAAGAAGTAATTAAACCTAAATCAACAGCTGGGGCGTACACCGAAAGTGGTTTAATTGATGAACCTGGTTGTCTTTTTGCAGAGGAATCCGTCGCTCGGTTGTATACACGATTTGCCGTCTTTTCACCAGTACCACCAACAAGGGCAACGATGCGTCCTTCGTAATCCATGATCGTCATTGAAGATTGCGGCAGCATGCCATAACTGTCTTCGTCGGCACTAGGGAAGCCCGTTCGATTTTCATAAACGTCTTCAAGATAATCTTGCATTTCAAGATCAACAGCAATGTAAATGCTAAGACCACCGTTATAAACTTTGTTCCAAGCCTCTGTTGAACTCATGCCATATTCTTCTTGGAAATCAGCAATAACTTCATCAATAACATATTCTTCATACCAAGTGAAAACCTCTGTTGAAGATGTTGTTGTAACTTCGTCGTCATCATCGTAGTCATAGTTTAAAACAATTTCAGTTGCAAGAGCTTCATCATATTCTTCTTGAGTTATCTTGCCTTCTTCAAGCATTGAATATAAGCAATATTGTTGTCTTTCTTCAAGAGAGCCATCATCATTTGTGAATGGATTGAGAGAATAAGGAGATTGAGTGATTGAAGCAAGAATTGCACATTCAGCTAAGTTTAACTCATCTAAGTCTTTACCAAAATAAGTTTCGGCAGCTGTTTGAACACCATAGCAACCTTCGCCGAGATAAATTGTATTCAAGTACGCCTCTAAAATTTCGGTCTTAGAATAATTATCTTCCATATTTAAAGCACGAATAATTTCATACCATTTTCTAAAATAGGTTACATCATCATCTTCTGTGATGTTTTTGATGAGCTGTTGTGTGATTGTTGAAGCACCTTGACCTGCATAAGCCGGATTAATCATAACGGCGATTGTACGAATCCAGTCAACGCCAGAGTGATCATAAAAACGAGAATCTTCCAAGCAAACGAAAGCCCAAAGTAAATCTTGAGGCATTTCATCATAGTCAGCCCAAATTCTGTTTTCTGTACTATGAAGTCTTAAGACTTCAACCGTTTCACCGTCACTATCTGTAGCATATAAAATCGTTGTTTGATTTTGCTCATCTTTTTCGGCGTCTAAATCAACTAATACCTCTCCATTAGTTCCTTCAGTAAGGTTAGTTAAAATAACATTGCCCACAACTAAAGTTGTTAAACAACCTGTGACAAAAAGACAAAATAAAACAGTGAAAGTAACAAAAAAGAATGTGCGAGTTCTTTTCTTTTTCGCAAGTTTTTTTATTACTTTAGGATCGGTACTTTCTTGCTGTTGTTGTTTTCGTTGCTTGCTTTTTTTAGACATCAGCATTCCTCCATATATTTAAATTCTCAAGTTATTTAGCATCACTGCTATTGTGAATTTGTATGCGTGTTTATATAACCAATCCAAAATAATCAATTTTATCAGTGATTACAATTAACTAACATCGCTTCTATCTATTATAATAAATTTAGAAAATTAAATCAACAATAATTGATATATTTTTATAAAAATTCATTTTTAATTAACTCTTTGGCACTCAAAAATAAAGATATGAGCAATTTTAAGGCATTATTATTGTTTCTTTTTCATAAATATATCAAGTATATAGTTTGAAAATGGATAAAAAGAAAGTGGTGTTGCAATGTTTGAAATAATTAAGAATGTATTAGATAGTTTAGTTTTTTTCTTTTTACATTTAAATAGCTCTAATTCGTTCCCAAAAGCTTTAACAGCAAGTGAAGAAAAAGAGCTTTTATTTAAAATGAAAAATGAAAATGATAAGCAGGCGAGGAACAAGTTAATTGAGCATAATTTGAGGTTGGTTGCTCACATAATCAAAAAATATTATTCCGCCAACTCCGAACAAGAAGACTTAATATCAATTGGTACAATTGGATTGATAAAAGCCATAGATTCGTTTAATCCTGATAAAGGCACAAGGCTTGCCACGTACGCAGCAAGATGCATTGAAAATGAGATTTTGATGAATTTTAGATCTCAAAAGAAAAACGCTGGGGTAATTTCAATAAATGAGCCAATAGACACAGATAATGAAGGTGCACCACTAACTTTAATTGATTTGATTTACACTGAAGATACCATAGCCGATGATATAGACTTAAATAATAAGACAAAAAAATTATATCAATTAATCAGTGCGATGGAAGATGACAGAGAAAAGGAAATCATCATAAGACGATATGGTTTATATAACACAAAAAATCTCACTCAAAGAGAGATAGCTAAAAATTTAGACATTTCTCGCTCTTATGTCAGCCGAATTGAAAAGAAAGTTATTTCTCAGCTTTATAACGAGTTTAAAGAATAAGAAAATAATGATAGTCAAGCCATTATAAATAAACAATTATTTTGTTAATTTATAATGGCAATTTTATATTTATATGTTAATTTTGGCAAAAAAGCTTGACATTATTCTAGCTTTTTATCTGATTTAAATATTGTTTAGGCGAACACTCAAGTTTATCAGCAAAAGCACGATAAAATGTGCGCATATTTAAAAAACCAACTTGCTTTGCGATAGATTCAATAGGTATTTTTTCATTAGACTCGAAACAAATTTCAATAAATTTAGAAATCCTAAGTCCGTTTAAATATGAATTGAAATTTGAGCCGGTTTGAACATTAACGGTTTTTGAAACAAAGCTTCGATTAGTTGAACACGCTGCCGCAACACCATCAAGAGTGAGAGGCTGCTTATAATTTTGTGAAATGTAATTGAGCACATTTGTTTCATCACTTTGGCTTGATGTGACATTATAAACGGATTTAACCACCTGCGAAACAGCGTAAAAATATATCTTTTGATATTTTTTATCGATGCTTGAAAAGATGTTATGCGTGTATAGTATCTTTTGGATATCCTCATCAACATCGCTAACTTTTTTTGTTGTTATATTTGCACTTGATAAGTCAACAGTTGCGGTGTCAGGAAGAACAACTAAAAAGCATGTGCAACTTGGGTCTGGCACAAATTTATGTACGTCATAAGGCTTGATAATTGCCATGTCATTTTCATTTAAAATAAGGCTTTTTGAATCAATTAAGTCAATTTGTAGTCTTCCTTTTTTCACTAAAATTAACTCAATTTGTCTGTGGTAATGCAGATCAGTTGAAACCTCTTGCGTGTATTTCACACGTCCTGTGAAAAATAGCGAGGTGGTGTCTTTTGCTTGCATAAAATCACTCCTTTATTAAAATATATCAATTTTATAAATAAATGTCAATCTATATTTATGATTTGGCATATGTTTATTACAATCTGCTATTTAAATTGTGATGAATTTGAGATATTATATATATAATAACTAATTTTTAAAAAATTCAGGAGGAAATAAAAATGATTTCAGATCCAATTAAACTTTATGGCACAGAATTTAAAAACAGAGTTGTTTTCCAAGCAATGGAAGGTTGCGATGGTACAACTGAGGGCGGAATTAGCGACCTCACAAGAAGACGTTATCACAGATTTGCAACTTCAGGCACAGGCGTAATCTGGTTTGAAGCAACAGCTGCAACACCAGAAGGAAGAGCTAACCCAAGACAACTTCACCTCACCGAAAACAATAAACATGAGTTTAAACAACTTCTTGAAGAAGTTCGTGCAATTGCAATGGAAAAATTTGGTTACGCACCAAAAATCGTTATGCAAATGACTCACAGTGGTCGTTGGAGCAAACCAAAGGGTACACCAGAGCCAATCGTTGCTTATCGTAATGAGCATTGGGAAATCGGCAAAGAAGATCAACCATACACAGTTGTAACTGATGAATATTGCGATTACGTTATCGAAAAATTCGGTCAAAGTGCAAAACTTGCTAGTGAAGTTGGTTTTGATGGTATCGATATTAAATGTTGCCACGGTTATCTTTTTGATGAATTTTTAAGTGCTTTCAATCGTGAGGGCAGATACGGCGGCAGCTTTGAAAACCGCACAAGACTTTATTTTGGCTGCATCGATGCAGTTAAAGCAAATAAAGCTGAAAACGTTTTCATCACAACAAGACTCAACGCTTGCGACTGTTTCCCATATCCTTATGGTTATGGTGTTGATGCTAATAACGAAATCGATTTAACTGAATGCAAAAAAATCATTGAAATCATCACAGCTAAGGGCATGGAAATGGTTGACATTTCAATCGGTAACCCTTATCTTATTCCTCACTTCAATCGTCCTGCTCTTAAAGCACCTGAAAAAGGCGATGTTGGCATGGATCGTTTCCACAAAATCACATCTGAACTTCAAGCAACTTTCCCAGAAACTGCAATTGTTATGTCTGGTTTAACATTCCCAGGCAAAGATGCAATTGAGTACGCTGAAAAAATGCTTCAAGAAGGCGTTTCATCATTGGTTGGATTTGGTCGTATGACCTTTGCTTACCCAACATTTTACGCTGACTACTTAAAAGATGGTATAATAGATGCGAAAAAAGTTTGTATTAAATGTAGTAAATGCACAGAGCTCATGAGAGCTGGTAGCGTAACTGGTTGCCCAATTCGTGACCAAGAAGTTTACATGCCTTTATACAATAAATACGTACTTAAGAAAGGATAAAATAATATGTTAGCTGTAATTACTGGCGGCAGCCGTGGAATCGGCGCTGGAATCACTGAAGGCCTCCTCGAAATTGGTTACGATTGTTTAATCGTTTCAAGATCATCAAATGACTTTGTTGACAAAATGAAAGAAGCTTACCCAAATAAGGTTGACTTTTTCTCTTGCGACATTTCAAATATAGACACTATTAACGCTTTAGCTGCATACATTAAAGAAAACTATGGTTCAGTTGAACTCTTAGTTAATGATGCTGGCACAGCTCCAAAAGTACGCAAAGATATGCTTGAAATCACACCAGAAGATTTTGATTTCCTCATGGATATCAATCTTCGTGGCACATATTTCATGTCACAAGCTATTGCAAAACTCATGGTTGAAAAGCAAAATGGCAGAATCGTTAACATTGGTTCAATGTCTGCATACACTGCTTCGATTCAACGTGCTGAATACTGCGTTTCAAAAGCTGGCATTTCAATGATCACAAAAACTTTCGCTGCAAGACTTGCAAAAGAAGGTATCGGTGTGTTTGAAGTTCGTCCAGGCATTATCGAAACAGAGATGACATCAGGTGTTAAGGCAATGTACGAAGAAAAAATTGCTAATGGCTTAACCTTAATAAATAGAATGGGAAAACCAAGCGACATAGCTAAATGCGTTGTAACAATTGCACAAGGCAATCTTGATTTTTGCACAGGCACAATCATCGAAGCTGACGGCGGTTTTAGTGTAAGAACATTATGATTAAACAATATGATGCAATTGTGATAGGTACTGGTGCAGGTGGCTATGGAACTGCGGACTGGCTTTATAAACATGGCGTGACTAACATTGCTGTGATTAGTGAGTCTAAAGATTGGGGCACATCAAGAAACACCGGTAGCGATAAACAAACTTATTATAAACTTTCACTCGACGGTTTTGGTAGCGACAGCGCATATAAAATGGCTAATGACATCATGAACGGCGGTTCATGTGATGGTGAAATGGCGTACACCGAGGCTGTTAACAGCTCAAGATGCTTTTATCGCCTTTTAGAATACGGCGTACCTTTCCCAATTGATGACTTCGGTGGTTTTGCTGGTTATCAAACAGATCATGACGAAACAAAAAGAGCAACTTCAATAGGACCTCTCACTTCAAAACTCATGACAGAAAAACTCGAAGATAAAGTTTTAAATCAAAATAAGACAACCCTTATCGATAACACTCAAGTTGTGAAAATCATCGTTAAAGACGGCAAAACTCTCGGAGTTATCGCCCTTAATCGTGACACAAATGAGCTTGAAACCATACTTAGTAAAAACGTTGTTGCAGCAACTGGTGCGCCAGCTTGCATTTATTCGCAAAGCGTTTATCCACCATCTCAACACGGCATGACAGGCGTTTTAATTAGCGCTGGCTCAGACCTTTGCAACTTCACAGAGTGGCAATATGGCATGGCATCAACAAAGTTTAGATGGAATGTTTCAGGCAGTTATATGCAAGTTATTCCACGTTTTGTGTCAGTTGATGCAGACGGAGTTGAACATGAATTTTTAACTGAATATTTTGGTTCTTGCGAAGCTGCTTGTGATGAAATCTTCCTCAAGGGTTATCAATGGCCTTTCAGCGTTGACAGAGCAAAAACTGGCTCATCTCAAATTGATGTTTGCGTGCAAGAGCAATGCCTCAAGGGCAATAAGGTGTATTTAGATTACACTAAAAACCCAACTGGTTATGACTTTGACAAACTCGGAGAAACAGCCAAAGAGTACCTCACAAAAACTGGCGCAACTGGCGAAAAACCAATTGATAGACTTAAAGTTATGAACGCAAAAGCAATCAAACTTTATGCAACAAATGGCATTGATATAGTGAGTGAATATCTTCAAATCGCAGTTTGTGCGCAGCATAATAACGGCGGTGTGAGCATTGATAACAACTATCAAACTAACATCAAAGGTTTGTTTGCAGTTGGTGAAGTTGCAGGCGTTTTTGGCATCACTCGTCAAGGCGGTACTGCGCTCAACAGCACCCAAGTTGGTGGCTTAATGGCCGCAAGATGCATCAGTGCTAACCCAGCAGACGAATTCACAGGCGAAGAAAAAGCTTTTGCTTCACTTTGCACTGCTGAAATGCAAGCTCTCGCAAACTCTTTCATTAAAGATAACAACACAACTTATCATTATTTAGCTAAAAAAATGAGCGGCTGTGCTTCATTTGTTAGAAAAGAAGAAGAGTGCAAAGCTTTACTCGCTGAAATTGAAGAAGTTATCGCTAATTTGCCAGTTAAAGCAGTGAGTTTAAGCAAATATTTTTATAATGTTGATATGCTTATCTCAATGAAATCACTTTTAGAGTCAATCATTTATGGTGCATCAATCACTGGTGGCCGTGGTGGTGCTTGTTACGTGAAAAACGGTGAAGAAGTTGCAGAAGATGTGAAATATCGTCAATTCTTGATGATTAATCAAGGAAAAGAAGTGACTTTTAAACCAATCAGACAAGTTCCTCAAGTTGACGTGGTTTTTGAAAAATTGCTTGAGAAAAACATAGAAGGATAAATCAAGTAATACACAAAAAATATTAAACTATTTAACAAGTGTATTGATTTATTTTATATACGTGGTATAATATTTTTGTAATAATTAATTGACGATATGTCGGTTATAAGTATCACAAATGAGATGTTGCCCAAAATCATCTGTGAAAAGGTGATTTTGGGTGATTGTTTTTATCAAGATGAAAAGTTATAGTTTGAAAATGCAAGCTTAAGGCTCGTGAATGTAAGCGAAGCGACGTACAAAAAAATAAACTTGAATTTTGATTGAAAAAGATTTAAAAGGGGATTTAAATATGAAAAAGGCAAAATTAATCGCAGGAGTTTTAGGTGCTGGCTTAGCAGCAAAAACAGCTTATGATACAGTTCGTGTTCTCAAAATTCCAATGATGCCAGCGTTACCAATCGAAGATGGCAAGGTTATTTCACAAATTGGTCTTGCAAAATTATTCGTATATTTCAATGACGAAAGCGCAATTCCAGAGGGTGTGGAGCTTAATGACGAGTTTATTCTCAAAGAACTTAGCGAAGCTATGGAATACATAAACTGCAAATACGATTGCTCAGATTTTTATGGACATATGCTCTTTAGATTTTATAAAGAATATGAAGATAGACTTTCAAGTGAAGTTAAAGAAGAAATCAAAAAAGTTTTTCTCGGTTTCAAATACTGGATGGATATGCCAGATGATGAAAGCCTTTGTTTCTTCAGTGAAAATCACACTGTTTTATATGGTGCTCTCGAGTACCTCGTTGGACAAGAATGGGGAAGTGACATCTTCTCAAATTCAGGCTTAACTGGTTTTGATCACAAAGTTAGAGGTCACGCTCGTCTTATGGATTGGTTTGATCAAAGATATCGTTTCGGTTTCTTCGAGTGGTACAGCGGAAATTACTGGAATGAAGATTTAGGCACATTGATGCAATTAGTTTCTTTTGCAAAAGACGAAGAAATTGTTGAAAATGCAAAAAATGTTTCTGATTTAATGTGGTTCGAAATTCTCACTCACAGCCCACAAGGCAGGTTTGTAACAGTTTCAAGCAGACAATATGGCGATAACAAAATGAACAGTGATATCGGAAATCGCATGCAAATGGCAGTTAGCTTCGCACTCACTGGCGAAGATAATTATGAGCCATACACCCACACAAGTATGTGCTTACATGATTCGTGTTTAATGATATGCATCATGTGCGCAATGAGAAATAAAGATTACGTTGTACCTGAACTTTTCAAAAAGATTGCTTTTGATAAATCAGAGCAAATCATCAAAACTTCAAATGGTCTTAATCCATCAGAATATAAAGATCTCGACTTAATCGGTCAAAGTGATTATCAAATGATGGCTCAATTTAGCAATGAGATTTTTTGCAACAAAGGTTTTGCTCAAAACTCTTTTGAATATCACAGAAGAAATGAAACTTTCGCAAGTAAATTCAGCGATCCAATGAAATTTGCTGATATTTATCCAATTAGAAAACTCAAACTTCTTCCAAAAATGTGCGATATGCTCGGCAAAAACTTTGCTCCAGAAGGCAGCGCTTTAACCAGAGGTAATATATATACCTACCGCAAAAATGATTATATGCTTGCAACAGCTTGCAACTGTAATGTTGATCACTGCGCAAATCAGCATCACGTAAATCACGCAAACATCAGCGCTGATGTTAATGTTTTCTCTCATTATCCAACTTCACTCACTCGTCTTGCTGGCGCTCCTGGATATTGGGGTGGTTATAGACGTATGCCAATGGCTGCACAAAATGAAGCTGTGAGCATCACAATGTATCGCATTGACCCAAGACAAAGAATGATCGAAAACAAGCCAATTGACATGACTCACGTACTTTTTCCAACAGAAAAATTCGATGAATATTCACTTGATGGCGGCTATGCTTTCGGCAGAAAAGGTAAAACATTTATCGCTGTTGTTTGTAATGAACCAATGGTGTTTAAACCTTATGAAAGAGCAGCAGCAATGGCGCTTGTAACTCATGACCAATCAAGCGTTGTGCATGATTCATTCGTTGATGGACCAGAAGAATATCTTCTCAAAGAATCATTCGACCTTTGCGCAATTGGTGGCGATTATCACACCTACGTGATGGAGCTTTCAGACGCATCAAATGAAAGTTACGAAAAATTCAAAGAGAGAATTTTAAATAACACATTTAAGCAAGTTGGTGATAAAGTGCAATATATCAGCGGCGGTAAAAAATTCGATATGGCGTACACTGGCGAGTTTGCAATCAATGGAAAAGTTCAAGATTTAGAATTTGATCGTTTCGATAGTTCATATTGTAAGGCTGAAAGATACGCAAACGCATTAGAAGTTAGCTTTGAAAATGAAACATTCACAATCCCTTTAACAACTTTATAATCATTAAACTATCAGTATTCAGTTAATGGAATTAATCGTTTGTTATAAAAATTAACTCTAGTTTTACCACGAAGCTAAATTAAATATAAGCCTTGCATGAAATATCAATTTATGCGAGGCTTTTTTGTGAGAAAATAGAGATAATTTATGTATTTGTTTATATAAAGTTTTAATATTCTTATTAATCAAAATATGTATTCCGCTTGACTTTTAACTAATTTTTAGGTATTATATAGAGGTATGTTAAAGTGAATGAAAATTATATATCAAGATATTAACTTATTATGTAAATTGCTTTAATTGAAAATTTAAAAGGAAGAGTTGATTTAAAATGAAGAAACAAAAAAACATTAATTTGAAAAACGCCAGTATGAAAGAGATTTTAGCCTTTTCGGTCTTACCTCTTGGTATGTTTTTCATCAACACAACAGTAGGTTCAATTTTCAATATTTACATGACTGACGTATTAAAACTTAGTTTGTCTTTAGTATCTATAGTCGTTCTTGGTAGTAAAGTTTGGGACGCAATTAATGACCCGCTTATGGGCTTATTAGTTGATAGAACAAGAACAAGATGGGGCAAATGTAGACCTTATCTTTTATGGTTCGCAGTACCTCTTGCAGTTTTCACAACATTCTTGTTTTACCCAATTGAATTCCCAGAGTCAATGAATATTTACACAAAATCTGGCGAACTCTTAGGTAATGGTGGTAACTTCGCATTCGTTCTTGTAATGTATATGCTTTATATCACTGCTTACACAGCTATTGAAATTTCATTTGGTAGCTTGAATCCACTTGTTTTCCCTAATAAAGATAGCCGTGTTAAAGCTGTTTCAATTTCAAACACAATCGGTTCAATGGGCTCAATTTTGCCATCTGTTTTAGTTTTCACATTCATCGGTATCTTAGGTAATGGTCAAAATGACACAAGCAACATGGGCTATTTTTATAGTGCTGCAATCTTTGCTTTCATTGGTGCAATTCTTATTTTGATTGCTTTTGCAGGCATTAAAGAAAAAGTTGTTATCCCACCAAAAGAGATGAAATCTTCTAAATCTCTTAAAATCGTGCTCAAAGATGGTCGTGTTCAAGTCCTTCTCATTGCTGGTTTTGCAACTGGTATGATCAACGTTGGTGCTGTTTTCCTTCCATATTTCGCAAGATGGAACTGTATCGGCATTATTCCAATGGACACTATCAACACTTTCCTCGAAGGTATTCTCGGCAAAAATCCAAATCTTGACGCAGTTGCAATCTTACCAACTCTTCTTTCAGTTATGAGTGGTATCTCATATATGCTTTCAATGCTCATTATTCCAAGAGCACTCAAGAAAATGACAAAGAAAAAACTTTGGATTGTTATGTCATTTGCTGGAGCTGCAGCAAACATCGTTACATATATAATCGGTGTTTACATCATTCCTTATACTACTCTTGCTGGTTTCATCGTGTTCGCTTGTTTGAGATTCTTCACTAACTTCCCAGTTGGTATGAGTCTTGTTCTTCTCATTTCAATGCTCGCTGACGTTACAGATGACCTCGAAATGAAAACAGGTGAAAGACTTGAAGCAACAGTTTATTCATTCAAAGGTTTGCTTTACAAAGTTTCAATCGCAGTGTTCAACGTTGTAGTTCTTCAAATTATCGACTTCTTGGGTTATAACTCAACAACAATGGAAGAAATCACAGATGGCATCACAATTCCACTCATTTCTTCAACAACAGTTGCAAGCATAATTGACGGAATTAACTACACAACACTTCTCAATGGTATTTTCTTCATGCTCACTGCTTTTGCTGCAGTTGGTTTAGTAACTCAAGGTATTGTTATGATGTTCTTGAAATTTGATGAAAATGACATGGAAGAAAAACTTGAAGCATATAGAAAACAAAAAGAAATAGAAGCTGAAGAAGCAATTCAACAAGCAGCACAAGAGGCTGGCCTTGTTGAAGAAACAGTTGAAGCTTAACTTCTTTTAAAATCATCTTATAAAACAAAGCGTGTCGAATTATCGGCACGCTTTTTTCTCTATTTCAATTCAGTTTAAAGCTCTTCTAAACTTTTAAATTCATAACCCAAAGCTCGTGCTTCGTCAATGATATCAGCTAAGGCATCAGCATTATCTTGTGAAACGCTATGCAGCAAAATTATCGCTCCATCATGAAGCCTTGAAATAACAGTTTCAGTTGCATAAGTCGCACCTTTGATGTCGTTTACGTCCCAATCATCATAAGCAACAGACCAAAAAACATTAGTATATCCAAGCGAAGCGACTAAGTCAAGACTAGACTCGGTGTACTCACCTTTAGGAAAACGAAAAAATGTTGCACAGTAACCAAAATTTTCACGAAGATAATTTTCGGTGGTTTGAATTTCCTCAACCATTTGTGTTCTTGAAATTTCAGCAAAAGATGGGTGAGTTGTGGAATGATTTCCCACAATATGCCCATCTTCAATCATTCTCGCAATTAGCTCCGGTTCAGACTCAATGTGATCGAGTGTGCAAAAAAATGCAGCCGTCACATCTTTTTCATTTAGTATATCTAAAATTTGTGAGGTCAGATTATCATATTCATAACCGCAGTCAAAAGTCAAATAGATGCTTTTATCTTCGGCGGTGGTGTCGAGTGTGTACGCCCCATAATCATCGAAAAGTGATTGAAATTCAACAACTGTGTAATGCGGCTCGCCATCGCTTGCAGGTCCATGAGAATGTGAAACCATTTCAGTTGAAAGTTCAGCAGTGTTGTCAGGGTCGCTAACTTCATATTCAACCAAATCGAGTGGCTCTAATCCAGTGATTAAAGAGCCACCCTGAGCGCCTAAAAGCACCTTTTCACTTGCCTCACGATTTTCATCTTGAGTTGTGGTGATGTTTTCATCGCTAATAACGGTTGATTGGTTGATGTCAAGTCCGTCTGAAACATCATCTTTTGTGTCGTCACTGCTTAGGCACGCACTCAAGGCAAAAACCAAAATAAAAACGAGCAGAAAAACCAAAATTTTTCTCATTAAATCTTCCTTTCTTTTTTTATTTTGCGTTTGTAATGTTAGTTTATGCATTTGTATATGTTTTATGTAACGGCAAAACACCGACATAAAAGCCAATGTTTTGCCCACTGATTATTTAAACATATATTGCAAATCGTCCATCATATTGCCCATTGATTTCATTGCTTTGTTTGCTTTTTTCTTATACATTTTTTTAGTTGACGAGCCAGTCATCATCGACCCAGCCATCGTTGCAACGCTGCCAACAGCCATAGCTGCGCCAACGCCGAGCATAACATTGTTCATTTTCATAAAAATTTTCTCCTTAAACTTTTTTAATTAACCGATTGCAAAATTCATTTTTGCCGTACATCGCTTCGCTTTCACTGGCGAAACTTGAAAACTCAATAAAATTTTTCAATCGATTTTTTCCTATAATCATTATAGGATACAATTATTTTAACCGAAAAAAACTAACATATAAAAAGAAAATTTTGTTTAAAAAATCAAAATTAACGCATAAAAATATTGATAAATCAGAAAAATTGTGATAAAATTAATCATAAACTTTAAGGAGAAGATAATGGCTAAATTAAACATTGTATTAATAGAACCTCAAATTCCGCAAAACACTGGAAACATAGCAAGAACCTGCGCTGCAACTGGTGCAAGTTTGCACTTGGTTGAAAGAATGGGTTTTCGTGTTGATGATAAAAAACTAAAACGAGCTGGTCTTGATTATTGGGATAAACTTGACATCACATATTACGATAGTAAGGAAGATTTTTTCGAGCAAAAAAAAGACGAGAAACTTTTTTATTTCACAACCAAAGCTCAAAAAATTTATAGTGATGCAGAGTATCCAGATGATGTATACATAGTTTTTGGCAGAGAAGATGCTGGACTTCCAGAAGAAATTCTCAAAGAAAATCCAGAAACCTGTGTAAGAATGCCAATGCTCGGCTTAATTAGAAGCTTAAATCTTTCAAATACAGTTGCTATCGCAACCTACGAAATTTTAAGACAGTGGAATTTCCCAGAGCTTAATTGCAAAGGTCAGCTTACTAAGTTTGAGTGGTAAATATTTGCTAATAAATCATGTAAAGCTTTACTCAATTTTTCTCGAAAAATTGCGGTTTCTTAAGGCAGAGCCTTAAATCGCTCGTCGCAACGAGCGAAACACCTTATCGTCAGAAAAATCAGGAGGATAGGCAAAAAACTGTCCCTCGGACAGCTTTTTTGACGTAAGGAACCCTATTAAGGGGTTCCTTGATTTTGCCGAAGGCAAAACAAAGCAATCTCGCTAATTTGAAAAACTTATATAAAAAGGAGAAAATAAATGAGTAAAATATTTGCCCATCGTGGCTTTAGTGGAAAATATCCAGAAAACACAATGATCGCATTTGAAAAAGCTGTCGAAATCGGAGTTGACGGCATGGAGTTTGATGTGCATTTAACAAAAGATAACGAAATGGTTATCGTGCATGACGAAGACATCAAGCGTACGAGTAACGGCGAAGGCTTAGTTAAAGACATGACTTATGCCGAGCTTTGCGAGTTTGATTTTTCTTTCAAATTTCATGATGAAGTCGGCTTTCAAAAAATTCCAACCTTACGTGAATATTTTGAGTTAGTTAAAGACACAGACATCATCAGCAACATCGAACTTAAAACTGGCATTTTTGAATACGAAACAATTGAAAAAAGAGTTATTGATTTAATTCACGAATATAAACTCGAAGAAAAAATCATTCTTTCAAGTTTCAACCACTTCACAGTTATGCGCTGCAAAGAAATTGATCCAAGCATCAAACTCGGCTTCTTGCTCGAAAGTTGGTTAATCGATTTTGGCAAATACACAGCCTCTCACGGCGTTGATTGCTGCCACCCACTTTATTTAAACTTGCTCCCAGAAGTAGTTGAAGAAATCCACGCAGCTGGCAGACAAATCAACACATGGACAGTTAACGAATATGAAGACATCAAACGCTTATCAGATTTAGGCGTTGACTGCTTAATCGGTAATTTCCCAGATAGAATGATAGAAGTTTTAAGATAGTTTAATTTGAATAAAAACGAAAACAGGGAAGTGAAATTAATCACGACCCTGTTTGTTGTTTATCTCAATTTTTAATTAACCGCTGCGAGCGAAGCGAGCTTG
Source organism: Clostridia bacterium (assembly GCA_044426265.1). GTDB lineage: Bacteria > Bacillota > Clostridia > Oscillospirales > Acutalibacteraceae > UBA6857. Next base: position 56,918 of record JAWXUR010000001.1, read on the forward strand.
TACTAACGATTCTCACAAACAATCTTAAAAGCAAGCCTCTCAAGCTCTTCAATAGAACTAAGCGCACCAATTTCATGACGATAAGCCGCTGCCCCATGAATGCCACGAATATACCAAGCAGCGTGTTTTCGAGCCTCTTTTATGCCGATTCTTTCGCCCTTATATTCGCAAATAAGCTTGATATGACGAATCATTGTGAGCATAATTTCGCTAATTGGCGGCTCAGGCAAAATGATTTCATCTTTTAGATACGAATTAATTTGAGTGAAAACCCAAGGTCTGCCAAGCGCTCCACGACCAACCATGAGAAAATCGCAGTTAGTTTCTTCAAGCATTTTTGCAGCGCTAAGTCCGTCAGTGATATCTCCGTTTGCGATAACTGGAATGTCAACATTTTCCTTAACAAGTGCAATTCCTTGGCGGTCAACTGGTGGGGCGTACATTTGCGCTCTTGTTCTTCCATGAACAGTGATCGCTTTAATTCCAGCCTTTTGTGCGTTTTGCGCCATTAAAACAGCGTTGATGTCGTCACTGTCCCAGCCTAAACGTATTTTAACTGTCACTGGAATATCGACAGCTTCAACCACGCTTTTCATAATTTCAAACGCAAGTTCAGGCTTTTTATGCAGAGCTGATCCACCCCCATTAGATGCAACTTTTGGCGCAGGGCAACCCATGTTGATGTCAATAAACTCTGGCTTAAACTCAAGACATTTAATTGCAGCTTTCGCCATAATTTCAGGTGTATCACCAAAAATTTGAGCACCAGATGGGCGCTCTTTTTCAGACAAAAACAACAATTCCTTGCTTTTTTTATCATTCATCATCAACCCTTTACTGCTCACCATTTCGCTCACAGCAAAACTTGCTCCATATTCCACACAAAGCTCACGAAAAGCTCTGTCAGCAACCCCAGCCATTGGTGCAAGAGCAGCACGGCGAGGTTCAAAATGTAAATTTCCTATATCCATATAAACTTCCTTTATAATTGTATTAATTAGTTTCAAGATTGATATTATATCACGAAAGGTGAAAAAAATCAAATTTTCTAAGAATAATTATAACATAAATAATGAAAAAAGCAAGAAAATGTGCTATACTATATTTAATAATGCGAAAACAAAATAAAAATCGCAAATTTCAAGGCTCAAGGAGATTAAAATGAGATTACTCGTAATAGATGGAAATAGCATCGTAAACCGTGCTTTTTATGGAATTAAAGTGCTAACAACAAAAGATGGACAATTCACCAACGGAATCTATGGCTTTTTAAACATACTAATTAGGCTCAAACAAGAATGTGAACCAGATCACGTTGCAATAGCTTTCGACTTAAAAGCGCCAACTTTTAGGCATAAGATGTACACTGAGTACAAGGGACAACGCAAAGGTATGCCACAAGAACTTGCAAGCCAAATGCCACTGCTCAAAGAGCTTTTAACTTATCTCGGCTATGCAATAGTTGAAAAAGAAGGCTTCGAAGCTGATGACATTCTCGGCACTTTATCCGCACAATGCAAGGGCGAGGACAAATGTTTCATCGCAACTGGAGATAGAGATAGCTTGCAATTAGTCAGCAAAAACACAAACGTACTTTTGGCAGCAACAAGAATGGGCAAGCCTCAAACTATAATTTATGATGAAGATAAAATTCAAGAAGATTATGGAGTTGTGCCAAAACAATTAATCGAAATCAAGGCTCTTATGGGCGACGCTTCGGATAATATCCCTGGTGTTGCAGGAGTTGGGCAAAAAACAGCTGGCGATCTCATTCAAAGATTTAATAACATTGATGAAATCTATGAAAATATTGAAACGATTGACATTAAAAAAGGTGTTCGTGAAAAGCTGATTAAAGACAAAGAAAACGCATTTTTAAGCCGTGAACTCGGCACAATTCTTCTCGAAACACCAATTGATTTGAATCTTGATTCTTATGCAATGAAACCAGTTGATAACTTCAACGCAATTCAAATGCTTGTAAAACTTGAAATGTTTGGAATCATCGATAAGCTAGGCTTAACTAGAACTGGTGATGAAATCATAAACGAAAAACAAGAAATCAAACAAATTGAATTTTGCAACAATGTTGATACATCTGTAATGCTCACTCGTCTTAAAAAAGATGGTAAGGCTTATTTCATAACTAAATTTGAAGATGGTGAAATTACTGCTATGTATTTCGCAGTTGATGAAAATGTATGTGAGGTTTGCACTCGTGGTGTGGATTTTGACGGCTTTGTCAAAGAGTTTTGTGAAAGTGAAATCGAGAAACATACCAGTGACATCAAACAATTATATAAATATGCAATCTCAAAAGGCTTCGAGTTAAACGCAGCTCAAATGGACACTAGCCTTGCAGCTTACATCTTAAATCCATCTGCAAATTCATATGAAGTGACAAGATTAATCGAAGAACACGCAATTGCTGACATAGAATGTGAATGCGATGAAAATCTTGCTGAAACTGTGAAAATCACAGCTGCTTTGCCAGCTCTTTGCGAAAAAATCCAAACTCTAATCACCGCAAACAAGCAAGACCCTCTTTTGCACGAAATCGAGCTTCCACTCGCAAAAGTTCTCGCTGATATCGAGTGTCACGGCTTTTTAGTTGACAAGCAGGGCATCGAGGCGTACGGCGCTGCGCTTGGCACAGACATTGAAGTTCTTGCCACCAAGATATATGAGCAAGCTGGGTTTGAGTTTAACATCAACTCACCAAAGCAACTCGGTCAAGCACTTTTTGAAAAGCTAGGAATACCACCAAAGAAAAAAACAAAAACAGGCTATTCAACAAACGCAGATGTTCTTGAAAGCCTTGCACAAGAATATCCAATCGTGTCAGATGTTCTTGAATATCGTACACTCGCAAAACTCAAATCGACTTATTGTGACGGTTTACTCAAAGTTGTCGCAGAAGATGGCAGAATACGCTCTACCCTCAACCAAACAGAAACCAGAACAGGCAGAATTTCATCAACAGAGCCAAATTTGCAAAATATACCAGTGAGAACAACAGTAGGCAAAGAGCTTAGAAAGTTCTTTATTGCTCCTGAAAATCACGTTTTAGTCGATGCCGATTATTCGCAAATCGAGCTGAGAGTTCTCGCTCACATGGCAAATGACAAAGTTATGATTGAAGCTTTCAATAATAATGAAGATATTCACACAATAACCGCATCTCAAGTTTTCGATATGCCACTGTTTATGGTGACACCTCTGATGAGATCACGAGCAAAAGCAGTTAACTTTGGAATTGTGTATGGCATTGGTGCTTTCTCACTTTCAAATGATATCGGTGTTTCTATTAAAGAAGCAGATGATTACATCAAGGGCTATTTGCACCACTATAGCGGTGTGAGAAAATATATGCAAGATGTTGTTGACGAAGCGAGAGAAAACGGCTACGCTAACACTGTGTTTAATCGCAGAAGATATTTACCAGAACTTTCTGCATCTAACAAAAATCTTCAAGCTTTCGGTGAAAGAGTAGCAAAAAATATGCCAATTCAAGGTTCAGCTGCCGATATAATCAAAATCGCAATGGTTAAAGTTTTTGAACGTCTTGAAAGAGAAAACCTCAAAGCTAAACTTATCATGCAAGTGCACGATGAATTGATTGTCGAGTGCCCACAAGAAGAGCAAACAGCTGTTCAATTAATCGTTAGAGAAGAAATGCAAAATGCATATAAGATGAAAGTTATCCTTCAAGCTGATGTTAGCTGCGGCGAAACTTGGTATGAGGCAAAAACCTAAGAGTAAATTTTGAGCAAAAATGTTATATAAACTCAAAATTTGTCAAATTTAATAAATTATCTAAAAAGAACGCTTAAATTTTGGCGTTCTTTTTTTATTATTTTAAAATTACTATTGACAGCGTGAACTTTAAGTGATATAATGATAATAAGTTAAAAAGGTTTAAAAAGGTATATAAAATGTAAGACAGTGGTAAAAGTGTGGTAGCTGTTTTACAAATAGCTTGCAAGAGATGAAAAGAGGTGAGGTTGATGTTAGTCGGTACACATAATAACGTACTAGACGAAAAGGGCAGACTTGCAGTTCCAGCAAAGTTTAAAACAAAACTCGGCAGTGATGTTGTTGTAAGACTTTATAACGTTGATTGTGCGTGCTTGCAAATTTATTCAACATCAACACTCGAAGATATAATAGAAAAAGAAATTGGCGATAACATGAATGAGTTTCACATTAGAAATATCACTAGTAAATATTTAAATGCCACAACTCAAGCAAAAATCGACCCTCAAGGAAGATTGTTATTACCAAAAGATAAGCTTGAGCTTTTGGGTATCGAAAAAGAAGTGATTGTAACAGGTTGCTTTAATCACATTGAAGTGTGGCTGCCACAAGCTCATCAAGAGTACACAGAAATAATTGACGAGCAAATTCAAAAAGATTATGATGCAGTTAATGCTGAAATAAATAAAGACAGAGAATATAAAAAAGCTGGTAAATACTTACTGGACTAAAGATAAAAAAGAGGTGAGCAAATGTCAATGTCGTTTTCCCATGTTAGTGTTTTATTAAATGAAACAGTTTCATCATTAAACATCAAACCTGATGGTGTGTATGTAGATTGCACAACTGGTGGAGCAGGGCACTCAAAAGAAATTTTGAAACATCTTGGAGAAAAAGGCAAACTCATTTGCTTTGACCAAGATCCAGACGCTATTGAAATCATTAAACAAAGAATAGGCGATGATCCAAGAGTTATCATCATTCACAGCAACTTCGTAAATTTAAAAGAAGTGCTTATGGGCTTAGAAATCGAAAAAGTGGACGGCATAATGGCTGACCTCGGTGTTAGCTCTCATCAGCTCGATAAAGGCGAAAGAGGTTTTAGCTATAACAGCGACGCACCACTAGACATGAGAATGAGCCAAGAAGGCTTAAGCGCACATGATGTGGTTAACACTTATTCATATCACGATTTAACTCGTATTTTAAGAGAGTATGGCGAAGAAAAGTTTGCTTCAAGAATTGCAAATAACATAATCAATCAAAGAGAAATAGCTCCAATTCAAACAACGTTTGAGCTTGCAGAGCTTGTTAAAAATTCAATTCCAGCAGCAACAAGAAGAACAGGACCTCACCCAGCAAGAAGATCATTTCAAGCAATACGATTAGAAGTTAACGGAGAGCTCGAAAAGCTCAGTGCTTCTTTAGGTGATATGTTTGACTCATTAAATGTTGACGGAAGAGTTTCAATCATAACCTTTCATTCATTGGAAGATAAAATCGTTAAAAAGAAGTTTCAAGAATACACAGTTGGCTGTACTTGCCCAAAGGATTTTCCAATTTGTGTTTGCAATCAAACACCACGAGGTAAATTACCTTTTAAATTTGTTAAACCAAGCAAAGAAGAAATCGAAGTTAATCAGCGTTCAAGAAGTGCAACGCTTAGAGTTATTGAAAAACTTAAAGATTAAACTTTAAGTGACGTGAAAAAAATTAAGAAAGAGAGATAAAACAATGGCTTACAACTCAAACACTGCTCGAAAAGTCGAGTATGTCTATAAAAATAATAAACTCACAGCAGTTCAAAAACAAATCACTCCACAAGTTGAAGAAAAACAAGCGAATGTTATTATAGCGAAAATTGCAGCTTTAGTTTTATCTGTCACAATCTTATCAAGTGTTTATGTTTATTCTCATGCAGCTTTATATTCTGCTCAGGCTCAAGTGAATGTTTTAGAGCAAAGCTTAGAGTTTAATAAAAGTAACTACACACAAAACTTAACAAAGTTTAACAACCTCTTCACAGAAGATTTTGTTAAAACTTACGCAACTGAAAACTTAGGTTTCACAAGCGTTAGTTCAAGTGTAACTTATATCACTACAGAAACTGAGCAAGTTCAAGTGTATAAATGATGACGTAAAAAAACAACACATGATTTCAATGTGTTGTTTTTATCTATATGAAGCACTTATGTGTTTACTTTTTCATAAATATGTGATAAGATGAATACAATTAATTATTATACAAATTCAATTTAGTTGTTAATGTTATTATTTAAAAAGGAATTAATAAAGGAGAATATGAGTATGCTCAAACATAATAAACTCAAGAAGATTGATAATGAAAAACCTAAAGAATATTATCATTTTGATTCAGATTTTGTTAAAAGAAGTACATTTATAATGGTTCTGCTTTTTGCAATGATAGTTGTTTTAAACATGGGTAAATTATTTTCTATTTCTATCATAAACGGAGATTCATATCGTGAATCAGCGGAAAGTTCCCAATTATATGACACGACAATCGAAGCTCTCAGAGGCTCAATTTATGATGCTAATCTCGTGCCTTTAGTGTCAAGTTCAACATCATACCAAGTTTGCCTTAGCCCGTATTCTTTATATGAACATAATTTTTATGGTGATACTGAGGAAGAAGAGGCACAGCATCAAGCAGATTATTTGCAATATTTAAGTGAAAATATTGCTGAAATTTTGGGTATGGAAGAAGAAACAGTATATGATTATATCACAGCAACTTACACTTCTGGTGCTTATAAAACCTATCAAGTTTTAGCAAGTGAAGTTTATGCTGCGCAAAAGATAGAACTTGATGAGTTTTTAGGTGAAACTTATGTGTATACTTATTCTTACTTTGGACAAAGCGTGGAAGCTAAGATTTATTCTACCTATTATTTTTACTATGAATCAGATTGGATTCGTGAATACAGCGAAAACAACCTCGCCTCAACAGTTATTGGCGTTGTGAATTACGATAATATAGGTATTGCAGGTATTGAGAGTTATTATGATGAAGAGCTCAGCGGAGAAGATGGCAGAATTGTTACAGCTCAAGACGCATATGGCAACTCATTATCAACAACTTACGAAAGTATCTATGATGCAACAGCTGGATATAGCTTAGTTTTAACCATAGATTCAAATATTCAAATGTATTTAGAAAACACTTTGGAACAATGCGTGCAAGACACTGATCCAAATGTTGTTTTTGGCATCGTTATGGATGTTGATACAGGTGCTATTTTAGCTATGTCAAATAAACCAGATTTTGACCTCAATTCACCAAATACATTTTCTGAAGACAGTTTTGTTGACGAGTTAAATGAGCTATATGCTGAAACTTTAATAGAAAAAGGTTATGAAGTAGGCAGTGATGAAGCGATAAACTTATATTCAACGCTGGAAACACAACAATTATATGAACAATGGAGCAACTTCTGCATTCAAGACACTTATGAGCCAGGCTCGACCTATAAAATTTTTACAGCTGCAATGGGTCTTGAAGAAGGCATAATTGATGTCGATACAACCTACACTTGCACAGGAGAGTGCGAAGTCTCAGGTATAACATTTAACTGCTCAAATCTAACTGGTCACGGTACTCAAACTTTAACAGAGGGTTTGATGAATTCTTGTAACCCATTTTTTATTGAAATAGGTCAAGAATTAGGCGTAGATACTTATTATAAATATTTCGAAGCCTTCGGGTTCACTGAACTCACTGGCGTTGACTTTATTAGCGAATCTAACTCCGTTGTCCATTCATATGATTCAATGGGCTTAGTTGAGCTTGCTAGTACATCTTTTGGTCAATCAATTGAAATCACTCCAATTCAAATGATAACAGCAACTTGTGCTATTGCTAATGGTGGCGATTTAATGGTGCCTTATTTAGTTGATAGCATACTTGATGAGGACATGAACGTTATATCTCAAACTGAGCCAACAATAAAAAGAGAAGTAATTTCTGAAGAAACAGCCGAAGCGGTTTGCGCAATGATGGAAGCCGTTGTTATTGACGGAACTGGTTCGAGTGCGTACATTGCGGGCTATCGCCTCGCAGGCAAAACAGCAACTGCCGAAAAACTTTCAACAACAGATATTGATGATGATTACACAGTATCTTACGTTGCATTTGCACCAGCAGATGACCCTCAAGTTGCAATTTTAATAGGTATTGATGAGCCACAAGCAGAATATGTTAGTGGTGGTGCGTTAGTTGGACCTTTGATCCTAGAAGTTATGGAATCTACATTAACTTATTTAAACATTGAGCCGCAATACACTGAGGAAGAGCTTGAAGAGATTAGTGAATTAGTTATTGATTTTGTTGGAATGTCTGTCACTCAGGTTCAAAGTCTTGCTTGGTCTTATGGTTACACTGTTGAAGTTTCAGGCGATGGTGACACAGTTATCAGCCAACTTCCAGTTGCTGGAAGCACAGTTCCAAGTGATGGAACAATTGTTATTTACACTTAAATTTAAACGAAAAGACGTTGAAATTATTTAGACTAAAACTTATTAGCGAAAGGGATAATTTATATGAAACTTTCTATTCTTGCTTTGGCAATAGATTCAAAATTACCTTCAAATGATTTTGACATTAGATACATCACTGATAACTCAAAAAAATGCACTAATAACAGCATTTTTGTTGCTCATGAAAAAGGTAAGGCTTACGTCAGTGAAGCCATTGAAAATGGCGCTGTACTCATCGTTAGCAATGAAAAACTTTGCGATAATTGCGTTGTTGTTGGCGATACACGAAAAGCATATGCCAAACTTTGCCGTGCATTTTTTGGCTATGCAGATAAAAAACTAAAATTAATAGCAGTAACTGGAACAAATGGCAAAACATCGGTTGCCACAATGCTGTATACTATGCTTAACCTAGGCGGTTATAAAGCAGGTTTGATGGGCACAATATGCAACAAAATCGGCGATAAATCCTATAAATCAAGCCTCACAACTTTAGATTGCTTTGAACTTCATCAAATGTTTAGTGAATTAGTTGAAAATGATGCAACTTATTGTGTTTTAGAAGCCTCTTCTCAAGGTTTAGTTCAGCAAAGACTATATGGTCTTGAGTTCGAAATTGCAATTTTCACAAACTTAACTATTGATCATTTAGATTATCACAAAACTTTTGAAAATTACAAGCGGGCAAAACTTTCATTATTTGAAAACGCTAAAATTTCGATTTTAAACTCTGATGATGAACATTGTGAAGATTTTAAAGCTGCGGCAAAGCAAAAAGTTATAACATATTCTGTTAAAAATGATTTAGGTGATTACACTGCTAAAAATGTTAACTATAATAATGAGCAATTGATGTATGAGTTTGTAAATAACTTTTTAATTCATAGAATAAAGCTTAATTTGCAAGGCGATTTTTTTGTTTATAACTCAATGGCAGCAATTATTGCGGCTTTAGAGCTCGGTATTAGCTTGCCAGAGTGCGCAAGCATGATAAAAACAATCAATCAAATAAAAGGCAGATTTGAGCTTTTGCCAATAAATAAACCATTTCAAGTTATAATCGATTACGCACACACTCCTGATGGTTTAAGACAGGTTTTGTTATCAATTAGACATTATTGCAAAGGCAGAATTATAACAGTTTTTGGTTGCGGTGGAGATCGTGATAGTTCAAAAAGGGCGGTCATGGGAAATATTGCCTCTCAGCTTTCAGATATCGTAGTTGTAACTTCAGACAATCCACGAACTGAAGAGCCAATGAGTATCATTAATGAGATACTTGAAGGTTGCACAAAACCGAAAAAACAATTATATATTCATGAAAATCGCACCGATGCGATAAAATTCGCCTTGAAAACTGCGAAAAAAAATGATATTATATTATTAGCAGGTAAAGGTCATGAGGATTATCAAATTTTAGGAACAGAAAAAATTCATTATGACGAAAGGCAAATCGTTGAAAAAATATTATTAGGGTCAATTTGAAAGGGAAGTATTAAAAATGAGTAACATAGTAGTAGTTTTAATTTCTTTAGGTCTATCATTCATTGTAAGTGCTTTATTGGGCATAGTATTAATACCAATATTGCACAAACTAAAATTTGGGCAAAACATATTAACAGACATAGGCCCTAAGTGGCATGCAAAAAAGCAAGGAACACCAACAATGGGCGGTTTTATGTTTATGATTGGCATAGTGTTTGCAGTTATTGCAACTGTTGTGGTTTGCAATTTAACAGGTTTTGAAATTTTTGCAGTCACTGATGTTGTGAAAAATCAAGAACAAACCAAGCTTATCGCAGGCATTTTAATGGCGCTTTGTTTTGCTGGCGTTGGCTTTGCTGATGATTACATTAAAGTTGTTAAAAAAAGAAATCTCGGTTTAACAGAGCTGCAAAAAACAATTCCTCAAGTTTTAATCATTTTTGCGTACTTCGCTTCGCTTATCCTATCAAAAAGCACTTCAATGTATATTCCACTCGTTGGTAAAGTTAGTTTAGATAGCACTGTGGGAATGATTTTCTTCGTGATATTTGGTCTTTGTGTAACTTATGGCACAATTAACGCAGTTAATTTCACAGATGGAATTGACGGACTTTGTGCTGGCGTAACAGTGCCAGTTGGAATTGCTTTTGTTGTGATGGCATTTATTTTAAACAATACATCAGTTGGCATCTTAGGTGCTGCCCTTGCTGGTGGCTGTGCAGGTTATCTTATTTGGAATCATTACCCAGCAAAAGTTATGATGGGTGACACAGGTTCAATGTTTTTAGGCGGTATTATAGTAGCTTTAGCTTATGGGATTGATTGTCCTATCATTTTGTTACCAGTTGGTATCATTTATGTTGTTGAAGCTGTTTCAGATATTATTCAAATTGCAAGCATAAAAATCAGGAAAAAGAAAGTTTTCAAAATGGCTCCAATCCATCATCACTTCGAAATGTGTGGTTGGAACGAAAAGAAAATCGTTGCAGTTTTCACTTTAATTAGCACAATAGGCTGTGCGCTTGGAGTTGCTCTTATTTATTATACTGATTTGATTGCTTAACGCTCAATAAGAGGGGTATGAAATGTTAAAAAAAAGCAGTAGTTTTATCGATAAAATAAAAAGTAAATATATGGTTGTTGGCAGATTTGACGTTGTGTTTTGTGCAATTGTTATCATTTTAACTTGTATTGGCGTGGTAATGATGTATTCGGCGAGCTATGTTTATGCTGAAAATAACGAATCTAGCGCTCAATCATTTTTCATTAGCCAATCAATTTATGCTGTTATGGGCTTTGTGGCGATGTTTATTTTAAGCAAGATAAACATTAGCTTCTTATTTAATAAATGGTTAATTCTCTTAGCTTCAGCTCTTTCAGCAGGTTTGATAGCGTACACAATTGTCGCAGGCGGCAGTGACGTTATTAAAAGGTGGTTCACTGTGAATTTAGGGTTCACGACTTTTTCAGTGCAGCCTTCAGAGATAGCGAAGTTAGTTTTAGTTATAGGCATGGCGTTTTTAGTTTGCAAAATGCAAGACTGGATAGTTGGCAACAGCTTTTGGAAAAGTATAGCATCTTCAGCGCTTATGGCAATGTACATCTTGTTTTTTGTTGGGTTGATATTTTTGCAAAGTCACTATTCGTGTGTTATTTTGGTTAGCATTTTAGGCATGAGCATGATGTGGCTTGGTGGAGTTAGAAAATGGCAATTTGTTGTTGTTATTTTGCTCGTTGGAATTTTAGCCACAGCGTTAATAATGTATATTGATGGTTTAGAACTTGGCGATATGAACTACGCCTTAGAAAGAATTAAAGTTTGGCTAGTTAAACCTGAAGAAATACCTTATGCCGAAAGAACTGATATTGAAAAAGAAATGGTTTCTGATGAAAGATATCAAACAATTCAAGGTTTGAGAGCCATCGGTTCAGGCGGACTCACTGGCGTAGGTTTCACTCAATCAACTCAAAAATATCTCTACATTCCAGAGCCACAAAACGACTTTATTTTCACAGTTGTTTGTGAAGAACTTGGCTTTATCGGAGCGGTTGCCATTTTGTGTATCTTCATGTTCTTGATATTTAGAGGGTTCAAAATAGCAGTTAAAAATGGAAATAAATTCGCCTCATTAATCGTTATGGGCATCATGTTACAAGTTGGAATACAAGTGTTTTTAAACATCGCAGTTGTAACAGACTTAATTCCTAACACTGGTATCGGCTTGCCATTTTTCAGCTATGGCGGTACGGCTCTAATCATGATTTTAGCAGAAATGGGCATTGTTTTATCTGTTTCGAGAACTAGCACAATAGTAAAACGATAAATTATTAAGTAAGATAGCGTCTTTTATTTAAAAAGATTCTATCTTATTTTTCTTTATTTAATATTATTTTTGTACACAAAGCCAAAATTAATAATGTTTTGAAAATTAATGCGGTAACCTCTTGCAATTGCAAGCTAAAAGTGTATAATATATTATGTATATGTATGTAAATTTAGAAACAGAAAAGTGAGGGAATAACATGAAAATCATGTTTGCAACTGGCGGTACTGGCGGACACATCAATCCAGCACTCGCAGTAGCTGGATATATAAGACAAGAATATAAAGACGCTCAAATTCTTTTTGTTGGAACTAAAACAAAAATGGAAGCTAAGTTAGTACCTGATGCAGGGTTTGACTTTCAAACAATTGAAATTTCAGGATTTCAAAGAAAAATCAACGTTGAAAATATAATTAAAAATGTGAAAACAGTGAAACAGATGTTCACTTCATCAGCTCAAGCAAAAAAAATCATCAAAGAATTTCAACCAGATGTTGTTGTAGGTTTTGGCGGTTATGTCAGTGGTCCAGTTGTTAGAATGACTCAAAAAATGGGCATCAAAACAGCAATCCACGAGCAAAACGCTTACCCTGGCGTAACAAATAAAACTTTAGCTAAGGTTGTTGATCAAGTTATGCTCACAGTTGAAGATGCGCAAAAGCACCTCACATGCAAAAATCCTTGTGTTATCACAGGATTGCCAGTACGTGGGGAAATGCTTGAAGCTGACAGAGATTTTAGCAGAGCGGAGCTAGGTGTAAAAGACAATCAAAAATTAGTTCTTTCAATGGGTGGAAGCCTTGGAGCTAGAGCTATTAATGATTCAATGGTTGAATTAATTAGTAAAAATCATAAAAATCAAGACATATATTTTCTTCACGCAATGGGTCAATACGGCTTATGGGTTCCTGAAAAACTTGAAGAAAATGGTGTTGACTTAAAAACATCTAAAAATGTTGAAATTCGTGAGTACATAACAGATATGCATCGCTGCATGAGTGCTTGCGATTTGATAATTTGCCGTGCTGGGGCTAGTAGCCTTAGTGAAATTGAGGCGTTGGGAAAAGCTTCAATTTTAATTCCATCACCAAATGTTGCAGAAAATCATCAATACCACAACGCAATGGCGTTAGTTAATAACGATGCAGCAACAATAATAGTTGAAAAAGATTTAACAAGTGAGAGTATGTCAAATTTGTTTGATTCGCTAATAAGTGATGAAAACAAACTTAAAAATCTTGGTGCAAATGCTTTGAAGTTAGCACACTTAAATGCTAAAGAAGAAATTGCAAAAATCTTGATAGAACTTGCAAATAATAAATAAAAAATCACATAAAAAACCTTTTTGCATAAGATAAAGCAAAACAATATTAATCATGTAAAAAGGTGTGATTTCTTTGGAAAAAATAGAAATTTTCGGCGGTAAACAATTAAACGGAGAAATTCAGGTGCAAGGTTCAAAAAACAGTTCACTTCCAATTTTGGCAGCAAGTTTGCTAGTTGACGGAGTGAGCAGAATAGACAATTGTCCAGATTTAACCGACGTGAATGCCGCAATCAAAATTCTCGAGCATTTAGGCTGCAAAGTTAAACGTGAAAAAACAACCGTTATCGTTGACTCAACAGCAGTGTCAAGATACGATATACCTCAAGACTTAATGCATGAAATGCGCTCGTCAATTGTTTTTTTAGGTTCAATCTTAAGCCGAATGGGCATGGCTCAGCTGTGTACGCCAGGCGGCTGTGAAATTGGACTTAGACCAATTGATTTGCACTTATCTTCGCTCAAAACTTTAGGTGTAAGCATTGAAGAAAATAGTGATGGTATCGATTGCAAATGTGAAAATGGGATTCGTGGAAGTGTTGTCAGCTTGTCTTTTCCAAGTGTTGGCGCAACAGAAAACATCATTTTAGCCAGCGTTTTCGCCAGTGGTACAACAACGATTTTGAACGCAGCAAGAGAGCCGGAGATTGAGGATTTGGCGGACTTCTTAAACAAAATCGGCTGCAAAGTTTTTGTGCAAAATCAAGGCACAGTGATAATCGAGGGAGTTAATAAGGCTCATGGCTGTAAGCATAAAGTGATTTCTGATAGAATAGTTGCCTTGACGTACATGTCGGCTGTCGCCGCCACTCGTGGCGATGTAATTTTGCGTGGAATTGATTCAAATCACTTTTTGTCAGTTCTTCCAGTTTTTGAAAAAGCTGGCTGCGTAATTATAAATGAAACTCATGCCGTGAGAATTATTTCAAATTCAAGACTAAAAGCACTTAGAGATATTCGCACCATGCCGTACCCAGGATTTCCAACTGATGCTCAAGCTCCAGTGATGGCGCTTGCGTGTACAGCAAAGGGAACAAGCGTTATTGTTGAAAACATTTTCGAAAGTCGATTTAAGCATGTAAATGAGTTGACAAGAATGGGTGCAAAAATTAAAATAGAAGGTAAGGTAGCTGTGATTGACGGCGTAAAGTCGTTACATGGAGCTAACGTTAAATCAACAGATTTGCGAGGTGGTTCAGCCTTAGTTGTGGCAGGACTTGCCGCAAAAAATGGAAAAACTTCGATAGACGGTTTAAATCACATTGACCGTGGATATCAAGATATAGTAGGATGCTTGAAAAATGTTGGAGCAGAAATTGAAAGAATTAAGTTAAACTAAAATAAATGTGATATTGTAGTAATTAAGGAAGTGATTAATATGAAATTTGATGATAATGATGATTTAAAAAGCGTATTTTCAGATTTTGGCGAAGACTTGCGTGAATTAGAGGAAAGTTTAGAAAACTTAAAAAAGGAAAACAAACAACCTATATATAAAAATCAAACTGAAGATAGTATCTTTACTTTTCAAGACGATTTTGAAACACCTAGCAATATCAAAAAGTTTAGAGTTGTTGGCAAAGAGCCAATTGTAGCAGAGCAAAATGATGATGCAGATGATTTTGAGATATCAAATTCAAGTGATTATTTGCAAAGCAGTTACATTAATGATTTGGATATTTCGCAAAATCAAAATCAAACATACGATGAAATTAAAGATGAAATTTCTCGAAGCTCAAATAATACATATGATGATTTTGAAATGATGTCCATTATCAAACCTAAAGCTCAAACTTATGATAATACGCCAAATACTGCAAATAATAATGTCGAGAATCAATATAATTCGCAGTATGCTCAAATGCCAAGCTTAACAAAATCAGGCAAAGAAAACGAAAAAAATTCGCTAGTTCAAGATATAATGAATAGAAATATCAAAAAATATATTGACGGCAAAAATAATGTTTCATATTTAAATGATGATTTATCAAGTGTTGATAAAATAAGAGTTGTTAATCCAAATAATAATTCTGAATTTAACTCTCGTGTTGGTGCAAAAGCTAAAAAGAAAACTCTGGGTTTTGATCAAATTCCCGCATCTTTAGACTCGGCTAATCCAACAACTTTTTATGCTGAAAAGCAAGAAGATGAGTTTAAAGATTTAAGCTCAAAGAGTCCTGAGTTTGAAGCTTTTGTTCAAGAGAAGAAACAATCAAAAATCAACGAGAAAAAACAAAAAAAAGATATAATAAATCCATTAACAACCATATCAATCAAACCTAAAAAGAAAGATGTGGAAAATAAAACAGAT
Source organism: Clostridia bacterium (assembly GCA_044426265.1). GTDB lineage: Bacteria > Bacillota > Clostridia > Oscillospirales > Acutalibacteraceae > UBA6857. Next base: position 72,615 of record JAWXUR010000001.1, read on the forward strand.
AGTGATATTGACAAAGTTGTTGAAAAAGAAAAAGCAACACAGGAACAAGAGCCAATTCGTGTTTTTGATCCATCAAAAAAGAGGAAACCTAATGGTAAGAAACTAGATAAGATGCCAAATGAGCAAACAAACGAAAAACATTCAAAATCAAAGAAAACACAAAAAGAGCCTAAGTCGCAAGATACAATCAAGAAAAAAAGCAATAAACCAATCAAAGCAATAGTTTTAGCAAGTTTTGGTGGAATTATCTTATTGATAGGTTTAATCTTTTATTTCGTTGTTGGCATTGATGTTGTCGATATACAAGTGAGCGGTGATAGTATTTATGATTCACAAACTGTTATCTCGGCGACACAAATTCAAAGCGGAGAAAATATCTTGCGAGTTAGTGCAAATGAAATTGAAGAGCAAATTAAGATTTCTTTGCCGTACATTGAAGAAGTTGAAGTTAGCAAAAGTTTTGCAGGCGTCGTTGATGTACAAATTATTAGCTGCACAGCTGACAAATATTGTATCGAAGCGAACAACTCATATTTTACCCTAGATGAAAATCTAAAGATATTATCTATATCTCAAAGTGCAGATGATTCGGTTTATGCAGTTAATGGTTTCGACTATCAAGATCTTGAAGTTGGCTTAACATATGAAGCCAGTGAAGATAATGAGCAAAGAATTTCATTATTGCAAATTATAAGTGAACAACTTGACTCAATCGAATTACAAGATAAAATTGCCATCGACTTAGCTGATATTGATGATGTGCAAATTGCTTATTGCAATGTGTCAATAACTTTGGGAGCGGTACTTTATCCAGCGAACATTGTTTCAGCCATTGAAAAAGTTGATCTCATGTCAGATTATTATGATATTGGCTATGTTATCGCCGAATTTGAAGACGGAGTTATCACTAAGTTTGATGTTTATGATGTTGAAACCGAGGACGAAACAACTGAATAAAATCAGTAATTAAAAAAATATTTCAACTAATTTAAATTATTTATTGTTTTTTATAAAAAAATATGTTATAATGGTCTGCATGATAGCCAAAATAGGGTTAAAACGCTAAATTTGGTCTAATTTTTGTTTAAAACATATATTTAAAATTTATGTAATTTAAATTGTACAGTACACTTTTGCAAATCTTTTGTTGCGGTTTTTTAACAATCACACTATAATCAAAGATGTTGCACAACACAATAATGACAGGAGGAAGTTAAATGAGCTTCATAATTGACAATGAAAATGTTGCGTACAATCAAATCAAAGTAATCGGTGTAGGTGGCGGCGGCGGAAACGCTGTTAATAGCATGCTTGAATCTGGTGTGTTCGGTGTTGAATTTCTCAGCATTAACACAGATAGACAAATTCTTGAAAATTCAAAAGCTACACATAAAATCCAAATTGGTGAAAAAGTAACAGGTTGCATGGGCGCTGGTGGTGACCCTGGCGTTGGTAAAAAAGCAGCTGAAGAAAGCCGTGACGTTATTGCTGACGCACTTAGATCAACAGATATGGTGTTTATCACTGCTGGTATGGGTGGCGGAACAGGAACTGGTGCTGCACCAGTTGTTGCTGAAATCGCAAGAGAACTCGGTGCTCTCACAGTTGGAATCGTTACTAAACCTTTCAAATTTGAAGGTAGAAAACGTCAAAAACAAGCTGAAGAGGGAATTAAAGAACTCGAAAAGCACGTAGATAGCCTTATCGTTATTCCTAACGAAAGATTAAAACTCCTCGGCGATAAATCACTTAGCATGAAAGATGCTTTCGGCAAAGCTAATGATGTTTTATGGCAAGGTGTTAAGAGTATTTCAGACACAATCAAAGTTCCTGGTTACATCAACCTTGACTTCTCTGATATTAAGAGCGTAATGAAAGACGCTGGTCTTGCTCACATGGGTATTGGTCGTGGTCGTGGTGCAGAATGTGCAAGTGAAGCAACAAAACAAGCTATCACAAGTCCACTTCTTGAAACAGCTATCGACGGAGCAAATGGCGTTATCATCAACGTTACTTGTTCTTCAGATATGTCACTTGATATGATCGAACAAGCTGGCGATCTCATCACTCAAGCAACTCACCCAGATGCAAACATTATCTTCGGTTCTGTATTCGATGAAGATATGGGAGATGAAATGCTCATCACAGTTATCGCAACTGGTTTTGGTACTGGTGAAGAAGAACTTGAACACTCAAATGTTGAAGCAGGACAAGCTGTGCCTGTTAACAACTCACCATTTATTAGTCAATCTAATAAACCAAAGGCTCAAGCATCTTCAATTTTCACTTCAATGGAAACAAACGACCAAAATCTTTCTTCAACTGATATCGGTCAAACTTTCCTTTCAGTTCTTGAAGAAGCACAAAGACAAGGCAAATTCCAAGGTGATTTATATGGAACTGCAACACGTAAAGTAGCTCCTGTAGCTCCAGTTGAAAGCGTATCTCAACAAGCAACTTACGCTCAACAACCACAAGATTTTGAAGTTATCGAAACTCCTAGCAAAAAACCTGCATCAATTTTTGATGATGAAGGCGATGACGATAGTGATGTTCTTCCTATTTTCAAAGGCAGAAATATTTTCGGCAATAACTAATCTTAGTTTAACATAATATATCGGACAACCATATTTTGATGTGGTTGTCCTTTTTATTTTTTACCAAACTAAATGTCTTCTTTCGTTATTGTTACTATATAATTGATTGACTTGCATAACAAAATATGCTATACTCTAATAAAATAATTATAACGAGGTGGTAAATTCCTATATGGACGAGCAGAGTATTGGCTTAATTCTTATACTAATTATCATGGTGGCATTATCCGCATTTTTCTCAGCATCAGAAACAGCATTTTCTTCGGTAAATCAAGCAAGGCTCAAAACAATGGCAAATAGTGGAGATAAAAAAGCAAAGCAAGCACTCAAATTGGTGGAAAATTACGACGAACTTTTATCAACAATCTTAGTTGGAAATAACATCGTAAATATTTCATCTGCAACAATTGCAACGATCTTATTTTGCGAGTTTTTCGTGAAAAATGGTGCAACAATTTCAACTATTGTTATGACAGTTGTCGTGCTAATTTTTGGTGAAATCACTCCTAAAAGCATTGCCAAAGAAGCACCTGAAAAATTTGCTATGGCGGTAGTTCCAATTTATAAAATGCTCAATTTGATTTTGAAGCCTGTTAATTTCTTGCTTTTAAAATTGAAAACTGGAATTAAAAAACTTGTGGGTGCTAGCTCGGAAAATTCTGCATTAACTGAAGATGAACTTTTAACAATTGTTGATGAAGTTCAGCAATTAAACGAAGAAGAAAGCGAACTCATCAAAAATGCAATTGAGTTTAATGATGTTGATGTTGCAGATATTTTCACACCAAGAATTGACGTTGATGCTGTTGAAAACACGGCAACAAACAAAGAAATTGCCAACATTTTCAAGCAAACAGGGCACTCAAGGCTTCCTGTATATAAAGAAAACATTGATTCAATTATCGGTGTTATCAATGAAAAAGACTTCCATAACATCATTGGTGGCTCAAATAAAAAAATTGATGCTATCATTAAACCGGCTCAATATGTTGTTTCGTCAATGAAGGTTTCAAACTTGCTCAAGCTTTTGCAGCGCACAAAATCACACATCGCAGTTGTTGTTGATGAATATGGTGGAACTCAAGGCATTGTGACAATGGAAGATATCCTCGAAGAATTAGTCGGCGAAATTTGGGACGAGCACGACGAAGAAGATGGAAAAATCAAGCAAAATGAAGATGGATCATACATAATTCCAACAAGCGAAGATTTAGATGACCTCTTTGAAATGTTTGACATCTCTCAAGATATAGACTCAGCCACAATTAACGGCTGGATAATCGAAAATATCGACAAAATTCCAACTGTAGGTGATAGCTTTGATTTTGACAATTTAACAATCACAGTTTCAAGCATAGAAAATCGCAGAGCCACTGAGATAAACATTAAAGTTAATTTCGAAAAAGTTAAAGAGGAAGACGATTAATAAACAAAAGCTCCCATTAACTGGGGGCTTTCATCATAAAATGATGTTGCTGGGCGGTACAGTTTTTTGGGCAAAGCCCAAAAAAAGTACGACAAAACCGCAAATCTAATTGAATTATTTAGGAGAACAAAATGGCAAAGTTTGAAAAATGGCACAATGAAACACCGTTCGGCATGTTCGTGCACTGGGGAGTTCACTCATTGACCGAGTATCACTGCCAATATTTAATGAGAATGAGAGCGGATCGTAAAGACTATGAGCAGCTTTATAAATCTTTCAATCCAACTGAATATAACCCAGATGAATTGGTGAATTTAGCTTACGAATGTGGCATGAAATATCTTTGTTTCACAACAAAACATCATGACGGTTTTTGTATGTGGGACACTAAAACCACGCATTATAATATCATGAATACCCCTTATGGCAAGGACGTTTTTAAGATGTTACAGCTTGCGTGCGAGAAAAAAGACATCAAACTTTGCGTTTATTATTCAATTCCAGATTGGCATCAAGAAAATGCGTATAATGAAAAAAGTACGCACCAAGTGCAGCCAAGAGAAACAGACGAGCCAAACATGAATAAATATAAGCAGTATGTTAAAGCTCAAATTACCGAGCTTTTAACGAATTATGGCGAAATCTCAACTCTGTTTTGGGATATTCCTCCTAAATATCACGATGCTTCAATTAATGATTATGTGAGAAAGCTTCAACCAAACATTTTAATTAATGATCGAGGCTTTGACGATGGCGACTTCGCAACTCCAGAGCGCAACATTCCAAAAGGTGAAATTTTCACAAAGCCAACCGAAGCTTGCCAATCTTTTGGCAGACAATCATGGGGCTATCGCAAAAATGAAGATTACTACAGCTCAGACTTCATCACTCAAGGCATAGACAAAATCATGGCGATGGGTGGAAACTACCTCTTAAACCTCGGACCTATGTCAAATGGAGAAATTCCTGATGTATGCATAGATAAGTTTAAAGCAGTGGGTAAGTGGTACAAAAAAGTTGAAGAAAGTTTGCATGGGGCAAAGGCAATCGTGCTTTTTAAGGATAAAGAAAACATACTCACCACGGTTAAAGATAACAACTTATATATTCATTTTTATGGTGGCTTAAATATCAGCGGTATGGTGTTTGATCCAATCACTGTTATGCCAAAAAACATCACAATTTTAAATGACAGCTCAACTCCAAAGGCGAGCCTTGACATCATGCCAACATTTTATCAAAGAGAAGATGCCTACACTAGATACTTGCACATCTATGATATGCCTTGCGAAAAATACACAGCAACCGCCACAGTTCTCAAACTTGAATTTGAAGATGGCACAGATATCGAAGCAATGTTTAGCAAGGATTTATACACAGGCGAATCAAGATTTTAAATATAATAGGGAAGTGAAACTATGCATATACCAAGCTCAAACAGCCAAATGGTTTTAATCGAAAAATTTGAAACAGCGCTCAAAGAAAGCGAAGTTCAATCGCACATTGAATATAACGTCAATCAATGGCTATACGTTCCAAATCACTATAGTGAGTATCGATATATCTTGGGTACAAAGGGCAAAAACCCTTTAATTTGCATAGGAATCAATCCCTCAACAGCAAAGCCAGATGATTTAGACAACACGCTAAAATCCGTTGAAAGAATCGCAAAAGGCAATGGTTACGACAGCTTTATAATGTTTAATGTCTACGCTCAAAGAGCCACCAACCCTGATGACATGGATATCGATTTAAACGAAGCTCTGCACGAGCAAAACATGGAGGCTTTTGAATACATACTCTCGCTTTATACCACAGAAAAACCATCAGTTTGGGCAGCGTGGGGCACAATCGTCGAAAAAAGACCCTATCTTAAAAACTGTCTTCTCGACATGGTCGAAATTGGCGAGAGGTACACGGCTAACTGGTACACCAGCGGAAAAATCTCAAAAAAAGGTCACCCACATCACCCACTTTATTTGAAAAGTGATAGCAGTGTTGATGAGTTTAACATCAGCGAGTATATCCAAAAAGTTTTATAGTAGAAAGTGTGATTTAACATGAAAAAAGAGTTTCTTATTCTTCACAAACCAGATGATTTAACCGATTGTTTTGACATTCGAAATGAAGTCTTTATTTTGGAACAAAAGTTTGAAGCAGAAATTGAAATAGATGAAAATGACGATATAGCCTATCACGTTAAATTGATGATAGACGATCAACCAGCCGCCACAGCAAGATATTTTAACGATGGTGAGCATTGGCATTTAGGCAGATTTGCCATTTTAAAACAGTATCGCAGCCTTGGTTTAGGCAGGCAAATGCTAGAAGTGATTGAAAATGATCTCAAAGAAAAAGGCATAAACTATCTTTGCTTATCTTCGCAGCATCAAGTCATTGAGTTTTATGAAAAATGCGGCTATGAAAAAGTCGGTGATATGTATTTAGAGGAAGATTATCCACACATAAAAATGGAAAAATATTTATAGTAGTTATTTTCTTGATATTGATTTTTTTATAAGATATGTTTGAAAAATTCAAATTTGTTATGTTATAATTATCAAAAGTAATTACAATTTAGGAGAAACTAATGAAAAGAATTATGAAAAAAGCGTTATTAAGCTCAATTATATCAGTTTTAGTTTTATTTGCCATACCTATATCTAACTCATTAGATACAGATATTTCAAATTTCACTGGTTCATTTGAAGCAAGTGCTGCAAGCACAGAGTTTTCAGATGAAATGATTGATACAATCGCCGAATACATCTTTGACTTCGGCACTGAAATTAATTTGAGTTCTTATGATTACACCCTTACACAAGCTCAAGAGTTGATGCAGGCAATTAAAGATGCTTATCCAGTTGAATTTGGAACTTTTTCATTCTTGTCTGGTTATGAAGATTTTAAATACACAATTTCGTATTACACTTCAAGCTTAAAAGCAGCAAAAATCACTTTTGAATATTCAAATAGTTTAACTAGTGCTGAATTTAAAAAAATGGTTCAAGAACAATATGATGTTATCGAAGAAATTGCAAGTTACACAACTGGAATGAGTGACTTTGAAACCATAGTTTTTGTGCATGATTATCTAATTTTAAACTGCGAGTATAATTATGACTTCGTTAACATGACTTCATACACCAACAAAATAATACGTGAGCAATATAACGCATATGCCGCTCTTGTTAACGGCAAAGGTGTGTGTACATCTTATACCTTAGCTTATCAATATATCTTAAATTATTTGGGAATAGAATGCGAATATGTAGTAAGTAGCTCCATGGGTCACACTTGGAATGTTGTTAAACTTGACGGCAAATGGTATCATGTGGATTTAACATATGATGATCCAACTTACTCGGTTGCGTCTTCAGATATCACAGGTAATGCTAACCGTACATACTTACTTCGAACTTCATCAGAAATGCTTAGATTAGGGCACAGCGGTTGGGATGGCGATTATACTTGTACATCAACAGCATATTCATATATGCCTCGCAACAACAACGCTTCTCAAGTATATGAAAATGACTTGTGGTATTTTTATTCTGGAACAAAATTTTATTCTAGCAATCAATATGGTTCTAACTTAAGCTTAATTTCAAATGATATAGGTCAAGGTTTAGAAGTTAATGGTGATAGATATTTTTATGGTGATGGCTTAAACATCGTATCTCGGCAGTTATCTAATCCAAGTGAAACAACAATTGTTTATACTATGAGCAATTTAGCCAGCACTAACAGAGTTTATTCGCTTTTCATCGTTGAAAATAAAATTAGCTATTATTACTATAATAACACATTTTCAACAGCTAAATATTATGCCATACAAGGTTCAACAAACATAAATCTTTGCACAACGACACATACATATTCGAATTTTTATTGTATTTATTGTGGCAAATCAAATCTAGTTATCGACACAGTCGAAATGACAACTTACACAAGAACTTACGATGCAATCCGTATTAACTGGGAAGAAGTTGATGATGCAGCAGGCTATAGAGTATATATGCAAATTGATGGTACATATACTAAAATTGAAACTATAAGCGGTGGTGATATAACAACTTATCGAGTTGAAGGCTTAGACGCAAATTCTGAATATAGCTTCAAGGTGAAAGCGTACGGAAAAGACGGCTCAACAACAGTTTGGGGCGAAGCTAGTGAGGCCTATTACGCAAGCACAAAAACTGAGCAAGCAGTTATAACGTCTAGCTCGAGTACTTGCGACGAAATCACCATAACTTGGAATGCTATTTCAGGCGCAGATGGATATAGGGTATATATGTTAATCAACGGAACTTATACAAGCCTTGAAACAATTTCAAGTTCTCAAACAAGTTACACAATTAGCGGACTCGATTATGATAGTCAATATAGTTTTAAAGTTAACACTTATGTTAGAAACGACGATGGTGTGGCGTACTTCCTTGACGCAAGTGAAGCTTTTTACGCTAATACGAAAGACACGCAAGTGCAAATGACAACTTACACAAGAACATATGATGCAATTCGAGTTAACTGGGAAGAAGTTTCAGTTGCTGACGGCTATCGAGTTTTTGTTTTAGTTGATAATGAGTGGGTAAAGCTTGCAACACTTTATGGCAGTGATACAACAACTTATAGAGCGAGCGGTTTTGAAAATAGCACTGAATATTGCTTCCAAGTTATAGCGTTTATTAGAGATGAAACTGGCACAGCAATTTGGCAAGAAGAAAGTGAGCCATATTATGCAAACACAATATCAACTCAAGTGCAGCTTACAACATACACAAGAACTTATGATGCTATTCGAGTGAACTGGGAAGAAATCACAGTTGCTGATGGCTATCGAGTTTTTGTTTTAGTTGATAATGAGTGGGTGAAACTCGCAACACTTTATGGCAGTGATACGCTAACTTATAGAGCTAGCGGTTTTGACGCTAACACCGAATATTGCTTCATGGTTAAAGCGTTTATCAGAGATGATTCAGGCACGGCGATTTTCCAAGAAGAAAGTGAGCCGTACTATGCAAGCACAAAAACCGATCAAGTTAGCATTAAATCTTATTCAAGCACTAGTGATGCAATTCGTGTTAACTGGGATTTAATTTCTGGCGCTGATGGTTACAGAGTGTACGTTTTACTAGATGGCTCTTGGGTGAATATGGGGACTATAAGCAGTACGACAACCACTCTTAGAATGAGCGGTTTCAAAGCAAACACCACATATACATTTAAAGTTAATGCCTATGTTAGAAATGACGATGGCACAGCAATTTGGCTTGATGATGGGGAGTTATATCAAGCTTCAACGAAATAAATCTAAACTAATCATTCATATAAAAGGGAGAATTTATAATGGAAAAATCGTTATCATTGCAACAAAAAATCATTTCATCAAAAACAATGCTTTGCGCATTAAGTGTGGCTTTTTCAGTGGCACTTCCTCAAGCTTTTCACTTAATCGGAAGCGTTACGCCATGGGGTTCATCATTCGCAGCAGCCTTTTTACCAATGCATTTGCCAATTTTGATTTTTGCATTTGCTTTTGGCTCTAACGTAGGTTTAATTTCAGGTGTTTTGAGCGTGTTAATATCATTTTGCTTAACTGGAATGCCAGCTATTTCAATTGTGCCTTTTATGGTGCTTGAACTTGCAACTTACGGCTTAGTGGCTGGTTTGATCAAAGATAAAAAAATGCCATTCATGCTCAAACTCATCATAACAATGCTTGCAGGTCGTTTAGTAAGAATTGGCGCAACAGCTCTTGCAATTAACGTGTTCTCATTTGACACTGTAGCAGTTTCAATGTATTCACTTGTAAGTGTAAGCGTTGCTGGAATTGTTTTGCAATTGGTTTTAGTTCCATTTTTAGTTAAAAAGGTTAATTTGTTGAAAAAATAAAATAGCAATATAAAAATACAATCACTCATAAAACTATAAAAAAGTTTATGGGTGATTTTTTATGTTTTATCAAGTTTAAAATACATAAAACTTCAAAAAAAATCATAAGTATTAACTAAAACATACTTACGACAGGAGTTGAAAACTTGAATTACATAGTACAAGATAGGGTAGAAGAGTTAGCGAAATATATAATTGAAACTAAAGATACAGTCAGAGGAGCTGCCGCAAAGTTTGGCGTTAGCAAAAGTACAGTTCACAGCGACATGAGCAAAAAACTAAAATATGTTGACCAAAATTTATATGATAAAGTTCGAGAAATTTTAGATGAAAATAAATCACAGCGCCACATAAGAGGTGGTCTTGCAACTAAGGAAAAATACGAAAAGCGCAAGAGTCAAAAAAGCAAATAAAAAAAAGCGTACAACAAGATTTTTCTCGTTGTACGCTTTCACTTTTCACGCTGACTTTAAAACAGCAACAACAACTTCAGGTCTGTTGTTAACTCTAAGAGGGAAGATGCTATTGCCAAGCCCTCGACTTAGTAGCATAACACTGTCGTTTTCTTCATATAAACCAGCATCATATTCAGGGAAAAAGCCTTGATTTGGTGCGTACAAACCGCCAATAAATGGGATTCGAATTTGACCACCGTGAGCGTGACCAGTAAAAGTTAAATCAATTTCATTGTTAACATACACATCAAAAAGTTCAGGGCGATGTGAGAGCAGTACGACAAAAGAATCATCATCTAAATCAAAACTTTTTATCGTGGTGTCAACTATGTCGCTTGAATAATCATCAAACCAGCCATAATCGATAAAATCAGGGTCTTGCACACCGATTAATGTGATATATTCATCTCCAACATTTAGCGTTGTGAGTTCGTCATTGAGAATAACGACACCACACTCCAAAATCGCCGCTTCAAGCTCGTCATATCCGCTAATTCTCGCTTCGTGGTTGCCGTTAACATAATAAATTGGTGCTATTTCAACAGCTTTTTCACAAAAAGAAATCGCAACATCAATATCTGTGTGATTCGAGTCAATCAAGTCACCAGTAATAACGATGATATCTGGATTTTGCCGCCGTACTAACTCCAAAAGCTCACAGTTTTCTTCGCCAAATTCAGCATTATGTAAATCTGAAACTTGCACGATTTTATACCCATCAAACCCCTCAGGTATCTTATCGCTGCTAATCTCAAATTCACTCACCATAAGCGCTGTATTGCCCCAAATTAGCCATGTAACTAAGCCAATAACGCTAACTAAAACGCCGACAATAGCTATTAATATTTTTTTATTTTTCATATACTTACCTCACAAAATTAAAAGTGGTACTGATAAGATTATACCAGTACCACTTAAATTTAAATTAACTTTTTTTACCAAATAGCTTTTGTGTCAACATCATTTTTAAGAATATCGATAAATTCCTCAATTGACTTGCTGCCTTGATCGCCAATACCACGTTTACGCATTGAAACTGTGCCTTCTTCTGCCTCTTTATCGCCGATAACGAGAGTGTAAGGAACTTTTTCAAGTTGAGATTCACGAAGTTTATAACCGAGTTTTTCACTGCGTGTGTCAACAGTAACTCTATAATCTCCAGCAGCTTCAATTGCTTTTTTCACTGCGTATGCTGCATCTTGATGTCTGTCAGCAATTGGAGCAATGCGAACTTGCTCATATGAAAGCCATGTTGGGAAAGCGCCAGCGTATTTCTCAATGAGAAGAGCCAAAGTTCTTTCATAACAGCCGATTGAAGTTCTGTGAATGATATAAGGATTTTTCTTTGAGCTATCTCTATCAACATATTCCATGCCGAATTTTTCAGCGAGAAGTTGATCGATTTGGATTGTGATGAGTGTGTCCTCTTTACCGTGTACGTTTTTGATTTGAATGTCGAGTTTAGGGCCATAGAAAGCTGCCTCACCAACACCAACTTTATAATCAAGACCAAGGTGATCAAGAATTTTTGCCATTGTACCCTGAGCTTCATTCCATTGTTCAGGTGTACCGATATATTTTTCAGTGTCATTTTCGTCCCATTGTGAGAAACGATATGAAACGTCTTCATAAAGACCTAAAGTTTTGAGCATGAACATTGCAAGCTCTAAGCAAGCCTTAAATTCTTCTTCAAGTTGTTCAGGCATACACATGAGGTGACCCTCAGAAATTGTGAATTGGCGTACACGGATAAGTCCATGCATTTCACCAGATGATTCGTTTCTGAAAAGTGTTGATGTTTCATTGTATCTAAGCGGTAAATCTCTATAAGAACGGCTTCTGTTGAGATAAGCTTGATATTGGAAAGGGCAAGTCATAGGACGAAGTGCAAAAACTTCGCTGTCAACTTCTTCATCACCTAAAACGAACATTCCGTCTTTATAGTGATCCCAGTGACCTGAAACTTTATATAAATCACTTTTTGCCATGAAAGGTGTTTTAGTGATTTGCCAACCTCTTTTTTGTTCCTCATCTTCAACAAAACGTTGAAGAATTTGAATAGTTTTAGCGCCTTTTGGAAGAAGAATAGGCAAACCTTGACCGATGAGTTCACTTGTTGTGAAAAACTCTAAATCTCTGCCGAGTTTGTTGTGATCACGTTTTTTAGCTTCTTCAATTCTTTCAAGATGCTCTAAAAGTTCAGCATTTTTTGGATATGCAGTTGCATAAATTCTTTGAAGCATTTTTTTGTTTGAATCACCTCTCCAGTACGCACCAGTTGAAGAAGTGATTTTGAAAGCTTTCACTCTTGAAGTGTCTGGAAGGTGTGGGCCAGCGCAAAGTTCTTCAAATTCACCTTGACGGAAGAATGTGATTTTCTCGCCTTTGTCTGCGTGCTCTTTAATGAGTTCAACTTTATAATCTTCGCCACGAGCTTGCATCATTGCGATAGCTTCGTCAGCGTCCATTTCAAATTTTTCAAGGCGAAGATTTTCTTTAACGATTTTCTTCATCTCTTTTTCGATTTTATCAAGAACTTCTGGAGTAAAGCTCACATCAGACTCGAAATCGTAATAAAAACCACCATCAATTGATGGGCCTATAGCAAGTTTTGTTTCTGGATAAAGTCTTTTAACAGCTTGAGCTAAGATATGTGATGCTGTGTGCCAAAATGTTTTTTTAGCGTCATCATCATCAAAAGTGAGAATTTCAACTTCGCTATCTTTTTCAACAACTGTGCGAAGATCGCAAACTGTGCCGTCAATTTTTGCAAGGCAGGCAACTTTATAAAGCCCTGCGCCTAAACTTTTCGCAATATCAAGAACGCTTACGCCGTCTTCATATTCACGAACAACTCCACCTTTAAGTGTAACATTAATCATAATATTTAACCTCTCAAAATAAATTTTTACATAAAAAAAAGCTCCATTCCAATTCAGTTAAAACTGCACTGGGATGAAGTACATTACTCCACGGTTCCACCCGTATTCCACAAAAAATGTGGCACTTTAGCGACAAGTAACGCTGTCAAACGGCTTTGTTTAGCTTACGCCGTACACAAAGCTCTCGGTAGTGGTAACTTTAACTTGAGTTTTATTAATGCTTACAGCCAAGGCACTAACTCTCTGAAAAACATATAAGAAAAAGAAGTCTACGTCAATGATTTATCATATTGGATTGAAACTATTTACTATATAATTTTATCACTGACATAGACTTTTGTCAAGACTTATTTAAGTTTTAATTTTTCTTTTTTTATTTTTTTGTACGGCTTTAACTTCGCTACTATTTTCACTGCCGATGTGAACAATAACACCTCTATAAAGCAGTGCAAAGCACACAAACACAGCGAGCATTGTCACGATTTCTGACCAAAATTGGCTGTACCAAAATTGATTCATCGTACCATAAGTTACCAGCAGATAAGCAATAGGGATAATTGAGCTTTGCTTAACGAGTGACACGATAAGCGCATAATAACTTTTGCCAAGCCCTTGAGCAATTGAGTTAAATAAATAACCAAATAGCACTGGCATAAAGTAAATTGCGTACGCTCTCATCATAGGCACACCGATAGACAGCATATTTTCACTAGCGTTAAAAATGCTAAGCATTTGAGTTGGTAAAAAGACGAACGCAAGCGCACCTAAAACAAGAAGTCCCAAACTCACCGCCATGCCAAAATATAAACTATTAAGCACACGCTTTTTATTTCCAGCACCATAGTTGTACGCCATAATTGGAATAAGACCACTGTTCAAGCCACCGATAGGCATGAAGAAGAAACTTCTAATTTTTTCGCAAATACCATAGGTTGCAAGGGCGCTCGAGCTGTACGACAAAACAAAATTGTTAAGGAAATATCCAGCCACAGATGCAACCGAAAGATTCAAGATTGACGGAACAGCTATTGCGTAAATCTTTTTAATGAGCGTGAATGATGGCTTGAATTTACTAAAATTAATCACGATTTCCTTGTTATATCGCTTTTGTATCCACAAAGCGAGCAAAAATGCGACGGTTTGACCAATAACTGTTGCGATAGCTGCACCTTTAACTTCGAGTTTTGGAAATATCCAATAACCATGAATTAAAAGTGGATCTAAAATGATGTTAACAAGTGCACCAACCATTTGAGTGAGCATTGATAGGGAAGTTTTGCCAGAAGCTTGAAGAAGTCTTTCTGTCATCGTTTGCCCAAAAAGACCTAGAGAAAACACGCAAATAACAATTTGATAGTCAAGGCAGTACGCATAAATTGTGCTATCAGTGGCAACTTGCATAGCGTAAAATGGCTCAGCAAAAACAAACACACTCACAGCAAAAACTGCCGAGCTAATAAACGCCAAAAACATTCCGTGAGTTGCGATTGTGGTGACATTTTTAGTGTCTTTTGCGCCAAGACTTTTTGACAAAATCGCATTGATTGCAATCGCAGTACCGCAAGCAGTGGCAGCCATGATGTTTTGCATTGGCCCAACGAGCGACACCGCACTCATCGCATCTTCGCTAATTTGCGACACGAAAACCGCATCAATGATGTTATACATAGATTGCACCATCATTGAAAGCATGATAGGTACAGAAACATTAAGCACAAGCTTAGGAATGGACATCGTGCCCATTTTATTTTCGTTCATTAACAGTTTACCTCGATTAAAATTGATTACGCAGTAACTTTTTCAGTTTTTTCATCAGTCGCTTCTTCTTTGCTTTTACCTATGTACTTAATCTTAGTTTTATATAAATGTCTAAAGAAACCTAAGGCACTGCACATTGTGATAGCTTCAGAAATAACATAGCAATACCAGAAAATATCTATATCGCCATAAGTTGAGAAGAGATAAGCGAGCGGAATAATTGCAAATTGTTTAACCATAGTGATATAAAGCGAATATTGGCTTTTAACTAAGCCTTGAGAAAGTGAGTTAAACACTGAGCTAAAGCAAGCAAAAAGATAAAATAGACTAATTTTTTTAATCATTGGCACGCCTATTGCAATCATTGCATCAGTTGTTTCGTAAATTCCAAGCAATTGAACAGGGAACAATTGAAAAATCAATGTGCTCAATGTCAAAAACGCAGCCGAGCCGATGAGTGCATAATAAAAACTTGTTGTTAGTCGCTTTTTATTTTGAGCGCCATAGCTATAAGCAATGATTGGAATAAGAGCGCTTTTAATTGCATTAACTGGCATGAACACAAAACTTTGAAGCTTATTATATGAGCCAAAAACAGCCAAGGCTGATGTACCAAAGGATAAAACAAAGTTGCTCATTAAGATGCCTGTAATTGTTGTTGTTGAAAGATTGAGCGATGTTGGAATTGCAAGACCACAAATCTTTTTAACAAGTGGCATCGACAGTTTAAAGCCCTTGAGGTCGATTTTAACTTCTTTATTGAATCTGTTATTGATAAACAGTCCAATTCCAAAGGCGAATAATTGACCGAGCACTGTTGCAATTGCAGCGCCTTGAACCTCGAGTTTTGGAAAAATCCAATATCCATGAATTAACAGTGGATCTAAGATTAAATTGAAAATCAAGCCGATAATTTGAGTAACTAAACTCAAACTTGCCTTACCAGTTGATTGCATAAGTCTTGCAACAATTGCTTGACCAAACATACCTATTGAACACACAAAGGTTATTGATTGATAATCAACGCAGTAATTATACATCTCACTGCCAACGTCAACTTGCAAAGCGTAAAATGACTCTGTCGCAAAAACACCGAGAATAAAAAAAACCACCATGCAAACACCAGCCAAGAAAAAGCCATGAGCGATCGTGCTTTTTATTCCTCGTTCATCTTTTTCACCGAGATTTTTTGAAATGATGGTGCTAATAGCCATCGCAAGACCATTTGCCACTGAATTCATGAGTGCTTGCACTTGAGTTGCAAGTGAAACAGCTGCTAAAGCATTCTCACCAATTTGTGATATGTAAATGCTATCAATAACGCCATACATTGACTGCATGCACATTGTTATCATTATAGGAAACGACATAGTAACAAGCAATTTGCCCAAGGGCATTGAGCCTAATTTGTTTTCTTGCATTGAAATTTACCCCTTTTTAAAATAGTCCGTTTTTGTTCAATAGCACTAAATAACACCTTGTGTATTTAGGCATTTTGACCATTATATCACTCTCACCAAAAAATGCTATACTTTATTTATTAATTAACAAAATCTTTAAATTTAGAGGTTAAAAAAGCCGTAAACCAAGCAAAAAACTCAGTTTACGGCTTCTTATATTCAGTTTAAAAATTAATCGATAAAACTAACATCTTCGTTTTCGATTGCGGTGATTTGATCAACACGTCTTTGATGTCTGCCGCCCTCAAATTCAGTGTCAACAAAAACGTCAACCATTTCAAGTGCCAAGCCAGCTCCTAAAACTCTGCCACCTAAGCAAAGAGCATTAGCATCGTTGTGAAGTCTTGTGAATTTCGCACTAAAATAATCACTACAGCAAGCGGCACGAATGCCTTTAACCTTGTTTGCAGCCATTGAAATGCCAACACCAGTACCGCAACATAAAATCGCTCTTGTTGTTTTGCCATCAACCACACTTTTGCAAGTTTTATAAGCTGAAATTGCATAATCAATTGCTTCTGGATCATAAGATCCAAAATCTTTAACTTCGATACCTCTTGATTCTAAGTGTTTTTTGATTTCTTCTTTAAGTTCAAAACCGCCGTGGTCTGCTCCGAGTGCTATAATCATTGTTTGTTCCTCGTTTCATTTATTTTTGTTTATTATTTTTTTAAATCGTTTTTCGCCTTGAGTTCACGCTCCGCTTGAGATAATCTCAAATAAACTGGCACTAATTTTTCACCAGTTATAAGTTTATCTTCGCTATATTGCTTTTCAGCAGCAAAAGCAACACTGCTTGCTTTTTGGTACACATTCGCCGCACTTGCCATTTTATAACCAAGTTTTCCATGGCAAAGTTTTGCACCATCACCAACAAAAACAATTTGCTTATCGTAATTTTCAAGCTCCATTGCAAGTTCATCAATTTTAATCGCTTCATCATCTGTAAGCCTTGTCACAGTTTCGCCGTCAATGTCGAAAATTGCACAATAAACTTGATTGCATCTTGCGTCCATAACGCTAACTGCCACAACGTCTTGACCAACTAAGTTATAAGCAATTGCTTCAAGAGTCGACACTGGTAAGCATTTTTTATCAAGTGCATCTGCCATGCCTTTTAAAGCTGAAATTCCAATGCGTATTCCGGTGAAAGAACCTGGGCCGACGCTGCACGCAAAATAGTCAATTGAGTCAAGTTCAATTTTTGCGTTTTTGAGCGTACAATCGACCATTGGCATAAGCGTTCCAGAGTGGGTGAGTGTGGTGTTGATAAAACTTTCGCTTAAGATTTTTCCATCTTCAACAATTGCAACACCTGCCGAAGTTGCGCTAGTATCAATCGCTAAAATTTTCATTATCATACCCCTCAATCGTAATTATTCTTTGATTCTCGTTTTCCTCTGTACGCTCAAACGTGATTCTAATTATATCATCGTCAAGCGCATTTTCAATGTTTTCGCTCCATTCAACAGCGAGCACATAACCCATATCTAAATAATCGAAAAAGCCACTTGTGTGCAAATCCTCAAAGGTTTCCACTCTGTACATATCAAAATGAGCAAGCTTTCCGCCATAATCATTAACAATCGCAAACGTTGGACTAGACACATCATCATCAAGCCCCATGCCACGAGCAAGACCTCGAGTGAAAGCCGTTTTTCCCATTGCAAGACCACCAAAGTACGCAATCACAACACTTGATTTTAGTGAGCGACCAAGTTTTTCTGCAATTTCTTCAGTTTGCGAAGTGGAATTTGAAACTAATTTTATCATACTAAGTAGCCTCCTATCTAAAATATTTAACTAGACAAATGTTAATTTAGCTTAAAAATATACCAATTAACCTAAAATTTATCTAGTATTGAATAATATTGTACACATAAAATGAGAATAAGTCAACAAATTCACTTGAAAAAATTTGCAAAACATAATATAATAAGATAATACTGAAAATTAACGCTCAAATAAGAGCATAATTAAATTAATTAAAAGATTTAGGACGTGATTATATTTGAATTCAAAACTCGCATCAAGATTTGTTAAAGAAACGGACAAGCTACTTGTAGCTATTTGCATGGCGCTTTCAACTTTCGGCATAATTATGGTTAATAGTGCAACAAGACTCAGTGTCACCGATGGTTCAAATCTTTCAAGAGATGCTCTTGTTATGATTTTGGCAGTTGGTTTAGGTTTCGTTGCAGCTTTCATAATTTCTATAATTGACTATGATATCATTTTAAGACTCGCACCCTTAGTTGCTGTCGTTTCAGTGGGACTGATGGTGGGCTTGCTATTTTTTGGTGTATCGCCAGCTGGTCGTGATGATGCTATTTCATGGTATGCAATCACTAGTTCACTTTACTTTCAGCCCTCGGAAATAGTTAAAATCGGCTTTGTTATCACCTTTGCTTATCACTTGAGCAAGATTAAAGATGATGTTTCAAGCTTTAAAAATGTGCTTTTTCTGTGCATTCATGGCGCAGTTCCAATAGGTCTTGTTGTTTTAACAGGTGATATGGGTAGCGCACTCGTGTTTATTTGTATGTTTGTGGGCATGATGTATGTCGCTGGAATACATTTTTCTTATTTTATCGCTGGAGCGTTAGCCGTCGTGGCGTCACTTCCTATTATATGGCTTAAGGTGTTTAGTAGCATTCAGCGTGATAGAATACTTGCTCTTTTCAATCCAGATGATTATCCAGAAACCATTTATCAACAACAACAAGCAATAAATGCAATCAAATCAGGTGGCTTTTATGGAACTGGCGTTTTTAACGGGGTTTACACTCAAAGTGGTCTAGTGCCTGAAAGTGAAAACGATATGATTTTTTCTGTTGTTTGCGAAGAAACTGGCTTTCTTGGCGCTGTTATTTTAATTGTTCTTTTCATGTGTTTGATTTTAAGAACACGAAGCATTGCAAAACGCTCAAATAATTTAGCAGCTCAAATCATGTGCTATGGTGTCGCTTTCATGTTCGCATCTCAAGCGATAGTAAATATCGGTATGTGCACAATGCTTCTTCCAGTTATCGGCATCACTCTCCCATTCATGAGTGCTGGTGGCTCGTCTAATGTTTGTATTTATTTCGCCATTGGTTTGCTTTTGAGCATTTATCGAAGTTCAAATGGAATAGGGTACGAAGATTATAGGCACACACGAATAGCAAAAAGTTTATAGCATTTTGGGTGTACAGATTTTTTTGGCAAACCAAAAAAATAGTACCGCCCCACACAGATGTTTTTTAATTAAAGGTCACAAAAATTTTAATTAATCATTGATTTTGTTTACATTCACTAAAAAAAATGGTATATATTTAGATATATTGCATTTTTATGTATTGACAATATTTTGATAAAATTATATAATTATGGTATATAAGTTATAACTGACTTATTGTATAAAAATTTAAGATTAAAGAGGAACAATCAAAATGGAGAAATTTTTAACAAAAGCTCAAAAACTCGACAATGTACGCTACGACATCAGAGGTAAACTCAATCAAGAAGCAGGCAAAATGGCTGATGAAGGTATTGATATTCTTAAACTTAATATCGGTAACCCAACACCATTTGGATTTAAAGCTCCTGATGAACTCGTTAAAATGATGGGCGAAAACCTCAACACTTATCAAGGTTACACAGATTCAAAAGGCTTAATCGATGCAAGACGTGCAATCGTTGATTATTGTGAAGAAAAACACATTAAAGGTGTTACACCAAACGATGTTTACATTGGTAACGGTGTTAGTGAACTTATCACAATGTCAATGCAATGTCTTTTAAATCCAGAAGATGAAGTTTTAGTTCCAGCACCAGATTATCCACTTTGGACAGCATCAATCAACCTCGCTGGCGGTAAAGCTGTTCACTACATCTGCGATGAAGAAAATGAATGGAACCCAAGCGTTGCTGACATTAGAAACCGTATCACAGATAAAACTAAAGCTATCGTTGTTATCAACCCTAACAACCCAACAGGTGCTTTATATTCAAAAGAAATCCTCTTAGAAATCGTTGCAATTGCTAGAGAATATCAACTTGCAATTTTTGCTGATGAAATCTATGATAGACTTGTTATGGACGGCTTAGAGCATATTTCTCTTGCATCTTTAGCTGATGATGTTTTCTTCGTTTCTTTCAATGGTCTTTCAAAATCTCACATGATGTGTGGTTATAGAGTTGGCTGGATGTGCCTTAGCGGTGACAAAACACTTGCAAAAGGTTTCATTGAAGGCTTAGAACTTATGTCTTCAATGCGTCTTTGTTCAAACGCACCAGCTCAATCAATCGTTATTGCTGCTCTTGCAAACAGAGAATACACAAAAAGCCTCTTAGTTCCAGGCGGCAGAGTATACGAACAACGTGAGTATGTTTATAACGCACTCAACAGCATTGACGGTGTGACAGCTGTTAAACCAAAAGCAGCATTTTACATCTTCGCAAAACTCGACACAGAGAAATTCAACATCACAAGCGATGAACAATTCTCTCTTGATTTACTTCACGAAAAACATATCTTAATGACTAATGGTAAAGGCTTCAACTGGATTGCTCCAGATCACGTTCGTGTGGTTTACCTTCCATGTGTTGAAGATCTCAAAGTAGCTTGTGAAAGCCTCAAAGACTTCCTTGCTACATATAAGCAAAAATAATAAAAACTAATAATCAAACGGAGGCAGGTATGCTAATCAAAGTCAAGGCAAACGCAAAAATCAATCTCATGCTCGATATTTTATCTAAAATGGATAACGGCTATCACAATTTATTTATGGTAATGCAATCCGTTGATTTGCACGACATTATAACTGTAAGCCAAACAAAAACCAAGAAGATAGAAATCACCTGTAAAACTAAAGGTATACCTACTGACAAAACTAACATAGCATATAAAGCAGCTCAAAACTTTTTTGAATCTACTGGCATCAAAAACGATGGTATCATCATAGATATTGAAAAACATATTCCTCATGCTGCTGGTCTTGCTGGCGGCAGTGCTGACGGCGCAGCTGTTGTTAAGGCACTCGATGAAATGCACGGCACTAAGCTTTGTGAAAGCGAAATGATTGCAATTTGCAAAAAGTTCGGCTCAGACATTCCATTTTGTGCAATTGGCGGCACAATGCTCGCTCAATACGATGGAACTGTTATTTCACATTTGCCATCACTTGACATGAAACACATCATCATCGTTAAGCCAAACCAAGCAGTGTCAACAGGCACAGCTTATAGCGAATTTGACAACGCTCGAATCGTTAGACATCTTCACACACAAGGAATGCTCAAAGCTGTTATCGAAAATGATATGCAAGAGATTTACACTCTTTGCGGCAACGTTTTTGAGCAGTTTATCGAAGTTGCAGACAGAGTGCCAATCAAAGCAACAATGAAAGACTTCGGTGCAAAATGCACCTGCATGAGTGGCAGTGGTCCTAGCGTATTCGGTGTTTTTGAAGATGAAAAGCAAGCTAAACTTTGCTATGAAAAACTAAAAACAGCTTTCCCAGAAACATTTTTATGCAGCAGTGTTAAACACGGCTGTGAAATAGTGTAAAATCAAATAAAGCAATATCAATTGACAATTTACAACAATAAACAATAATAGTATAATACTGTAACTACCGAAGTAGGCAGCATTAAATAAATTTTGAATCATTAAAGGAGATTAAATTCAATGGACGACCCCGCTAATGTTATCATGCAACTTGCACTTTTGTTTGTACTGATTCTTGTTAATGCATTTTTCGCAATGAGTGAAATTGCAATCATCAGTTTAAATGACAACATGATTGATAAACTCGCCGAAGAAGGGCATAAAAAAGCAAAGAAAATTAAGAAGTTAACCGATAATCCAAGTAACTTTTTATCAACAATTCAAATTGGTGTAACTCTCGCAGGTTTCTTAACTTCTGCGTCAGCTTCAACCACATTTGCACAAATGCTCACAGAGAAATTAGTCGCATTCGAAATTGGCATACCTGCAAGCGTAATCAGTGGTATTTCAGTTGTAGTAATCACAATCGTAATTTCATATTTTTCACTCGTTTTAGGCGAACTTGCACCAAAACGCATGGGAATGCAAAAGCCTGAAAAAATTGCTTATGCAGTTGTAGGCACACTTTTGGTGGTTAAAAAAGTTTGCACACCATTCGTTAAACTGCTCTCGTTTTCAACAAACGTGATCGTACGCCTTTTTGGCTTTGATCCAAACGCAGACCTTGAAAATGTGACAGAAGAAGAAATCAGATTAATGGTTGATGTAGGTCAAGAAAGAGGAGTTATCGAAGATAGTCAAAAGGAAATGATTAACAACATTTTCGAGTTTGATGACATCGTAGTTTCCGACATCATGACACACAGAACCGACATGATTGCAGTTGAAGATACAGACACAATTGAAGATGCAGTTGCACTTTCAATCGAACATGGGTATTCAAGAATTCCAGTTTTCCATGATGATCATGACGATATTATTGGTGTTATTTACATCAAAGATTTGCTCAAATACATCACCTCAGAGCTTCCAAAAAGCACAAAACTAGTTGATGTCATGCGCACCGCTCTTCACGTACCATTCAGCAAAAACTGCGGTCAGCTTTTCGCTGAACTCACAGAAAAACGCATCCAAATGGCTGTTGTTGTTGATGAATATGGCGGCACAGCTGGCATCGTGACTTTAGAAGATTTAATCGAGTCAATCCTCGGAAATATTCAAGATGAATATGACCATGAAGACGAAGAAATCATCGAAGTTAGCGACACTGAGCTAACAGTGGACGGCGTTGCAGACATTGATGAAGTTAACGAGCTTCTCGATGACGTTATTCCTGAAGGTGATTATGAAACTCTCGCCGGATTTTTGATTAGTCAACTCGGTTATTTACCTCAAGACAAGGAAATGACTGTTGTTGAATATGAAAATTTAAAATTCACAATTCTTAATGTTGAAGACAAAAGAATAGGCAAAGTCAAAGTTGAAATCAGCAAAGACGAAGCCACAGAAACCGACGAGCAAAGTGAATAAAAAAACAAACTCCGCATGACTTAAGTTATGCGGAGTTTTTCTGCGATTTTTTGTTGCGGTACAATTTTTTGGCGGTTTACCGCCAAAAAAGGTTACGATACCCTAAAATACAAGTATTAATAGTTAGAGGCGACAAGAAAGTGAGACTTTTTTCATGCTGAAAACTAATAAACATCACAAATTTAAAATTTACAGCGTGCCTTTTTGGCGGTAAACCGACAAAAATTGTACCGAAAAAATCAAAAAAATAAAAGCGGTGGAAGTCAAATTCCATCGCTTTTTTTATATCTATAATTTAATTTTTAATATTTAATCTTAGCAACTAATTTTTTAAACTCGCCGATTTCCCCATCTTTAACGCAGACCATGTGCGCATCTTGAGGATAGCAAACCATGAAATGATTAGGCAAGAGTTTGCATTTTGTGAGCCCCTCACCTTTGTGAAAACGAATGTCACGATCTGGATCGTATTCGATTGCAATCTCTAAATCGCTGACATCTGTGGTGTAAATAACCTCACAATTTTCAACTCCATAATGCACGTCAATATATTTTAAATGTGATTCGAGAAGACATTCTTCATAGTCTTTTGTCATTGCGGTCACTGGTGCGATGTAAAAATCATCGCCGTCAATCACAACGTTTTCGCTAGGGAAGCCGTCTTTGAGAATGTCTTGCATGATTGTGAGCGCCTTTTGAATTCTTTCTTCTGGGTAGTTTTTAGCATTTTTAATATTATCAAATATCATTTTTTTGCTCTCCTTAAATTTGTTTTGTTTAATTTATTTTTTAAAATCTGCCACCGAAAAACTCAGCGGCAAAATTTCTTCTAAAGTTTTTATGATATATTCATCATCATTTTTACCGAGTACTATTTCAAAATCGAGCTTGCAAAATTCCATCATAACTTGTCTGCAAACACCGCAAGGAGGGAAGTAGTTTTCGAAATTTAAATCTTTACCACCAACGATAGCGATTTTTATAAACTCCCTTTCTCCCTCACTGATTGCTTTGAAAAACGCAGTTCTTTCAGCACAATTTGTTGGAGAAAACGCAACATTTTCAACGTTACAGCCAGTGTGAATCTTGCCACTTTTGCCAAGCAGCGCCGCACCAACTGTGTGATTTGAATAAGGTGCGTATGCATTTTTTGAAGCCCCTTTTGCGAGTTTAACTAATTCAACGTTGTCCATTTCATTCACCTTTTACTATATCATTTTTGAAGCTCTCACCTGAAATTTCAGCATCAAGATTAAATATATCGAGTATGGTTTTGCCAATATCGGCAAAGCTTTTTCTTGTGACAAGATTAATTGGCTTTATGTTTTCACCATAAACTATTAGCGGCACATATTCCCTTGAGTGGTCTGTGCTAGGTGTTATTGGATCGCAGCCATGATCGGCTGTTATCATTAAGACATCATCTTTTTTGAGCGTTTTTACAAAATCACCGAGCCACAAATCAAACTCCATCAATGCTTTTGCATAGCCTTGAGCATCATTTCTGTGACCATATTTCATGTCAAAATCAACCAAGTTTGTAAAACAAAGACCAGTGAAATTACTGTTTGCCACTTCCTCAGTTTTGCGCATGCCGTCAGCATTTGACTTAGTTGGCATAGAGGATTTTAAACCCTTACCAGCAAAAATATCATAGATTTTACCGATTGGTATAACATCAAATTCACAAGCACTAAGCACATCTAACATTGTATCTTTAGGAGGTACTAACGAAAAATCATGTCTATTCGAAGTTCTTGTGAAACCAGTTTTTTCATCACCGACAAAAGGTCGTGCAATAACTCGACCAACTGCGTGCTTTCCAACTAAGATATTACGAGCAATCTCGCAATAATGATATAGCGTTTTGATATCCACAACATCTTCATGAGCGGCAATTTGAAACACGCTATCTGCCGAGGTGTACACGATTAAATCACCAGTTTGCATATGCGATTTGCCAAAATCTTCAATAACTTTTGTGCCTGAATAGGGAAGATTGCAAAGCACATTACGACCAGTTTGCTTAGAAAACTCGTCTAAAATAGATTTAGGAAACCCATTTGGATAAGTAGGAAATGCCTCATTTGATACTTATCCAGCTATTTCCCAATGTCCAACTGTAGTGTCTTTACCATTTGATTTTTCTGATAGTCTTGCTACACTTGCAAGTGGTTTGTCTATTTTATTGCCGTAGTCTAAGCCATCTATATTGTAAAAACCGAGCTTTTCGAGGTTGGGTACGCTAAAACTGTCTTGAATGAAACAACTTTTAAAAGTGTTGCTTCCCACGTCATTAAACTTGTCAGCATCAGGCATTTCACCAATTCCAACGCTATCAAGCACTATTAAAAACACTCTTTTAATGCTCATATCACACCATTTTATCCATTTCAACAGCGGTGTCAAGAGCAATTTTCATCATGTCTGTGAAAGTGTTTTGACGCTCCTGAGCTGTGCAACCTTCACCAGTTGAAGGTATATCAGAAATGGTACAAATAGCAAGAGCATTTTTGCCTAGTTTATTAGCTGTAAGATATAGTCCAGCAGCTTCCATTTCAACGGCTAATGAGCCAACATTTGCCCATTTTTTATGACAATCTGGGTCGCTGTCATAAAATGTATCAGATGAGAATAAATTGCCAATTTTTAAATTTATTCCAAGGTTTTCGGCACATTTGTCAGCAGTTTTGAGCAGTTCATAAGAACAAGTTGCAGCGATAGTTCCAGTTACGCCGTATTGCTTAGCAAAATTCGAGTTAGTGTTTGCACCAATGCCAGCAACAACATCACGAAGTTTAACTTTATCACTAATTCCGCCAGCAGAACCGACACGAATTATATTTTCAACCCCAAACATTGAGTAAAGTTCAAAAGAATAAATCCCAATAGATGGTATACCCATACCGCTCGCCATGACTGAAACTTCTGTGCCTTTATATGTGCCAGTGTAGCCTTGAATTGCACGTACATCATTTATTAAAACAGCATCGTCCAAAAAGGTTTCAGCAATCATTTTAGCACGAAGTGGATCACCAGGCATGAGGACAGTTTTAGCAAATTTTCCACCATTTAATAAGTTAATATGAGGTGTATTAGTCATAAAAATCACTCCTTAATATCCGTTAGATTCTTCATTTTTGGCAAGTTTCACAATTCGGCTTGTGCCAAGTCTAGTTGCACCAAGTGCTAACATATCACTTGCATCGTCAAGATTTGCGATGCCACCAGCGGCTTTAATCGCAACGTGTGAAGCCACATTATCAGCGAAAAGTTTGATGTCTTCTCGAGTTGCTCCGGCGGTTGAAAAGCCTGTTGATGTCTTTATAAAGTCAGCTTTCGCAGATGACACAATTTCGCACATTTTAATTTTTTCTTCATCTGTTAAAAGGCAAGTTTCAATGATAACTTTTAAGATTTTATCACCGCAAACAGCTTTGATTTGTTTGATTTCATCTTCAATCTCATCATATTTTTTGTCTTTGACAAGTCCAATATTAATCACCATATCAATTTCATCAGCGCCATTTTCAATTGCATTTTTCGTTTCAAAACACTTAACAGCCGTTGTGTTATATCCATTTGGAAAGCCGATAACTGTGCAAATTTTTATCTTTGCTTTGACGTACTCGCTTGCGCTTTTTACGTAACTAGGCGCTATACAAACGCTTGCACAGCCAAATTTAATGGCATCATCACAAAGAGTTTTTATATCCTCAAAAGTTGCTCCTTGAGCCAGTTGAGTGTGATCGACTTTAGCTAAGATTTGATTTATATCCATATTTTCTTATTCTCCTTAAATATTATATTGTTAGCATATTTATCATTTTAAAATAATATGCTTTAAAAATGATAAAAGAGGTGTAGCGATGAAAAAGACTAGCTTAATTAAAGTTATATCAGTATTAATAGCTTTAATAAGTTTGAATGCGTGCGTAAAAAGTGAATTTGTTAATTTGAGTTCATTTATATATAATTTTAATTTTGAAACTGATTTTTACATGCTAAGTTTTAGCGATTTTTATTACACTGAGGGAGAAACAACTTGCACATACACGGTTTATTTTAACGAGGTAGAAGGTGAATATGTATCTTTAAAAATCATCGAAAATTTTGATTATGAAATTCAGGAGTGTTATATCACAATTTGTAAAATTGATAACGATGGTGAAACTATGAGTATTTCACAAAACACACAGACACTTTTTAAAAATATAGTTTGCAAAACAATCGAGGCTTTCACATTAAAAGATAATGATTTTGCAAACACAATAGCAGCAGAATTTATGTTGGATTTACCATCAACGTACACAGACGAAGGTGAATTAAATAAACAAGATGGAAATTTTTATTATCTGTACCTTTCAAATTCAATCACAAATGAATTTGTGATTTATAACACCTGGCTATCACCTCAAGAAGAATATGAAAAGCCAGTGAGTTCACCAGCGTACGACAGCACAACAGACATTAGAGAAGGAACTGTTGCTTTAAGATAATTATTAACTGTTATATATTAAAATTATACTCCAAAACTAAAGTTAAATCAATACATATTTCAAAATCAAGCCAAATAAAAAATTTAAGTTTATAACTTTGTTTCGACAAAGTATATTAGCTCATTCGATTATAATAAATGCGGTGATGAAAATGACTCAAATTATTTATGCAGACATCTTAGTTGTCGTTAATATCTATGTTACATATCTGCTTTTAAGGCTTACTGGATTGGTGACAAATAGTGAGTTAAAGCCCGCAAGAATTGTTTTTTCAGCGTTTACAGGTGGTTTTTATTCGCTTATTTTGCTAATTCCAAATATTACGGATAGTATAATAGTTATAACAAGAGTTTTCATGTGTTTTGCAATGCTATTTTTGGCGTACAAAGTAAACTCTAAACACCACTTTTTGAAGTTAGTTATTGCTTTTTTTATCATTAATTTTGTTTTCGCTGGCATTATGATAGGTCTGTGGTACGCATTTAATCCAACTTCATTTTTATTTAATAATGGAATAGTCTATTTTAATATCGATACTATTTCACTTTTAGTTTTAACAGTGATATGTTATCTTATTTTTTTAGCTTTTCATAAAATTTCAAAAGTGAAAACACCCACAAATTGCTTATATACGCTTACAATTTATGTAGCTGAACATACGTACAAATGCAAGGCATTTTTAGACACTGGAAACACCTTGAGTGATCCTTTCACATCATTTCCAGTGATTGTTGTATATCAAAATGTTTTTAGAGATCAAATAAGCGAGCAAAACAACGAAATTTGCGGCAAAACGCTTAGATACATACCTAGCAGTACAATTTCAGGCATGAACTTGTTGCCAGCTTTTAAGCCGGATAAAATACACATTAAAGGCATAAGCAGTGATTTTTACACGAGCAATGTGTATATTGCAATTTCCAAAAATAAAATTAAAAACGCTGAATTTGATGCTCTTTTAAATGTTTCAGTGTTTGAAAATAAAACAAATGAAAATGGAGAAGATTATGAAACTAAAAATAGGAGAACTTTTGTTTAATACTAAGCTTAAATTAATGCAAAAACTCGGAATAAATCAAGGTGAAATATATTACATAAACGGCCCAGAAAACTTGCCAGCACCACTAGAAAAAGAAAAAGAGCAACTTATTTTAGAACAAATCATGGATGGCAATTTTGAAAATAGAGAGTTATTAGTAGTTCATAATCTGCGCTTAGTGGTTTATATATCGAAAAAGTTTGAAAACACTGGAATTAACATTGAAGATCTAATATCTATCGGAACTATAGGTTTAATTAAAGCCGTTAACACGTTTAAGCCAGACAAAAAAATCAAACTCGCCACATATGCCTCAAGATGCATTGAAAATGAGATTTTGATGCATCTGAGAAAAACGGTTAATCAAAAAAATGAAGTTTCAATTGATGAGCCGCTAAATGTTGATTGGGATGGAAATGAGCTGCTTTTATCTGATATTTTGGGCAGCGACAGCGATGTGGTGAATAAGGATATTGAGCTTAAAGATGAAAAAAACATCTTACTTAATGTTGTCAATCAACTTAATGATCGTGAGCGCCAAATAATGACCATGCGCTTTGGTTTAGGCGACACAAATGAATTCACTCAAAAACAAGTAGCAGATGTGCTCGGAATTTCACAAAGTTACATTTCAAGATTAGAAAAGAAAATAATCGAAAAATTGAAAAAAGATCTTGAAAAAGTCTATTAAAAAAAAGTCGCCTAAAACTTCGAATGTTGAAGTTTAGGCGGCTGTTTTGCCGTACAATTTTGTCATATCTGCCAAAATAATAGCTTTAATATAGCACCTATAATTTAGTTTTGAAAACTGAATGTTGTAACCTCATACTAGGGAACTTAAGAAAATAATAAAAAATAATAATGGAAAATTGATAATTGATAATGGAAAATTAAGGGTCGAACCGATTGTAATTTTTGCTTCGCAAAAAAAGGTTA
>JAWXUR010000095.1:0-7266 GCA_044426265.1 Clostridia bacterium
CGCACTCTCTACTCAATGAAAATTTAATGAGTTAGGTTTTTTATAGTGCTTCCTTTTGCCGAATTTTGCTGTCTATTAGTAAACAAGTTTACTAATAGCCTTATACGTCGAGCCTTATCGTTTTTCCCCAACTGATGAACCATTGGTTAGTTGGGTTTAGGGTACATTTTCCCTTAAGTTGCTTGCATTGGGGGCGATTCATGAATCACCCGCAAGTTTACGTTTATTTCGAGTTTCGGTCGATTCGTGAATCGACCCTACGATTTTATAGAAAAATTCATCAATCAGTCCGTAAAAAACGCTTCGCTGTTTTACTGCTAACGCAAATGCGATGTTGTTTTTCTTTTACATTGCTATTGTTGTAACTATACCGCTTTTAGTTAATTCGTTCTATTTTTGTCGCATTTGCTTTGTTTTAATTCTCCATTCTCCATTTTCAATTTTTAATTTACTTGGGGTGTTTCGCTTGTTGCGACAAGCGACTTAAGGCTCTGCCTTAAGAATCCGCAATTTTTCGTGAAAAATTGAGTAAAGCTTGCTTGCTTTGCTTTTCTTTTTTTCTTCTTTTTTATTTTTTATTTTTTTCTTTTTTTATTTCTTTATCTTATTTTTTCTTCCTTTTTTCATACTAAAAACCCCACACCGATTAAGATGTGGGGTTTAATTTTATTATTCTGTTCTGAGTGCTTCAACTGGGTCTTTATTCGCTGCCATTGATGATGGAATCAAACCAGCAATAAATGTAAGTGTAACACTAATAACTATCAATATAATCGCAGATAAGAATGGAAGACTTGCTGCTGCGCCTGTATTTGTCCAGTAATCAAGCAATAAGTTAATCGGAATCTCAAGAACAAGTGTCGCTAATATTCCTATTATACCCGCCCCTAGACCTATCGTCACCGTTTCTGCGTTGAATACTTGTGCGATGTCACGTTTTGATGCACCGATACTTCTCAAGATACCAATCTCCTTGGTTCTTTCAAGAACTGAGATGTATGTGATAATACCGATCATAATTGATGAAACCACGAGTGAGATGCCAACAAACACGATAAGCACATAAGTTACGATGCTGATGATGCTCGTTACGCTGTCTAAGATAACGCCGATTAAGTCGGTTACTGTAACTGCGTTTTCTTCGTGACCATCTGCTGTCACTTGTGCGTTATAATAAGAAATCATTTCTTCAAGTTCATCTTTTGATTCGAATGATTTTGGATAAAAACTAATTGAAGTTGGTGAAACTGAATAACCTAAGATTGCCATAGTTGTGTCATATGAGCTTAAGGCATTGAGTGAGTCAACATAAGCTTGTTTGATTGCAAGCACTTGTTCATCACCTAACACGCCTTCCATCATTTTCTTTTGGAAATCAGTCATTTCATCAAATCCGAAAAGTTCACCGATATCAAGATTCATGATGTCAATTTCAGAAAGGTCAATGTCAAAATCCATACCTGAAGACATTGATAAAAATGAAGTGTAATCAAGATAATCATAGTTCATGAGTGAGAAATCGATATCAGCGATATCAAAATCATTAACTGTTAAAGTGTTAAACTCATAACCTGAGATAACGTCAGTTGTTAAATCTTCGAGTTGCTCTTGAACAACTTGAGAATTTTCTGTTTGTGTTAAAGCGTAATCCATTAATGCTGAAGTGTAACCGATGCCGCCTGTGTTTGCTGCAGCGCCGATGATGCTGTCTGAAACTGGTTTAACGATACCAACAATTTTGATGTCTGTGCCATTTTCAACAAGTGAAGTCACGTAAGAAAGGTCTTCGCTCATATCAGTCCAAAGACCAGTTGACTCATCTTTTTCTAAATATTCACAGTCTAAAACGAGTTTAAATGAATACTCCATTAATTCGTCATATGTGTAAACTGTTTTTTCTTCTGTTTCGATTTGTTCGCCAGTGCCTAAAGTGCCTAAGATATCTGTTGCAAAATCTTCTTGGTTTTTAATGCCTAAGCCATATAAAACAAGTTCGTTAATCTCATTATTACTATCGAGAATTAAAACAACTTCGTTATATTCGCTTGGAAGTGAACCATAAACTAAGTCGTATTGAGAAAGAATAACATCTTCATCTCCGATGAGTTGTTTCCATGCGTCCATTGAAACGCCGAGCATACTTTGAATATCTGTCACTGACATTGTTGAGCTACTTGAAAACGAATCCATCAAAGTGCTTGGGTTAACAGAAACTAAACCCTCACTTGTGTCTGATGCATAGATATTTAAAGTTGTTGAGTAACCATATTGAATATCATTGCAAAGATCATCAAAGCTTTCTTGATTATCTTCGATATATTTAACAAAGGTTTCAAGATTGTTTGTTGATCCTTGAGAGATGAAGCTATTAATTAAGTCGTTAAACACCTCATTAACATAAACATTTTCCATGTCATGATCAACATCTTCTAAGGGGCTCATGCCCGTCAATGATTCCATCAAGCCTGAAACGTCCATTGATTCAGTTTCAACTGACATTGGATATGCTAAAAGCGCATCTGTTTGCACCTTATCAACATAGTCTTGAATACCAGTTGAAAGTGCAAGAACTAAGGCGATACCGATGATACCGATACTACCTGCAAAGGCAGTGAGGAAAGTTCTAAACTTTTTAGTTGCGAGATTTCTAAGACTGAGTGAAAACGCAGTTACAAAAGACATTGAAGCTTTTTTGCCCTTTTTCTTCTCTGCTCTTGCTTTTTCTTTTTCAGATTTGAAATCTTCTGCCACTGGGAAATAAGGGTTAGAGTCGTCTGTGACAACGCCATCTAAGAATTTGATTGTTCTGTTTGAATATTCTTTAGCGAGTTCAGGGTTATGTGTAACCATGATGATGAGCTTATCTTTTGAAATTTCACGAAGAAGCCCCATGATTTGAACACTTGTTTCGCTATCAAGCGCACCAGTTGGCTCATCTGCTAAGAGAATACTAGGGTTATTGATGAGCGCACGAGCAATTGCCACACGCTGCATTTGACCACCAGACATTTGGTTTGGCTTTTTATAAATTTGCTCTTTAAGACCAACTTGCTCAAGAGCAGCAATAGCTCTTTTACGTCTTTCTTTTTTAGATACACCTGAAAGTGTGAGAGCTAATTCAACGTTTGAAACAACACTTTGATGAGGGATTAAGTTATAACTTTGGAAAATGAAGCCAACTGAATGGTTACGATAGGTATCCCAGTTTGTGTCTGAAAATGAGTCTGTTGATTTTCCGTTGATAACTAAATCGCCGCTTGTGTATTGATCCAAGCCGCCAACTAAGTTGAGAAGTGTTGTTTTACCACAACCAGATGGGCCTAAGATTGAAACAAATTCACTTTCACGAAAGTTGATGTTAACATTTTTAAGCGCTCTAACAGTGGTATCGCCAGTCACATAATCTTTGACTATGTCTTTTAAAATCAGCAATGTCTAGTACCTCCTATGATAATTTTTCTTCTTTTATTTTTTGTTGTTTATCTTTACTTTTTTTAATAACAGCTTTGATTTTATCTTTTCTGAGAAACAAAATAACTCCGCCAGAAGCAATGATTAAAAAGATTGCAAATAAAACTGCTGGACTGATTGAACTATCTTCTTCATAAACAATCGTTGGAACATATTCTTCTTCAACTACAACATCTTCAACAACTCTTTCTTGGAAGAACAATGAATAAAACCAAGAAATCATTTCATCTGTTGACATTGTTGCAAGCTGTGTCGTAATTCCATCAGTAAAACTAGTAAACATTTCATTGCTTGACGTCATGCCAGACATGAGTGAAGTCAAAAATGAATCGTTACCAGGGATTTTCATTAGATCAACAAGGTATCTCATAAGAGTAACTAAAACTGCACTTTGGTCACTTTGAACATACATTCTAGTTGTTGCCTCGCCTAAGTAAGTCGCCTTGCTATCGAGTTCAACAAGAGTGCCCAGGCTTGAATAAGCTGTTAAATCGATTGATTCAAAGCTAAGACCTTCGATAAACTCTGGAATCGCAGATGTGAGTGAATCAAGTACGTCAACATCTGTGAAATCAGATAAATAGGTGTCAAGAATGTCATCAATGCCAAGAGTTTCTGCGATATAAGTGATAGGATAAAGCAGATTTTCAATACAGTTTGTAAGTCCATCATTTTCAAGGAAGTAAACTATATTTGGAATGATTGCTGTTGCTGTGTAAACCGGAGCAGCGATGAGCTGATCGATTAATGAGCACAGTGAATTTAAAATGTCAGTGATACCTTGAGAAGTTGAGGCAGTTGCCTTGTATTCCTCATAAGTTTTGATACTATCAGCGCTAACGCCGAAGTTTTCTAAAAGTGGAATAATTCCAGTTTCATATCCGTTACTACCGTAAAGGTCAATCGCATCAAAAAGGGTGATATTGCCCTCAGCCAAAATCATATAGAAAATGTCTGTGAGAGGAAGCAGCACATAAGTTGCAGCGGTGATGAATCCTTCTTTGCTGCCATCTTCAAAGCCCCAGTCAATTTCAACGCCGTCTAACTCTTCCCATGATGAAACAGAGGTGAGTGTTTCTTTTGCAGCAGTGAATTGGCTTGCGCTAAGATAGCTTGCTAAACCGCTTGTTGTGGTTGGTATGCCTAAAAGGCCAACAATTTGGCTAACTTCTTCGGTTGCAAACAGCGAATAAATCGTTGTTGCCAAAAGCGTCACCAAGTTATTCGAATAAATCGCCTTAGAGATTGTGTCGCTAAGTGATTCCTCAGCGCCAGTTTCAAGCATGAGTTCATCGATAACAGCATCTAAGCCATTAACCATTGTGAGTGCGTTATCAGTTGTAACATAAGTTGAATAAGTCACTTCTGTCGCCGTGTAGTTTGAATATGTCCATCTATAATTGTTTGTTGTTCCCTCATATGAAGTGAGCAAGTTAACAATAACTGCGATTAAATCGCTAGTGCTTATGTCAAAAAGAGATGTGAGCGAGTTAACAATTTCTGACCCTTCATCACCTGCCATCAAAGCGATACTATCTTGATTGAGCTTAAATGTGTCAATGATAAAGGTTAAGATTAAAATGAATGCATCTGAGGTGTTTGAAACAACTTTGCCATCAACCACAGTACCACAATTTGCCATTTGTTCAAAATCTAATGGTGCAAGCTCAAAACCGCTGTCGCCTGTGAGGCTTGAAAGCATCTCGTCAAAGTCGTCCGTTTCGGCGAAAGACAATGGATTTTCAAAAGTATCGGTGAGAGATGACATAAGTGATTCTGTCATATCTAAACCTAAAACAGCCACTGTTGCTGGTGAGATAAGTGATTCCATAACATCGGTGAATCCGCCGTACAACAAGAAATATACGATGTTTGGAAGATTTTCACTAAGCATTTGAGCAGGAGCGGCAAGAATTTCTTCAGCGAAATATAGTAGGTCTAACAAAATGTTTGAAATCATTGTGTTTTTATCAGCTTCAGCTTGAGTGTAAAACTCGGTTGCATCTTTAATGTAAACGCAGCCAAAGTTTTCAAGAAGAGGAATGATTGTGTTTTCATAGCCGTAATCGCCTGAAAAGCTAACTAAGTTATTAAATATGAGAATTGAGCCGAAAGAGTAAGTACCATTACACAAAAGAGCATAAAGTACATCATTTAAAGGTGATAACATAGCAGCAACAGCGCTTGCAAATTCATATTTATCTGTTAAGTTCCAGTTTGCATCTCCAAGATCAACATAATCCCAAGATGTTGTTGAAAACTCCATAAGTTTTGCATAAACTTCAGGGTAAGCTGAAAGTTTTGAAGCAACACCTGAAACTGAGATGTCAATTCCTATAGTTGACATGGTTGATTCATATTCCATCATTGCTTGATAGATAACAACCATAATGCCTGAAAGTGCATTACTTTGATATAGCTCTGGCATGATAAGTTCAGCGAGAGTTCCACCAGTTAATTCATCAACAACGCTTTCGATTAAAATGTCTGTTTTGCCGATAGATTCTTCAGCTTTTGCCTCTGTTACACCGATTGGATACACAACCAAAGCCGATGCAGCTTGTGTAAGCGGCATAATCATAATTGCTACACAAAGAAAAACACAAATAGCTTTTCTTAAAATTTTACTTGATTTCACAACTACCACCTCATTTGAATTTCTGTTTTCGTTAGTTTTTTGATTTTCCATAATTGTTATTACTTACTTCTCCTGTTAAAAATCTATGTTTATATATTTATAGTTTCTTTTTCTTCATTTTTCGCCAAAATCAATTCATCTTCACTTATTTGTTGTTCAGCCTCAAGAATTTTATTGATTATCCTCACAAAATGCTGCGAATCTTCTTCCCCCAAACTTTGAATAACAAACATCGTGTGTGAGGAAATTTTTTCAACTTTATTTTCAATGAAAACCTTGCCAGTATCAGTGATTTGAACTAAAATTGAGCGTTTATCATTTTCATTTTCAATTCTATTGATAAAATTTTTCGCTTCAAGTGCTTTAATAATTGCTGAAAGCCTTGACGGCGTGAAATCGCAATTTTGAGCTAAGGCACTCGGCGTGCTTTTTCCGCCTAAATCATTTAAATGAGCCAAGATAAACGTTTCACCTGAAAGAATCGACAAAACATTTTTCAGTGCTTTTGTTTTGTACAGCAGTGCTAGCGCACTGAGCGTATCATTTAATAAGCCTTCGTTATTGATAATAATCAACCCCCTCGACTTTTTCAATTTGAGTTTATTGCAGTTTTACTTTTTTCTGCTTGTTGTTTCTCGTTAACTTCATATTATTTACTGCTAAATATAGCCTATATACTTAATTAACAGTGTTAATCAATAGTCACCTATAACTATATCATAAACTCGAGCCTTGGTCAATTAACAAAATATTAATAAGCACAAAAAAAGATTTATATTTTTAAGTGATTTGTTGTTTTTCCATTAAAAATAAACAGTTTTTACACAGATGTACAATATATATATATAATGAAAAGGCAGTGTTTGTTATATTATTGTTTTAAGGTTAATTTATCGTTATTTTTTCCATTATATGTAGCAAGAACTTTCGGATTTTCGTGGCATAATTTGCTTGTTTTGTTTGATGTTGGTTAGTGATATCTTGCATACTGGATAAGCGTGTTGATTAGCGTTATTTTTAATCTCGTAGGGTCGTGCCCAATGCAAGCAACTTAAGGAAAAAACATGTAAAATTTTACTCAATTTTTTTAAAAAATTGCGGTTTCTTAAGGCAGAGCCTTAAGTCGTTCGCCGCAGCGAACGAAATCTCCTATCGTC
>JAWXUR010000096.1:0-7240 GCA_044426265.1 Clostridia bacterium
TTGCTTGCCCAAAAAAAGTAACCAAAAAAATGGCATTTTCTTTTTTTCTGGAAAAAAAGAAAAACAAAAAAAGCATTCAAGGAAGTGTCCTTGAAAATCCTCTCGCACTGCGGTGGCTTTTTTTTGTTGGTACTGGATTTTTGGTTTGATGTTTTTCTTTGGTTTTTTTAGCGTTCATTTGTAGGATTTTTTGGGAATTGGGTTGTTTTTTTGGTGTTATCGATTTTATATTGTTTTTGTGGGACATTTTGCCATCGTTCTTGGGAGGGGAAACCCCTCCCCTACGTGGTTTATTTTTGGTTTTTTGTTTATTTTTAAATTTTTGTTGCCGTTGGTTTTTTGTTTTTGGTGGCGTTTTAAATTTTTGCGTAGGGGAGGGGTTTCCCCTCCCGAAGAACGGCGGTGAGTTTTCCGTTACCACAATGTTAAATCGATAACGATACATTTAAATTGTAGGGGCGATTCATGAATCGCCCGCAAGGTTACATGAATTTTGAGTTTCGGTCAATTCGTGAATCGACCCTACGATTGATGTTTGCTAAACATCAGCAGCGGTGACACTACGAGATGGAAAAACAATTTTTTGTTATCGATTTAAATTTGATATAATGGGAATTTTGTTGCCGTTCTTGAACCCTCAGTCAGCTTCGCTGACAGCTCCCTTTAAAGCCTCCCTCTCGAGGGAGGTGGCACGGACAACGTCCGTGACGGAGGGTTCAAGAACGGCGATGAATTTACCAGCATATCAAATTTCAATCGATAACAAAATTTTAGATTTATCGTTTGTAAGTTAGCGGTTAATTTGCGTTGGGGGCGTTTCTTTTTTTGCGGTTAACCGCAAAAAAATGTACAACCAAATAAGCAAAACTTGTTTGCTTGGGTGAATTTTGCTAACTAATGAAAAATAATGTGGAAAACTTTAAAAAACTTCTTGAAATGCCTTGCATATATCCGTTAATTTAGGTATAATTAATAAATGTATAGATAAATAAAATCACTTTGGAGGTTTACATAATGGCAGAATTAGAAAACAAAAACAGTTTCATTGATATGGAACATAAAATGCTTGAATTTTGGGAAGCTAACGCTTGCTATGATTTGAGAAAAGCTAAAAATGAGGGTCACGAGCGTTTCCGTTTTATCGATGGTCCAATCACTGCGAATAACCCTATGGGTATCCACCATGCGTGGGGCAGAAGTTTGAAAGATACTTTCATTAAGTATAAATACATGCAAGGTTACGATTGCCGTTGCCAAAATGGTTTCGACTCTCAAGGTCTTTGGGTTGAAGTTGAAGTTGAAAAAGAACTCGGCTTTGAAACTAAAAGAGATATCGAAGATTATGGCATGGATAAATTCACTAATAAGTGTATTGAGCGTGTTGAAAAATTCTCTGGCATCATCACTGAGCAATCAAAACGTCTTGGTCAATGGATGCAATGGGATAATTCTTATTACACAAACACAGACCAAAATATCGCTGGTATTTGGCATTTCCTCAAAACTTGCGACAATAACGGCTGGATTCAAAAAGAATATAAACCAATGCCTTGGTGTCCTCGTTGCGGAACTTCGCTTTCAGAACACGAAATGACTGGTTCTTATAAAACTATCACTCATAACTCTGTTTTCTTCAAACTTCCAGTTGAGGGAATGAACAGCAAAATCGTTGTTTGGACAACTACTCCTTGGACACTTTCTTCAAACGTAGCTCTCGCAGTTAACCCTGAAATTGACTATGCTGAAGTTAAAGTTAAAAGTGATGATTGCACTCTTATCTTAGGTAAAGATGCTATCAAATATCTTGGTGATGATAAACTCCAAGTTCTCGGCATCATTAAAGGTAGCGAACTTGTTGGTAAACACTATGACACTTGCTTCCCTGAGCTTGAGGCTCAACAAGGTTTCGAGCATAAAATTGTTGCTTGGGAAGATGTTGATGCAAGTGAGGGTACTGGCGTAGTTCACATCGCTCCTGGTTGCGGTGTTGAAGATAATGAACTCGGCAAACGTCTTGGCTTAAAAGAAGTTATGCCAATTGATGACACTGGTGTTTTCCTTAAAGGTTTCGGTTTCTTCACTGGCAAAAGTACTTCTGATATCGCTGACGAAGTTTTTGCTGAGCTTGAAAGCCGTGGTAAACTTTATATGGTTAAACCTCACGAGCATTCATATCCTGTTTGCTGGAGATGTAAACACGAAGTTCTTTATAGACTTGTTCCAGCTTGGTACATTAGAACTGCCGAGCTTAAACCTCGCCTTATCAAAAATGCTGAAAGCATCAAATGGGAGCCTGAATCAAACGGTAAACGTATGGCAGACTGGCTCAACAACATGGGCGACTGGAATATCTCTCGTAAACGTTATTATGGTATGCCACTTCCATTTTATGTGTGTGAAGACTGCGGCAATATCCATGTAATTGGCAGCAAGGCTGAACTTAAAGAGCACGCTGTTAACCCTGATGAGGTTGACGCTCTTCCTCAACTTCATAGACCTTGGATTGACGATGTTCTCATCAAATGTCCTAAGTGCTCAAAACCTGTTAAACGTGTTAGCGAAATTGGTGACGTTTGGCTCGATGCTGGTATCGTACCTTACTCAACAACTGGCTACTTCACAGATAAAGAAGAATGGAAGAAAAACTTCCCAGCTGAATGGATCGTTGAAATGCGTGAGCAAGTACGCCTTTGGTTCTACTCAATGCTCTTCATGAGCACTGTTCTTGAAGACTGCGCACCTTATACTCGTGCACTTTGCCACTCAAGCGTTATTTCTGAAGACGGTTCAAAATTCTCAAAAACTGGTTTCATGATTAGATTTGACGAAGCTGCTGAAAAAATCGGCGCTGACACTGTTCGTTATATGTACGCTGGCGCTTCAGTTGCAAATGACGTTCGTTTCGGTTATAACCTCGGTGACGAAGCAAGAAGAAAACTCCTTTCTTTCTGGAATATTTACACTTTCTTCGAAACCTACGCAAAAATCGATAATCCTAGCTTTAAAGATTACAAGTTAAACCTTGCTGATCTTAATGTTACAGATAAATGGTTACTCGTTCGCACAAATGACTTCATTGACAAAGCAACTGCTCAAATGGACGATTTCAAAGCGTACAACGTGATCAAAGAGTTTGAAATCTTCGTTGATGATATTTCAAACTGGTACATCAGAACTAACAGAAGACGTTTTTGGAAAACTGAAGATGCTGCTGATAAAATGGTTGCTTACTACACACTGTTCACTGCACTTAACACCTGCGTGAAAGTTATGGCTCCAATCATTCCATTCATGACAGAATCAATTTGGCAAGATCTCACTCGCCGTGTACTTCCTGACAGCGAGCTTTCAGTTCACATGAGCGATTGGCCAACTAAGATTGAAGGTCTTTCTGATGATGGTATTCTTGCTCAAACTGCTGCTTCTCGTGAAGTTATCGCAGTTGCAATGCGCCTTAGAAATGAACATCAAATCAAAGTTCGTCAACCACTTGCAAAACTTTTCGTTTGCTGTGACGATGCTGAAAAAGTTAAAATTTCAATGTTTGAAAAAATCATCTTAGATGAACTTAACATCAAAGAAATTGAATATATCACAAATATTGACGTGCTTCAAGATAGCTATTTAACAGTTAACTTCAAAGTTGCTGGCGCTGTGCTTAAACAACACGTTAACAAAATGAAACAAGCTCTCGAAGCTGCAAGTGCTGATGAAATGGCTGCGTACACCGCTGCCGCTCAAGCTGGCGAAGCAGTTAGCGTTGCTGGTTTCGACGAAGCTTATGATGCTTCAATTTTCACAATTATGTCTAAGACAAAAGCTGGCATTGTTTCAGCTGAATGTCAATCGAAAACAGTTGTTGCTCTTGACGTTGTTCTCACTGAGGCTCTCACTAAAGAGGGCATGGTTCGTGACGTTGTTCGCCTTTGCCAAGTTATTCGTAAAGAAGCTGGTTATGAAGTTGAACAAAAAGTTATCATGAGCTTCACAAGTGAAAACGCTGGACTTATTGAAACACTTAAAGATAACACAGCTCACATGGCTAGTGAACTTTTGGCTCAAGGTATTGAGTTTGAAGTTATGGCTGATGCTGATTTAACTAAAACTGTTGCTGTTGGTGATGGCGAAGTTACTATTGGGGTTCGCAAGGCTTAAGGGTTGATGAACTTGTTGATTTTTGATATGTAAATTATAATTTATGATTTGTAGGGAACGGTCTTGACCGTTCCAAAGGGTTAGCGCAAACCCAACATGGAACAGACAAGGCTGTACCTACACGATATTTTATTTTTGTTAAATAGCAAAAGTGGGATTGAAACTATGGAATTTAAATATAGAAAACGTATGAGATTAACTAATTATAATTACTCACAATGTGGTGTTTATTTTATAACTATTTGCTCTCACAACCAAAATCAAATTTTTAGTCAACTCGTAGGGAACGGTCTTGACCGTTCCATTTTCAAGTTAACGCAATATGGAATAATAGCTGAAAACGAACTAAAGAATATTGAAAAACATTTTCCTTGTGTAGAAATAGATAAATATGTCGTAATGCCTAATCATATTCATATTATCATTTTAATGAGATGTAATGGCGAATTGGAACGGTCAAGACCGTTCCCTACAATTTCTACAATAATAGGACTATATAAATCTGGTGTATCAAAATTAATACACGAAATAGATCCTAATCAAAATGTTTGGCAAAAGTCATTTCATGATCATATAATTCGAAATGAAAAATCATATCAAAAAATTTGGCAATATATCGATGAAAATCCATTAAAATGGAAATTTGATAAATATTATTGTAATGAGATGTAGCGGCAAAATTGAACGGTCAAGACCGTTCACTACATTATAATAATAATACACAAACGAAAGGAAATATTATGGCTAATCAAAAAAAGATGGTCGAAGCTATCACTTCAATGGACGAAGATTTCGCAAAGTGGTACACCGACATCGTTAAAAAAGCTGAACTTATAGAATACACAAGCGTAAAAGGCTGCATGGTAATTCGTCCATATGGCTACGCTATTTGGGAAAACATTCAACGCATTTTAGATGGTATGTTTAAAGAAACAGGTCACGAAAATGTTTGCATGCCAATGTTTATCCCTGAATCACTTCTTCAAAAAGAAAAAGATCACGTTGAGGGCTTCGCTCCTGAAGTTGCTTGGGTAACTCATGGCGGAAACGAAAAACTTGAAGAAAGACTTTGCGTACGCCCAACATCAGAAACTCTGTTTTGTGAGCACTATGCAAATATCATTCAATCTCATAGAGATCTTCCTAAACTTTATAACCAATGGGTTAGCGTTGTTCGCTGGGAAAAAACAACTCGTCCTTTCCTTCGCTCTCGTGAATTTTTGTGGCAAGAAGGTCACACAATCCATGCAACTGGTGAAGAAGCTATCCACGAAACAGAGAAAATGCTCGATGTTTACGCAACTTTTTGCGAAAAATATCTCGCTATGCCTGTAATCAAAGGCAAGAAAACAGAAAGCGACAAATTCGCTGGTGCTGTTTCAACATATGCAATTGAGGCTCTCATGCACGATGGCAAGGCTCTTCAAGCTGGTACATCACATTATTTCGGTGATGGTTTCGCTAAAGCTTTTGATATCACATATCAAAGCAAGCAAAACAAACTTGAATATCCACACCAAACTTCATGGGGCGTGACAACTCGTTTAATCGGAGCTCTCATCATGACTCATGGTGACGATAATGGTCTTGTGCTTCCACCTCACGTTGCTCCAATTCAAGCTGTGATCATTCCAGTTGCTCAGCATAAAGCTGGCGTGCTTGAAAAAGCAAACGAGCTCAAAGAAACACTTCTCAAAGCTGGC
This sequence comes from Clostridia bacterium, assembly GCA_044426265.1. GTDB lineage: Bacteria > Bacillota > Clostridia > Oscillospirales > Acutalibacteraceae > UBA6857. Next base: position 5,859 of record JAWXUR010000096.1, read on the forward strand.
ATTCGTGCTAAACTTGACGATAGTGACAACAGCCCTGGCTGGAAATTCTCAGAGTACGAAATGAAAGGTGTTCCAGTTAGAATTGAGATTGGACCTCGTGACATCGAAAACGATCAATGTGTCGTTGTTACTCGCATCGATCGTGAAAAATCTTTCGTTGCTCTTTCAGATTTGGCAAGTACAGTTTCTGCGAAACTCGAAGAGGTAAACACTGCGATTTACAACAAGGCTCTCGCTAACCGTGAGAGCAAAACATATAGATGCACATCAATGGACGACATCACAAAAACACTCGAAGAAAAAGGCGATGGTTTCGTTTATGCAATGTGGTGTGGTGATGAAGAGTGTGAAGACAAAGTGAAAGAAATCACTGGTGTTGGCTCACGCTGCATTCCATTTGATAGTGAAGAAATTGCTGAAACTTGCGTATGCTGCGGCAAAAAAGCCGAGCACATGGTTTGTTGGGGCAAGGCTTATTAATTCAAGTAATAAGTAAAAGTGAAAAAGCAATAGGCAAGGGAAGTCTAAGATAGTTGATTTTCAACTTATTTGATTGCTCATTTGTACTATTATATTAATTGAAAATTAGCTTTAATTTCTTGAATTATGCTAATGCATTAATTTAAGAAAGTCATCAAAACACATTAAAAGGATATCGTAAAATCTACGATATCCTTTTTTCTCGGCTTTTTTTGAAATGCTACTCATAAAATATGAATAAACAACATATTAGCACTTGAAAATATGGTTTTAAAGTGTAAAAATCGCATAAAAATCACCAATTTTTCTTTGGGAAATGCTAAAAAAGTATAGGATAGGTAAGAAATGCTCAAAAGTGTATTATATGATACACTTTTGAGCTATTTTTATGTGCTGTAATGCGTTAATCGGCTAAAGTGAGGTTGATTTTAGCTTATAAAAGCGGATTTAGGACATAAAAAAAGCGGTTTTCATTGAATAAAATTATTTTTAACGCTGCATAATTGGTTTTATAAGAAAAAATTTAAGCGTTTGATAAATGAAAGCGACGTAATCGGTTTTATTTTTAAAATTAAGCTTATTGATTTGATATATGTTGGGAAATATTTTTTGTAACCGTAGGGTAGGGTTCTACTCCTCCTTGTTTCTCATTTTTGTAATTTCATTGATTATGTAATGGTTTGGGTTTTGTGTTATCGTTTTTGCGTTTGCGTGTTGGTTGATGTTTCTGCCGTTCTTACGTTTGTGGTTGTGGGAAGTTTTCGTTTTATATTTACTTTTGTTGATGTTGTTAGTCACGTTTCTGCTGCCGCAGGGGCGTTACGTTTTTTTGCTTGCCCAAAAAAAGTAACCAAAAAAATGGCATTTTCTTTTTTTCTGGAAAAAAAGAAAAACAAAAAAAG
>JAWXUR010000097.1:0-7109 GCA_044426265.1 Clostridia bacterium
ATTTTCTGGCGAGCACAGCTCGCCCCTACACTATAATAAATAACATGAAAAATCCTTAAGTTCCCAACTATGAGGGTCGACCCTACGAGGTGAGTGGTAATTTTCCTCTTAAGTTGCTTGCATTGGGGGCGTGCCCTCCCCTTGCCATGTTGCCGCCACCACAATGTTAGCGTCATTTGCACAACCTCACCAAACAAACGCTCACGCAGTGAGCTGTACGGCAAAAAACGAAAACTAAAATGTTTTGGATTAAATCAAAAAAACAAATAAAACCCCTTGACAAGTCTGGTTTTGTTTGCTATAATCAGTTGTCGCAATATATTTTGCGATATCCTTGTTGTGCCTAAATGCACAACCAGAGTCCATAAGGAGGTGTCAAAAATGAACAATTACGAGACAATGTTAGTATTTTCAGTTGCTAACGGCGAAGAAAGCGTAAAAGCTTTAATCGAGAAATTTACTTCACTTATTGAAGCAAATGGTACAATCGCAAGTGTTGATGAATGGGGTAAACGTAGACTCGCTTACGCTATTGACTATCAAAACGACGGTTACTACGTACTCATCAATTTCTCATGCGAACCATCATTCCCAGCAGAATTTAATCGTATCGTTGGAATCACCGAGGGTATCCTCGCAACTTTAACAATCAAGAAATAAGGAGGGAATTATCATGATCAATAATGTAGTGCTTATGGGACGCTTAACTGCTGACCCAGAACTCAGAACCACACAAACCGGTAAATCTGTTTGCTCTTTCACAGTTGCTGTTGACAAAAGAGTTTCAGCTGGCGCAGAAAGAAGTGCAGATTTTATCAATATTGTTGCTTGGGAGCACGTTGCAAACTTCGTTTGCAAATATTTCACTAAAGGATCAATGATTGCTCTTCAAGGTTCAATTCAAACTCGCACTTATGAAGATAAAACAGGCGCTAAGCGTTATGCTTTCGAAGTTAACGCTAGAGAAGTTAGTTTCTGCGGTTCAAAAGCAGAAAGCCAACGTCAAGCTCCAGCAGGGGGTTATGGCAACCAAGCTCCAGCTTATGGTGCTCCAGCTGCTCAACCTCAAGCGTATTCAGCTCCAGCTCCTGCATATCAAAATGCGATGCAAAATGATTTCGAAGAAATCACTGACGACGAAGATTTACCATTCTAATTTTCTGCTGAAAAAATGCAACTAAAAATATTAAACAAGGAGGATCTCATCATGGCATATGAAAAAGGTAATCGCTCAAACAGAAAACCACGTAGAAAAGTTTGTGCTTTTTGCGTAGATAAAGCTGACGAAATTGACTACAAAGACGTAGCAAAACTTCGTAAATTTACATCTGACAGAGCTAAAATCTTACCACGTCGTGTAACAGGCGCTTGCGCTCGTCACCAACGTGAACTCACAACAGCTATCAAACGTGCTAGACAAGTAGCACTCATGGCTTACACAAGTGATTGATAAATAGCCGATAATACGTACGAGCGCCGCCAAACATCTTTGCTGTTTGGCGGCTTTCAGCTTTTGGCGATACACGGCGTACCTATGTACAGCCGTGCACCGCCAAAAGCTGAATCGCACGCATTCTCGACTATTTTTAATTTTCTGCTTTTTTGCTTGATTACTCGCTTGCTGGCTTTGCCATCTCGCTTGGTTGCAGGAATGAAAAAAATTAGCGACAAGATTAAATTAAGTGTCTTTGAGTATAATACTTAATTTACTGTCGCTAATTAGTTTATTGATTACTTAGGTTATTAGTGATATTTGGATTGTTTTCTTGCGTGATTGATTTACCGTCTTTTATAATTAGCACTATAAAAATAATAGTGATTATAAGACAAAGCACAAAACCTCCAAAAAAAGAACTTATCAAACTTCCTATCATTCCTCGTTTTGCTAATTGTTCTTTATTGTAGTTTTTACCGAGTGTGCTTAGAGTGAGTATAGAGCCCAACAGAAATATTACAGATAATACCAACAATATTAAAACTTCAGTCATAATACACCCTCCTTTCTTAGTTAATTTGCTGTAAATAGTAAAATATTCAAAATATCTAATATTAAATTAATACGAAAATATGTTGAATAATAATAAGTGTAACATCTATTTTTTTTTTTTTTTTTTTTTTTTGAATTTTGTGTTAACAATTGTCAACTTTGATAAAATAAACAACAAAACGCTGTTAATTCATACAGGATAAAAATTTATCTCATATAAATTAACAGCGTTTTTACTTATAATCAATAGTTGTTTTTAGGAAATTTTTTATTAATATAATAATATATTTTTAGCCTTATAACACGCAAAAATACATCTCACAAGCTCAATCAAGCTCTAAAAACAAACGATCAAAGTCGCTTTGATATAAGCTATCTTGTATAACTCTATATTTCTCAAATTCACTTTCGGCAAAAGCTTTTGCAATTTCTGCCTTAACCGTGCCTTTATCTTGAAGAATTTGAGCATTATTGAATTTAAGAAACGCATCTAATTTTTCTGCCCAATCTTGCATTGTCATCGGTATTCTTTGGCGTGCTTGTCTAGTAGCATAATCAAGATACATTGTAACGATTTCGTTGAGTTCCCCTAATTCGTCATTCGACAAATAATTTTTAGCGATACTGACATCGGTTTTGACGATTTTTCCGTCAGGCGCATTTTTCCAAGAAGTCAACCCCATATGCTCTTTTTCGTGATTAGCTCTGTTGACAATAACTTGTGCCGCAGTGTTTCCATGAATTGCAAAGTGCATTTTATTTTGTACTGCTGAAAAAAATTCTTTTGTTATCTTGCTATCTAAAGAATAGTCAACGGCAGTTGCGTATATATCAGTTATTTTTTGATAAAAACGTCTTTCACTTGCTCTAATTTCTTGAATTTCTGAAATCAAGTGGTCGAAATAATCTTCGTCAAAAATTTGTCCAGCAATTAATCTTTGTTTATCCAATACATAGCCTTGCTTTGTGAAGCTTGATAAAACTCTTGTTGCCCATTGGCGAAAATTCGTTGCTCGCTCGGAGTTTATTCTGTATCCAACAGCGATAATTGCAGCTAAATTATAAAATTTATATTGATAGGTTTTTCCATTATCGGCAACTTGTGCAAAATTTGCACAAGTTGAATTTTCATCTAACTCAGCTGTAGAAAAAACATTTTTTAAATGCTTTGAAACAACACTTCTGTCAACGTCAAAAAGTTCACCAATAGCTTTTTGAGTGAGCCAAACATCGCCGTCTTGTACTCTCACTTCAATTCCATCTTCTTTGGAATCTTTTGTAAAAACTAAAAAATCGGTTGTACTATTGCGAATTTGAAAACCTTTATTTTTTTTGTTCATGATATCTCTCCTATGTTTAGAGTTTATATCAAAAGTATACCACCGAAATATATTAAAGTCAAATTATTATTAAATCAACTCATTAATTTTGCTCGCTAAATAAAGCGGAATATTAGTAAATTCTCCATCTTTTTTATAGTTCATTTTAGAAAATCTAATTGCAAATTTTGGCTTGTTTGTTTTTATATAATTTTTAAAACTAGCCGCAGAGTTATCTGCGCCTGCTTTCACTTCGATAGGAATAATATCTGCGCCATATTGAATTAAATAATCTAATTCGATTTGCTTGTTTGAATAATAATGTGGCTGTGTTTCGAACTGGTCATTTATTTGTTGCAATATGAAATTCTCGGCTATTGCTCCCTTAAATTGAAAATCTGATTGCAATAAAAGTGAAGAATTATCTATGCCAGCCATTTGCTTTAAAATACCGGTGTCAAAAATGTATAATTTAAAGTGGCTTAATTTCTCGAAAGCTAAAAGTGGGTGCTCGGTTTTTGTGACATTATAAACTCTGTTGAGCATTCCAGCAGACACTAGCCACTCGATAGCATCTTCAAACTCTCTAGCTCTTGCGCCTTGACGAATTAAACCATAGATAAACTTTCCATTTTCTTTGGCAAGTTGTGAAACAATGCTGCGAAAGATCATTAAAATTCTGCCACTATTAACTTTACCATTGTGTTTTGCAAAGTCATTTTCATATATACTAATAAGTTCTTTTTGTATTTGAGTGATTTTCGCTGGGTCTTTATATTTTGCCCAGCTAACAACGCATTCAGGCATACCGCCTATGATTAGATAGTAGTTATAAGCTTCAATGAGTTTGTTATGAAAAATTTCTTCTATTACTGTATCTTTTTTTATGCTCAAATAATATTTATATAATGACTCATCTATCACCGCTAAGAACTCATCAAATTTTAGCGGATAAAGTGACATTAAATTAACCATTCCAACTGGATATGATTTAGGTTGAGCTAACAGTGTTCCAAGCAAACTTCCAGCCGCAACAACGTGGTACTCATTTGCGTTTTCCTTGAAATATTTCAAAGAATTTAAAGCCGCCGAGCATTCTTGAATTTCATCAAATATAATTAAAGTTTTAGTTGGATTGATTTTTTGATTTGAAAGCAAACTCAATAGCTCAATAATTCTGGTGGGATTTTTATTGCTTTGGAAAATTGAAGATAACTCTTCTTCTTCATCAAAGTTGAAATAAACATAATTTTCATAATGAAGTTTTCCAAATTCTTTCATAAGCCAAGTTTTACCAACTTGCCTTGCACCACGAATAATTAGCGGCTTTCTTTCTTCACTGTTTTTCCATTCAACAAGCTCACTCATTTTATTTCTATGCATATACATACCCCCAAATATAAGTTATATTACTAGTCTATCATATACTATCCCTAAAATCAAGACTTTTACACATTTTTACCCACTTTTTAAACCCATTTTTACACATTTTTCCGTGTTTTTAAGCTGTCTTTTACACATTTTTCTGCATTTTCATCATATTTTTACACATTTTTCCAAATTTAACAAAAAAACATCTTCAAAGCAGTTTCAATTTCAGCTTTGAAGATGTCATATTATATTAGCTATTCAAGCTTTTTTAAATTAGTTTATTATCCCTCAACCGCAGCTTGCTCAAGTGCTCGTTTCTCATTAATATGATCATAAATCGGAACAAGTTCGCTCTTAGTTAGCGTGTAACCAAACTTCATCAGCAAGAAAACACCGGTGTAAACAATGGCAGGAATAATCGTGCAAATGAGCATGATTCGTTGGCTTACACCATCGATAAACCCAAGCGAGGCGATATCGGCATCATAGCCAGCCCATTGCAGCAAGAATAACCCAGAAGCATCAGCGATGGTTTGACCGAGCTTTCTTGCAAAGGTGTACACCGCATAAATTGCGCTTTCGTTTCGAATTCCAGTTTTAAACTCTTGAAAGTCGATAACGTCCATGAGTACTGCCCAACAAGTCAGGCTCACGAAAGTGTAGCCAGTACCGATTGCAAAGAGGAAGAGCATAAACAGCCAAGCAGGGAAGATGCCGTTTGACATTCCAGCGAGGAAGTTGTCGTTATTGGCGAGGAAAGCGAGCAGTACCGCCGAAATTGCGGCGAAAACTGATGACTTTTCGCACAGTTCTTTTTTACCGAAACGCTTAACGAGTTTTGGAATAAATGGAATGAGAATAACCATTGGCAAATAGTTGCAGATTGTGCCAACTATGCTTAAGTTTGTGTTTTCGAAATAGTTTTTATATAAATATGTGTTGTAAGAATTGAATTGAAGTTGGCCGCTGATGAGTACGCCAGCGACAGCGATTGACATGAATGGTCTTGACTTGAGCAATCCTTTATAGGTCTTTTTCATGTCAACTTTTGGCTCAGCTTCTGATGGCACTTGCTCTCTTGTTGTTTTGAAGCAAAGATAATAAAAAATTGTTGAAAGTACGCCCATGGCGAGCGCAAAATAAAACATTCTTGAGCCGTCTGCAACTTGAGTTTCATTGCCTGTGACTTCGTTTGTTGTACCGCTGCTGACATAAATAATCATCGGTGCGAGAAGTGAAACAACAGCGCCACCAACACCGCCACCGATTGAGCGGAACGTTGAAAGAATGTTTCTGCCGTGAGGGTCGTCAGTGATAACCGAAGCGAGCGAGCCATATGGAATGTTAACGGCGGTGTACATCATGCCGTAAATTATGTAAGTTACGTAGGCAAGCACAAGCAAAATAGTTTGATTACTAGTGAAATTTTGATAATTCACAAAGCATAAAATCGTCGCAAGCCCCATTGGAATAGCCATCCATTTGAGATAAGGGCGAAATTTGCCGTCTTTATTTGGTGCGTGCCTTGCAACAACTCCGCCCCAAAGCGGGTCGTTTATGCAGTCCCAAAGTCTGGTGAAAATGAAGAGCCAGCCAGCACGACTAGGCGAAATTTTAAGCACGTCAGTAAAAAACACCTTGAGATAACTTGAAACATAGGTGAGATTAAACAGATTAGCCGCATCGCCAAGCATATAGGCGCTGCCCTCTTTAACTCCAATTTTGTGTTGCGGTTCAAACGTACATTCGGCTTGCGCCGAAGAGCTTTCCCCAGCCGCCGCAGTTTTTTCTTTAGCCATTTGCATTTCCTCCATATTTCTTTTTTCTCATTATATAATAATCAAACGTCGCATATCTATTATATACAATACCACACATTTAATAAAAATTCAATAGTTATGTGAATAAAACTTGTGTAATATTTTTGTAAAATCTAAATAAAGTTTCCAATCTCGTAGGGGCGACCTCAATGCAAGCAACTTAAGGGAAAATAGATTGATAATTAAAAAATTGTGGTGGCGGAAAAAGTTCGCTATCGCTCACAATGAAAAATGAAAAATGAATAATGAAAAATTGTGGTGGCGTGCGTTGCACGCATTATAAATGTAGGGGCGACCTGTGGTCAAGCGTGTTGAATAGGGAAAAATCTCAATTTTTCCTGCGTAGGGGACGGCTTCCCAGACGTCCCAGGGAACGAGAACCAAACCATAAATTATATCAATTTACAATCGATAACACAAAAAAATCACGAACAAAGTTCGTGCACCACCTCCGTAGGGGAGTGGTTCTACCGCTCCCAAGAACGGCGGCAAAACTCCCCATCACATCAACACAAAATCGATAACAAAAAACAAATAAAAAGTTATCGATTGAACAAAGCAAAAACGGCAAATTTACCGCCGTTTCCGCTCCTCCCGTCGTCTGCGGACGAC